>NZ_PPEL01000038.1 GCF_002899695.1 Rubneribacter badeniensis
CTCGGCCGCCTCGGTCAGGCTGAACCCCGCCGCGACGGCCTCCACGGCGAGCTCCCTGGTCTCCAACGGGTACATGCGGACTCCAATCCGGACACCGGAGTGTCCAACTTTTTGTCCGCACCCCCAACGCGGTTCCGTGGCCAAAAAGCGCGGAATTTCGTGCACGAAGGTCGGTTCCGCATCGATGCTCCTCCTTTATTCGTTTGTCAGGCGCTCTTTGGCGTTCGGTCGTTGAAGCGCCTATTCGAAACCTTTGAAGCGGCTCCTTGGCTTCGGGCGACCGTCTTTTTCGCAGGTTCGCAGCGTCGAAAGCAGATGGCTCTGCCGCATGTCCAAAACGAAGGAGCGTGGCTCGATCCGATGAAAAGGTGGGTGGCGCGCCGCTCGGCCCCCGTTACCCCCTCCGTCCCATACCCACTTCTCAAGGCTCCTATCGAAAATCTCGGGTTTGCTCCTTGACTTATAAATTGCGGGTCTTTTTTCGTCGCCTCCGTAGGCCTCTGAAATTCGGGTGGCGCGCCCGTCGCGGACGGGCGCCAGCCCTCTTCCGCGCCTCGGTTTGGACCTTGGTCACCTTCCTCCCGCTGCCCAGCCGTCTCGCCGCGCCCCGTCGATCGGTGCCACAGATTCCGCACAACTCTCCCACTTCGTCCCACCGTCTGCGAGGCGGCCCATATCTTGTGCTTCGTTCCGCGTTCTCGGCCTACATGTGGGCGCGGTTTGCTCAGGGTGGGGCGAAGTGGGTTGACGAGTGGGCGAATGGTGGGTTTCGAAACGGTTGAAAACAGGCCAAACGCTCGATATTTGTTGCGAAGTGGGGCGAAGTGGGATAAAATCTCAAACACCGAAAGGGCCGTGCGTATGACGGCGGAAAGGGAGGCATGGCGGAGGACGTCAACAAGGTCGTCGATCTCAACGGGCTGTACCGCCACAAGGTGGACGCCAAGGGCCGCATGTCGCTTCCCGCGTCGTTTCGCAAGGTGCTTTCGACGGACCTGGTGGTAACCCGCCATCCCGACGACGAATGCCTCTACGTGTTCGAGCCCGACGGCTTCAACGCGTGGGTGGCGGGCGTGTTCGAGGACGCGTTCGGGAAGTTCGACTCGTCGAACGACCTGCACGTCAGGCTGCGCCGCAAGCTCAAGTCGCGCGCGGTGGACGTGTCCATCGACGCGGCAGGGCGCATCATGCTCTCCGCCGACCAGCGCGCCGCCGCCGGCATCGGCAAGGACGTCGTCGTGGTGGGCAACACGGGTTATTTCGAGGTCTGGGACGCGAAGCGCTACGACGAGCAAGACGACGAGGTCGATCTTGGCCTTCTCTTCAAGAAGTCGTAAGGCGTGAGCGCGATGACAAGCGAATACCGGCATACACCCGTCCTGCTCGCCGAGTGCCTCGAACATCTGAACCTTCAAACCCAGCACACGTTCGTGGACGCAACGCTCGGCGGGGCAGGGCATTCCCTCGAAGCTGCCAAGCGCCTTGGAAGCGCGGGCACGCTCATCGGCATCGATCAGGACGAGGTGGCGCTTGCCGCCGCCCGCCGCAAACTCGGGACGCTGCCGAAGGACGCAAGCCCGCGCATCGAGCTTGTGCGCGGCAACTTCGGGGACATGGACGAAGCGCTTCTCGGCGCGGAGGTCCCCGGCGTCGACGCGGTGCTGTTCGACCTCGGGGTGTCCTCGGTGCAGATCGACACGCCGTCTCGAGGCTTCTCCTTCAAAGAGGACGGGCCTCTTGATATGCGGATGGATCCGGGTAAACAGACCCTCACCGCAGCAGAGATCGTCAACACCTACAACGCAGCAGATCTCGCTCGGATCATCCGTGCCTACTCGGACGAGAAGTGGGCGAGCCGCATCGCCGATTTCGCAGTGCGCGCCCGTCAGAACGCTCCCATCGAGACGAGCGCGCAGCTCGTGGACGTCATCAAGGCCGCCATTCCCGCCTCGGCCCGCCGAGCGGGAGGGCATCCGGCGAAGCGCACGTTCCAGGCGCTTCGCATCGAGGTGAACGGCGAGCTCGACGTGCTCAAGAGGGGGCTCGACGCGGCCGTGCGCTGGCTCAACCCCGGCGGCAGGCTCGCGGTGATCAGCTACCACTCGCTTGAGGATCGCATCGTCAAGGAGACGTTCGCGCGGTTCGCGAACCGCTGCACCTGCCCGCCGGACCTGCCGGTGTGCTCGTGCGGGAAAACGCCGGTGCTCGACATCGTCACGAGAAAGCCGATCCTTCCGAGCGCGGAGGAGATCGAACGCAACCCCCGCGCGCGCAGCGCCAAACTGCGCGTCGCGCAGAAGCGCTGAGCGGCCCTACCGCCTTCGGCGCGCAAGAGAATACATCGCCGCACCGCACACGACCGCCACACGCATCCGATACGAAGAAAGGGGGTTGGGCATGAGCGCGCAGCCGGCATACTCGCAGTATCCCGAACGTTCCTTTGAACGCGCTCCGCGCGAGCGCATCGACGTCGTTGTCGGCCGCGGTTCGCGCACCCAGGCCCCGACCCTCTCCCCGGGAATCGTCTTCCTCGCGAAGATGGCCGCCGTCGTGCTCGTGGCGGTGGCGCTCGTGGCGTTCGCGCGCATCGGCTTGGCGTCCGCGACGCTGTCGGCCACCATGCAGGCCAACGAGCTGTCCCAGCAGATCGGCGACGCCCGCTCCCAGGGCGCGCAGCTCGAAGTGTCCCAAAGCGCGCTGTCCAATCCGACGACGGTGAAGCAGCGCGCGGGCAAGCTGGGCATGGCGGCTCCCGAGTCGTCGGGCGTCATCGAGCTTGAGGAGGACGTCGTCGCCACCGACGATTCCGGCGCGCTGTCCCTTTCGCAGAGCGTGGAAAACGCGTCCGGCTCCAAGGCGTAGGCGCCGTGGTCGACAAGGATCACAAGTCGAGGGGCGCGCGGCCCGCTCGCGGTCGGGGAAGCTCCCGCTCCTCGGCCCGTTCATCCCGGTCGTCCCGTGCGCGCTCTGCGCGCGCGGCGCGCACAGGCGCTCGCGCGGAAGCCCCCCGTCGCGCTCGCGCCCCGCGCCCCGCCTGGTCGCCTCGCGTGTCCGCAAGCTCCTTCGTAGGCGCGCCCCATCCCGACTCCAGCCGTCCGTTCATACCCATCCTCGTGTTCGCCGCCGTCGCGGTGCTGCTCCTGCTGCGCCTGGGGTACCTCCAGGTGATTGCTGCGCCCGCGCTGTCCGCAGAGGGCGAGGACGCGCGCATGGCCTACGATTGGGTCGAGCCGCGCCGCGGCACCATCTACGACCGCAACGGCGTGGTGCTTGCGACTTCCGTGGAGTCCACCACCATCTACGTCGATCCTGTCGAGGTGGACGACGCGAACGCCACCGCGGAAGTGCTCGCCGAGGTGCTCGGCGGCGAGAAGTCGGACTACCTCGAGGCCGCGACCATGGCGAACACGCGCTACGCGCTCGTGGAGAAGCAAGCCGACGTGGAGGTGGGCGAGCGCTTGCGGGAGCGCACGGCCGAGCTGTCGGCCGAGGGCGGCGAGCGCGAGGGCATGGACTTCGGCATCCGCTACAAAACCGAGTGGCGGCGCGAGTACCCCAACGGCCGCGTGGGCGGCCAGGTCATCGGCTTGTGCAACCTGGAAGTCGACACGGAGAACAACCGCGAGTACTATGTGGGTGCAACCGGGCTCGAGCTGTACTACGACGACGTGCTTGCGGGCGAGGCGGGCTACACGCGCGAGGAGCGCGCCACCGACGGCACGCCCATCCCCGGAGGCAAGCGCGAGTCCAAGGAGGCGGTCGACGGCGAGGACATCATCATCTCCATCGACATCGAGCTGCAGCAAACCGTGGAGGAGCGCCTGGAGGCCGACCAAGAGGGCCTCACGGCCAACGGCGGCAGCGCCATCGTCATGGACGGCGGCACGGGCGAGATATACGCGGCTGCGTCGCTTCCTCTGCTCGATCCGACGGACCGAACGGAGATGGAGGCAGACGCCCCTGAGCTCAAATGCGTGACCGATCTGTTCGAACCGGGCTCCATCTTCAAGTCGGTGTCCACGATGGCCATCCTCGAGACTAAGACGATGGGGCCCGACGACGAGCTGTTCTGTCCGGCGAGCATCACCGCCGACGGCTACACCATCTCCGACGCGCACGAGCGCGGCGACGCGACGTTCACGCTGCGCCAGATCCTCGACCAATCGTCGAACGTGGGCATATCGCTTGCCACCGAGCAAATGGGCTTCGAGGAGCTGTACGACCATATCCTCGCGTACAACCTGCACGAGAAGACGGGCGTCGATTATCCGGGCGAGGGCGACGAAGGCACCGATGTTCTGGGCCTGCTGAAAGATTTCGACCAGTGGAGCAAGGTGCAGGCCTACAACGTGAGCTTCGGCCAGGGCATCTCGCTCACGCCGCTGCAGATCACGCGCTTCTACGGCGCGCTCGTGAACGACGGGGTGGAGTGCACGCCGCACTTCCTCCTCTCGAAACCCCAAAGCGGCGAGACGCCCGAGTACGCCACCGAGCAGGTCATCGAGAACAAGGAGGCCATCGCCACGATGACGAGCATGCTCGAGACGGTGGTCACCGACGGCACGGGCAAGGCCGCCGCCATCGAGGGCTTCGACGTGGCCGGCAAGACCTCCACGGCCGAGATATACGATATGGAGAACGGCGGCTATCGCAAGGGCGTGTACAACCTGGCCTTCACCGGTTTTCTGGCCAACTCCTCAAGCCAATTGGTTTGTTTTGTGGGTGCCAACGAGGTTCCCATCGACAACGTGGTCACGCCGATGTTTAAGGATATAATGACAGCAGCCATCGACCGTTTCGACATCTATCCGGAGTGAGGGAAACGCCATGGGAAAGACGTGCGCGGAACTGTTCGCGGGCATAGACTGCACCATCATCGGAAACGCCGACGACGAGGTGGGCGGCATCGCCTACCGCAGCGACCGGGTGCAGCCGGGCGATGCGTTCTTCTGCATTGTGGGTTTCACGGCCGACGGACACTCGTTCGCGCAGGACGCCATCGATCGCGGGGCGAAGGTGCTCGTGGTCGAGCGCAAGGTGTATCTGGCCGACGCCACCGACGTGACCGAGGTCGTGGTGAAGGACACGCGCAAGGCCATGGCCGTCGCCGCCGCGAACTTCTACGACCATCCGTCGGCGGGCATCGCGCTCGTGGGCGTCACCGGCACGAACGGCAAGACCACCACGACCTACCTCGTGGAACACATCGCGCGTGTGGCGGGCAAGCGCACGGGGGTCGTCGGCACGGTGGGCATCTGCATCGGAGACGTGCGGGAGAAGTCGGAGCACACCACGCCCGAGTCGCCCGACTTGCAGCGGCTGTTCGCCCGCATGCGCGACGCGCACTGCGACACGGTGGCCATGGAGGTGAGCTCGCATGCGCTCGATCTGGAGCGCACGTGGGGCACGCGGTTCGCGGTGACGGCGTTTTCCAACCTCACGCAAGACCACCTCGACTACCACCACACGTTCGAGGCGTACTTCGAGGCCAAGGCACGCCTGTTCTCGAAAGACTATCCCGCCAAACGCGTCATCTGCATCGACGACAAGTGGGGCAAGGAGCTCTTGCGCCGCTGCTCGGTGGCCGAGGACAGCGTGGTCACGACGGGGTTCGACCCGTCTGCCCAGATACACCCCGCAGACGTGGCGTACGCGCCCACGCACACCTCCCTCGCGCTCGACGTGCGCGGCAGCCGCTACGCGTTCGACTACCCGCTCGTGGGGCGGTTCAACGTGGAGAACGTCATGTGCGCGTTCGGCATCGGCTTGCAGCTGGGCATCCCGCCGGAGGTCATCGTGGAGGCGCTCGAGGAGGCGCCGCAGATTCCCGGCCGCCTCGAGCGCGTGAGCGCCGTTTGCGACGGCGGCGTGAGCGTGTTCGTGGACTACGCCCACACCCCCGACGCGCTGGAGAAGGCGCTCTCGTCCATCATGGCGCTCACGCCCGGACGCACCATCTGCGTGTTCGGCTGCGGAGGCGATCGCGACGCCAGCAAGCGGCCCATCATGGGCAAAGCCGCCCTCGCGGCCGACCGCGCCATCGTGACGAGCGACAACCCCCGCACCGAGGATCCGCGCGCCATCATCGAGGACGTCGTGAGCGGCATGGGCGCGGGCGCGGGCCGCTTCGAAGTGGAGCCCGACCGTCGCCGCGCCATCGCGCGCGCCGTCGCGCTCGCGTGCCCCGGCGACTCGGTGCTCATCGCGGGCAAGGGGCACGAGGACTACCAGCTCGTGGGCGATCGGGTGCTCAGCTTCGACGACCGCGTGGTCGCCGCCGAAGAGCTCGAGCGCGCCTTCGGAAGCGATGCGGCGGGGGTCCGCGCCGGCTTCGACGGGCTCGCGGGCGATGGGGAAAAGCCAGCGGAAGAGGGGCGCTAGCATGCGCTTGAACGAGAAGCAGATAGCGGCGTGCACGGGCGGCCAGTTCGCGGTGGAGCCGATGGATGCGCGCGTGCTGGCCACGGGCCTTGCCTGGGACTCGCGCGAGGTGAAGCCGGGCGACGCGTACGTGGCGCTGCCGGGCGAGCGCGTCGACGGCCACGACTTCGTGGCCGCGGCCCTGCGCGCGGGTGCCGTGTGCGCGCTCGTCATGCAGCCGCTCCCCTCCGAAGTGCTCGCGCTCGCGCGCGAGCTGGGCGCGGCCGTCATCGAGGTCCCCGACACGGCGCACGCCGTCACGGACCTGGCGCGCGAGTGGCGCGGGCACCTCAAGGGCCGTGTGATCGGCATCACCGGCTCTACGGGCAAGACCACGACGAAGAACCTCGTGCGCGACGTGCTGGCCGCGGCGCACACCGTCGTCGCCACGAAGGGCAACCAGAACAACGAGCTGGGCGTGCCCAAGACGCTTTTGGCCGCAGATCCGGAGACGGAGGCCGTGGTGGTGGAGATGGGCATGCGCGGCGCGGGCCAGATCGCGCAGCTGTGCTCGTTCGTGCGCCCCCATTGGGGCGTGGTCACGAACGTGGGCGAGAGCCACATCGAGCTTCTGGGCAGCCGCGAGAACATCGCGCGCGCCAAGGCCGAGCTTCTGCTCTCGCTGCCCGCCGCGTCGGGCATGGCGTTTCTGAACGGGGCGGACGATATGTCCGATTTCGTGTACGAATGCTCCGATCTGGAGAGGTGGCCGAGCACGGCCGTGTGCTTCGACGGCTCGGGCGCCTACGATGCCGCAGGGTGCGACGTTTCGGACTGGCGGCGTCGACCGGCCGTGTGGGCCGAGGACGTGTCGCTCGACGAGCAGGGGCGGCCGCGCTTCACCCTGTGCGCCCGCGGCTTCTCGGAGGGCTGGCCGCCCGACGCGCCGGACGACTTGGCGGTGGAGCGGCAGGAATGCGCGCTCGGTCTGCGCGGCGCGCACAACGTGGCGAACGCCTGCGCGGCGGCTTCGGTGGGGCGCGCCTTCGGCATGGATCTCGCCACTGTCGCGCGCGCCCTCGCAAAGTCGCTTCCCGAGGCGGGCCGCCAAGAGGTGCTGCGCGCCCGCGGGGGCTTCACGGTGGTGAACGACGCCTACAACGCCAATCCCGACTCCATGCGCGCCGCGCTGACGACGTTCTGCGCGCTTGACGTGCCGGGAAAGCGCATCGCCGTGCTGGGCGACATGGGGGAGCTGGGCGATTTCGCAGCTGCCTGCCATGCGGGCGTCGGGGAGCACGCCGCCGCGCTGCCGCTCGACCGTCTCGTGTGCGTGGGCGAGCTCGCCCGGATCATCGCCGACGGCGCGGAGCGCGCCGGCATGGACGCCGGGCGCATCGTGCGCGCCGAGTCGATCTCCGATGCGCTCGGCGATTTGGATGTCTGCGTCGAGCCGGAAGACGCCGTGCTGGTGAAGGCGTCCCGCTTCATGGGGCTTGAGCGCGTGGTCGAAGGGCTGGTCAACTGATGCTTTCCATATTCTCCCACTATCCGACGTTTCTCGTGTTCCTCGCCATCGTGGCGGCCATCGTGCTGACGATGGCGCTCATGCCGGTGTGGATCAGGTTCCTCAAGTCGAGCCACATCGGCCAGCAGGTGCGCGCCGACGGCCCCGAGAGCCACCTGGTGAAGCAGGGCACGCCCACGATGGGCGGCGTCATCATGCTCGTGGCCGTGGTGGCGGTGGCGCTGTTCGTGGGCAAGCCCACTCCCGAGACGTTCGTGCTTCTGGGCGCGATCGTCCTCACGGGGCTGCTCGGCTTCATTGACGATGCGTCGAAGGTGGTGAAAGAGCGCTCGCTCGGCCTCACGCCGAAGGCGAAGATCGTCGGCCAGGTGGCTGTGGCCAGCGCGTTCGTCCTCGTTTCGGTGAACCTGCTGGGCGTCGAGCCTGTTGTGGAGATACCCTTCGTCGTCACGCTCGACTTCGGCATCCTCACCACCGTCGTGCCCGTGGGCGAGGGCATCGCCATCCCGTGGCTGTACCTGCTGTTCATGAACATCCTGCTCGTGGGCATGTGCAACGCGGTGAACCTCACCGACGGCCTCGACGGCTTGGCGGCGGGCACGGTGATGATCGTGATGATCGTGATGGCGGCCATCGCGTACCGCTCCGACATGCTCGAGCCCGCCATCATCGCGGCGGCGCTCGCGGGGGCGTGCATCGGCTTTCTGTGGTTCAACTCGTTTCCGGCCGACATCTTCATGGGCGACACCGGGTCGCTTGCGCTCGGCATGGCGCTTGGGTGCTTGGCCGTGCTCACGAAGACCGAGTTCGTCTCGCTCATCATCGGCGGCCTGTTCGTCGCCGAGGCCCTGTCCGTGATGATCCAGGTGCTCTACTACAAAAAGACCCGCAAGCGCATCTTCCTCATGGCGCCTTTGCACCATCATTTCGAGAAGAAGGGATGGAGCGAGACGAAGGTGGTCGTGCGCTTCTGGATCGTCTCCGGCGTGCTGGCCGCGACGGGCTTCTCGATCTACTTTGCCGAGACGCTGATGGCGGTGGCGTGACGTGGAGAAGAGCGCTCTCATCGAGGGGAGGAAGCACGCGCCGCGCCATCTGGGGCGCGTGCTCGTTTTGGGCTTGGGAAAGAGCGGGCGCGCCGCCGTGGCGTACCTTCTGCCGCTTCTGGGCGGGCGCGTGGAGGCTTTGGCCATCGCGGCGGGCGCGCGCACCGAGGCGTCCGAGGCGTTCGCGGACGCGGCGCGCGCATCCGGCGCGCTCGTCGCGTTCGAGGACGACGCCCCTGGCGTTTTGGCCGCCGAGGCGGGCGGCTCGTTCGATCTGTGCGTGGCCAGCCCCGGCATCTCGCAGTTCTCGGCGTTCTACCAGGCCGCCGCGGCCGTGTCGGCCGAGGTGGTGAGCGAGGTGGAGCTCGCTTGGCGCGAAAGCTCGAAGGAGAGCCGCTGGGTGGCGGTGACGGGCACCAACGGCAAGACGACGGTCTGCGCGCTTGCCGCGCACGTGCTTTCGGGCGCAGGGCTGGCCGCCGCGGCCGTGGGCAATATCGGGGATCCGTGCATCGAGGCGGTGGGCGCGGGCCGCACAGAGGTGTACGTGGCCGAGGTGTCGTCGTACCAACTGGCTTCCACGAGGCTCTTCGCGCCGAACGTGGCCGTCCTGCTCAACATCACGCCCGACCATCTGAGCTGGCATCGCAGCTTCGAGGCGTACCGCGACGCGAAGCTCGGGCTGCTCACGAACCTGGCGCACGTGCCGGAGTCCGTGGCGGTGCTCGACGCGACCAACGACGTCGTGCGCGCCGAGGTGCGCCGGCTGCGCGCGCTCGACGCGCATGAGCGCGGCTTCGCGTACGTGCCGGTGGGCACGGCGGCGGGCCTTGGCGGCGACATGCGCGCCGCGTGCGGCAGCGACGCCGCCGCGTTCGTCGACGGCGACGGCGTGCTGCGCGTGGCGCTCGGAGGGGTGGAGCACGCCGTGGTCCGTGCCGACGAGCTGCAGATCAAGGGAGGCCACAACGTCGCGAACGCGCTCGCCGCGGCAACCGCGGCCCTCGCGCTCGGCGTCGATGCGCGCGACGTGGCCGCGCACCTGCGCACGTTCGCGCCGCTCGAGCACCGCATCGAGCCGTGCGGCGCCGTCGCGGGCGTGCGCTGCTACAACGATTCTAAGGCCACGAACGTCGATGCCGCGCTCAAGGCGCTCGAAGCGTTTCCCGAGGCGCGCCCCGTGGCGCTGTTCGGCGGCGAGGACAAAGGCACCGATCTCGGCCCGCTCGTCGAGGCCGCGCATGCGCGCGCGTGCGCCGTCGTGTGCTTCGGGGCGGCGGGCGAGCGCATCGCGGCGGCGTTCGAGGCGGCCGCCGCGAAGGCTCCGGAGGGGTTCGCCGTCGCGCGCGCTCGGCACCTGGCCGACGCGCTCGATGCGGCCCTTGCGCTCGCGCCGGAAGACGGCGTCGTGCTCTTGTCTCCGGCGTGCGCGTCTTTCGATGAGTTCGGCTCGTTCGAGGAGCGCGGACGCGCGTTCAAGGCCCTCGTCTCTGAGCGCGCGGCGGGCGCTCGCTAGGGGCTCGCATGGCTTGGACGCGCACGAAGCGGGAGACGCCCGCGCACATCATGGCCCCCCGGATCATCATGCTTTTGAGCGTGCTCGCGCTCGTCCTCATCGGGTTCGTCATGATCTACTCCACCTCGTCGGTCATCACGCTTGCGAACGCCGATGCGCCGGATGCGGCCAACCCCATGGCTGACGTGCTCGGGCAAGTGCGCTACGCCGTGGCCGGCCTCGTGCTTGCGGCGGCCATTTGGAAGTTTCTGCCCTGCTCGGTTTGGCGCGGCCCTTTCGTGTACGTGGCGTGGGGTCTTGCGGCGATCCTGCTCGTGGCCACGATGTTCATCGGGGTGGGCGACGAGGAGTGGGGCGCGCGACGCTGGCTCGTGCTCGGCTCGGCGAGCCTCCAGCCGTCGGAGTTCGCCAAGATCGTGCTCGTGCTCGTGGGCGCGCGCCTGTTCGCGGATCTGCGCGAGGGCGTGCTGACCTTCCGCGCGTTCTTCGTCCAGATCTTCGTGCTCGTCCTTGCGCCGATCCTGCTCATCTTGGCCAAGCAGTCCGACCTCGGCACGGCGATGATCTGCGTCATGGGCATCCTCGCGGTCATGTGGCTGGGGGAGGTGCCGGCGCGCACCATGGCCGTCGTGGCGGGTTTGGTGGTGGCGGTGGGCGTCGTGGGCGTCGTGTCCGAGCCGTATCGGATGTCGCGTCTCATGGTGTTTTTGAACCCGTGGAACGACGGCGAGGGGGGGTTCGGCAAGGGGTATCAGCTCATCCATTCGTTCTACGCCATCGCCGGCGGCGGCCTGTTCGGCGTGGGCCTGGGCAACTCGCATGAGAAATACCTCTACCTCACCCAGTCCGACACCGACTTCATCTTCGCCATCATCGCCGAGGAGCTGGGGCTTGCGGGGGCGCTCGTCGTGATCGCGTTGTTCGCGCTGTTCCTCTATGCCGGGATGCGCATCGCGCGTTCGGCGACCGACAACTTCGGCACCATGGTGGCGGGCGGCCTCACCATCATGATCGCGTTCCAGGCGTTCCTCAACATCGCGATGGTGGTGGGGTGGTTTCCCGTGGTGGGAAAGCCGCTGCCGTTCGTCTCGTCCGGCGGCTCGTCGCTCATCGCCACGCTGGCGATGGTGGGCCTCATCCTCTCGGTGTCGAAAGAGGCCGCCGCTCCCACCATCTACGAGCGACGCCGCGCCGACTTGCGTGTCGTGCGCGCCGCATCCGACACAGGACACACGACCGCTTCGGCCCGCAGCGGGCGGGGCAGGGCGGGCGCGAACAGGAGGTAGAACATGCTCGCAGTGCTTTCCGGCGGCGGCACCGCCGGTCACATCAACCCGGCGATCGCCCTTTCCGAGGAGCTTGCCGACCGCGGCTGGGACGTGCGCTTCGCCGGAACGCCCACAGGCGTGGAGGCGCGGCTCGTCGAGCAGGCGGGCATCCCGTTCACGCCGTTCGAGGCGCAGGGGTTCGACCGCGCTCATCTGCTCACGTTGCCGAAGGCCCTCGCGAAGATACAGAAGAGCACGAAGCTCGCCCGCGCATGGTTCGACGAGGTGCGTCCCGACGTGGTGGTGGGCTTCGGCGGCTATGTGTGCATTCCCGTGGCGCGCGCGGCCGAGCAGCGCGGCATTCCTGTCGTGGTGCACGAGCAGAACTCGGTCATGGGCATGGCGAACAAGTACCTGGCCAAGCGCGCGGCGGCAGTGTGCCTCACCTACGAGCGCGCCGCCGAAGCGCTTTCGGGCGATGCGCGCTCGCGCGCGACGGTGACGGGCAATCCCGTGCGCCGAAGCGTGTTCGACGCCACGCGCGCGGAGGGCCGCGCCGTCTTCGGCGTGCCCGAAGACGCGCTCATGCTGCTCGTCACGGGCGGCAGCCTGGGCGCGCGCCATCTCAACCAGGCCGTCGTCGCGCGCAAGGAGCTGCTTCTGTCCCATCCGAACCTGCACGTGGTGCACGTGACGGGGCCGAAGGAGCTCGATGCCGTGACCGAAGCGCTCTCGCTTTCGCCCGACGAGGCGCGTCACTGGCACCTGCACGGCTTCACCGATCGGATGGGAGCCGCCATGGCCGCCGCCGACGCCATCGTGTCGCGCGCCGGGGCCACCTCGCTCGCCGAGATATCGGCCCGCGCGCTGCCCGCGCTGCTCGTGCCGTTCCCCCATGCCACGGAGGACCATCAAACCATGAACGCCCGCGCGTGCGTCGGCGCCGGAGCGGCGTTCATGGTGGCCGACGCCGACGTGGAGGGCCCCGAGTTCGAGCGGCATCTGCTTTCGCTCGTGGGGGACGAGGGCGTGCGCGAGCGCATGGCCGCGGCGGCCCGCGCGCAGAAGACGCGGGACGCGGCCGCGCTTTTGGCCGATGCGGTGGCGAAGGCGGCGGGCGCGCACTGAGGGCGCGCAGACGCCGCATGCTCGCGTTCGGTCCGGTCCGCGCGAGCGAGGTGGCGGCGGGCGAAGGCCCTCCCGCCGCCATCTTGGCCGAGGCGCCGTCGAAGCGCCGTGCGAGCCGAATCCGGATGGCGATAGGGTACAATGGGCCTAAGAGGCAATATGACGGAACCGAGGGAAACAGGATGAACATGGGTCGTATCGAGCACGTGCACTTCATCGGTATCGGCGGGGTCGGCATGAGCGGCATCGCCCGCGTGGCGTTCGACCAGGGCATGCGGGTGAGCGGATCGGATCTCAAGGAGAGCCGCTACACCAAGCAGCTCAAGGAGGCGGGCATCGACGTGCGCCTCGGACACGACGCGGCGAACCTGCCTGCCGCCGACGATGCGGTGGTGGTGGTGTCCACGGCCATCCTCGACAACAACCCCGAGCTCATCGCGGCGCGCGAGCGCGGCCTTGCCATCTGGCACCGCGCCCAGATGCTCGCGCACCTCGGCGCGAGGCTCGAGACGCTCGCCGTCGCCGGAACGCACGGCAAGACCACGACCTCGTCCATGCTGGCGAGCACGCTCGACGCCATGGGGGAGGATCCGACGTTTCTCATCGGCGGCATCGTGCGCGCCTACGGCACGAACGCCCACTCCGGAACGGGGCGGCACTACGTGGTGGAGGCCGACGAGAGCGACAAGTCGTTCACGTTCCTCTCGCCGCGCGCCGTGCTCGTGACCAACATCGAGGCCGACCACCTCGACCACTACCGCGACCTCGACGAGATCTACGAGAAGTTCTCGGCGTTCATCGGCTCGGTGCCCGCGGACGGGGGGCTTGCCGTCGTGTGCGGCGAGGACGAGGCGCTTGTGCGCGTGGCGCGCGCCACGGGTCGGCGCGTGGTGACCTACGGCTTTTGCGAGGGCTGCGACGTGCGCGTGGTATCTTTCGAGCCGCGCGGGGTGGGCAGCTCCTTTGCGCTCTCGCTGCCCGACGGGCGCTCGGTTGCGGGCAGCGTCAAGCAGAACCCCGGGCGGCACAACGTCTTGAACGCCGCGGGCGTCATCGCGCTTCTGTGGGCCCTCGGCTACGATCCGGCTGCGGCCGCCGAGGCGCTTGCGGGCTTCGCGGGCGTCAAGCGCCGCTTCGATCTGGTGGGCGAGGCGGCCGGTGTCACCGTGGTGGACGACTACGCGCACCATCCCACCGAGATCAAGGCCACCATCGAGGCGGCCTCGCGCCTCGGGTACGCGCATGTGCACGTGCTGTTCCAACCGCACCGCTACTCGCGCGCGCCGCTGTTCACCGAAGTGCTCAAAGACGAGTTCGCCTCTGCGTTCGACGCGGCCGACGCCGTCACGTTCATGGACGTGTACCCCGCGGGCGAGGTGCCCGTGCCCGGCGTGAGCGGAAAGACCTTCCTCAACGTGGTGCTCGACCATCCGGGGCACCCCGAGGCCGCCTACGTGCCGCGCCGCATCGAGGTGGTGCCGCACCTGGCCTCCGCGCTTCATGCGGGCGATTTGCTTATCACCATGGGCGCGGGCGACGTCACGGCCATCGGCCCGCAGCTTCTCGACGCGCTCTCGCGCGCCCGGGCGGCTGCGGACGCGCAACCCGCCGACGCGGAGTGATGCCGAGATGACCGCGCGGCACACCTCCGAGCTCGAAGCGCTGCTCGTCGACGACGCGTTCGACGGCGACGTGTATCCCAACGAGCCCATGTCCCGCCACACCATGTACCGCATCGGCGGGCCTGCGCGCTTCTACGTGCAGGTGGGCTCCGTGGGCGCGCTCAAGCGCCTCGTGGAGACGTGTGAACGCACCGGCGTGCCGTGGACGGCCGTCGGGCGCGGCTCGAACCTGCTCGTCGCCGACGAAGGCTACCCCGGCGTGGTGGTGACGCTCGGGCGCGATTTCCGCACCTGCCGCTTCGACGAGGAGACGAAGCGCTTCTGCGTGGGAGCGGGCGTGCCGCTGTCATCGGTGGTGCAGGAGGCGTTTCGGCGCTCGCTCGCGGGCCTCGAGTTCGCCGTGGGCACTCCGGGCACCGTGGGCGGGGCGCTGCGCATGAACGCCGGGACGCGCGAGGAGTGGATCGGCGCGCGGGTGGTGTCGGTGACCACGCTCTCTCCGGGCGAGGGGCTTATGCGGCGCGCGGGCGACGAGGTCGCATGGGGATACCGGCAGACCTCCTTTCGCCCGGACGAGGTGATCGTGGAATGCGAACTTTCCGTAGAGCCGGCCGACCCGTTCTTCATCCGCGGTAAGATGGAGGCCTCGCACGCGCGCCGCAAGAAGACGCAGCCGCAGGCGAGCCCTTCGTGCGGCAGCGTGTTCCGCAACCCCGAGGGCCGCTCGGCGGGCGCGCTCATCGAGGAGGCGGGCCTCAAAGGCCGCCGCATCGGCGGCGCCCAGGTGTCGGAGGTTCACGCGAACTTCATCGTGAACACGGGAGGCGCCACCGCCCGCGACGTGAGGGACTTGATCGAACTGGCACAACGTGAGGTGTACGAGGCGTATGGCATCGAGCTACAACCGGAAGTCCGCTTCCTCGGGTTCGCGTAGGGCGTCCTCGCCCTCCCGCGCCCGGGGGGCTTCCCGCACGCCCGCTCCCCGCTCCTCGTCCGTGCGCCCCGCCTCCTCGAGCGGCTATCGGGTCATTCCCGGCGGCCAGCTGCCGAAGCGCCGCAACGCGGAGTACGGGCGCGTGCAGCCGCGGCCTCAGGCGCGCCCGCCCCTGTCGTCGGTGCGCGTGGGAGATCTCGACCGCGCCGAGCGCAACGCCCGCGCCCAGCGCACCTACCGACGCCATCTCGTGCGGCTCTCGATCGCGGGCGCGCTTCTGCTTGCGCTCGTGGCGGGCGGCGCGGCGCTTTACGCCTCCGACGTGTTCTCCATCGAAAGCGTCCAGGTGAGCGGCGTGGAGCACCTCACCGCCACCGAGATGACCGAATTGGCCGCCGTGCCGGCCGACACGACGCTTCTGCGCGTCGATACGGGTGCCATCCGCGACCGCTTGCTCAAAGACGCCTGGGTGGAGTGCGTCGAGGTGCGCCGCGTGTTCCCCCATACGCTCGAGCTGGCCGTCACCGAGCGCACCGTCGCCGCCGTCGTCGAGGTGCCCACCGAGAACGCCGAGTCCACGCAGGATTGGGCCATCGCCTCGGACGGCATGTGGCTCATGCCCATTCCGGACAAGGATTCTGAGGCCGGCAAGAGCATAAGCCCCAAGGTGTACGAGGACGCCGAGAGCGTGCTGCGCATCGCCGAGGTTCCCTACGGGACGAATCCCGCAGTGGGCGCGTACTGCACCGACGCGAGCGTGAGCAACGCGCTGTCCATCGTCGCCGGCATGACCACCGACTTGGCGGGGCAGGTGCGCGCCGTCGCCGCCACGGAGACGGAGTCGACCACCCTCACGCTTGAAAGCGGCGTCGAGATCGTGTTCGGCTCGGCCGAGAACATCCGCGACAAGGAGCGGGTCTGCCTCAAGATCATGGAGGAGCATCCCGACGTCGTCTACATCAACGTGCGCGTGGTCGACAGCCCCACGTGGCGCTCCCCTTCGTAGGCCTCCCGGCGCGTCTGCGGGAGGCGCGCCAGAGCGAAGCGGGTCGGGCCGAAACGATGTCGAGGGCTGGGCGATGCGGCGGGGAAGGGGCACCGCCCGCCCGCCGTCCTCTTGCCGCCGTCCGCGTCGCGCGCTGATTTCGTATTGTGGACGTGCGGTTTTCATTATCGCGGCGCAATTTGCAAATGATTTGTCATCGTGTACAATAACCGCACGTGAGTGTACCCACGAAGGGAAACGCAGCATTTGAAATCGCAGCAGGTGTGGAGGATACGATGCCAAACAAGATAGGTTCCGAGCATTTGGCGGTCATCAAGGTCGTCGGCGTCGGCGGCGGCGGCACGAATGCCGTGAACCGCATGGTGGAGGCCGGCGTGCGCGGCGTGGAGTTCATCGCCGTGAACACCGACCGTCAGGCCCTGCTCATGTCGGATGCCGACAAGACGATCCACATCGGCGAGGAGCTGACGCGCGGCCTCGGGGCCGGCGCGAACCCCGAGGTGGGGTGCCAGGCCGCCGAAGAGAGCCGCGCGGAGATCCGCGAAGCGCTCGCTGAAGCCGACATGGTGTTCGTCACCGCCGGCGAAGGCGGCGGCACGGGCACGGGCGCCGCGCCCATCATCGCCGAGATCGCGCGCGAGGAGATCGGCGCGCTCACCGTGGGCATCGTCACCAAGCCCTTCTCGTTCGAGGGTCGCACCCGCCGCAACCAGGCGGAGCAGGGCATCGACCTTCTGTCGCAGAAGGTGGACACCCTCATCGTCATCCCGAACGACCGCCTGCTCGAGATCGTCGACAAGAAGACGAGCATGCTCGACGCGTTCCGCATCGCCGATGACACGCTGCGCCAGGGCATTCAGGGCGTCACGGACCTCATCACCATCCCCGGCCTCATCAACCTCGACTTCGCGGATATCCGCACGGTCATGAAGGACGCCGGCACCGCCATGATGGGCATCGGCCTCGCCTCCGGCGAGAACCGCGCTCTTGAGGCCGCGCAGCAGGCCACGAACTCGAACCTGCTCGAGGCTTCCATCGCCGGCGCGTCGCGCGTGCTGTTCTCCATCGCCGGCGGCCCCGACCTCACGCTCACCGAGGTGGACGCGGCCGCCCGCACCGTGGAGGCGTGCGCCGACGAGAACGCCAACATCATCTACGGCCAGATCATCGACGAGGGCATGCAGGATCAGGTGCGCATCACCGTCATCGCGACGGGCTTCAAGATGGGCGCCCCGCAGCAGTCCTCCATGGATTTCTCGCGCAAGGATCTGTTCGCATCGACCGCCGCACCCGAGCCCGCCGCCCCGGCGGCCCCCGCTTCGACGTACTCGTCGTACGCGGGCTCCGGATCCGCTTCGGGCCGTTTCGCCGACGAGGACTACATCCCCGACTTCCTCAAGCGCCAACGGTAGCGAACGCCCGTCCCATGGACGCGATCGATCGTTTGCCCCTTCCGCATCTGAGCGCGCGCCGGTTCGGCGCGCGTCTGCTTCCTGCGCTCACCGACGATGCGCTGTTCGATGCTGTCGGGATGCGCGTTGCGTTCACCGGTCGCAAGGGCGGCGTGAGCGCCCCTCCCTTCGCCTCGCTCAACCTCGGGGGCCACGTCGGAGACGACGCGCGGGCCGTCGAGCGCAACCGTTTGATCGCGCTCAAGGCGCTCGGCGGCGAAGGGCTGCCCCTCGTCGTGCCGAACCAGGTGCATGGCGACGTCGTGGTGGAGGTGGACGACGCCGCGTCCGACGCCGTGGAGGCCGTGCGGGCCCAAGCGCGCGCAGGGGCCGATGCCGTAGTGGCGGCGGTTCCGGGCGTGGCGGCGCTTCTGTGCTTCGCGGACTGCGTTCCCGTTGTCGTCGTGTCGCCCACCGGCCGCTTCGCGGTCGTGCATGCGGGGTGGCGCGGCGTCGTGAACGGCATCGCGCCGAAGGCCGTGCGCCTGATGGCAGAGCGCGACGCCGCGAAGCTGGGCGCTTTTGCGGCGGCCGGCTACAACGTGTACGTGGGCCCGCACATCTGCCCTCGGTGCTTCGAGACGGGCGAGGACGTGCGCGCGCGTTTCGTCGAGCGTTTCGGAGAGGTCGTTTGCCCCGATGGGCGACACGTCGATCTGTCCGCGGCGCTCAGGCGCGATCTCGCGGCGGCCGGCGTTTCTCCCGAGCGCATCGCGTGCGCGGACGCGTGCACGAAATGCGCGCCCGAGAGGTACTTCTCCTTCCGCGCCGAGGGCGGCGTTTGCGGACGCCACGGCGCGGTGGCGTTTCGGAAGGTGGGGTGACATGGGATTTCAGGAGCGGTACGACCGCGTGCTCGCCGAGCTGGCCGCATGCTGCGCGCAGGCGGGGCGCGATCCGCGCGAGGTGCGCGTGGTGGCGGTGTCGAAGACGGTGGGCGCAGACGCGATCTTCCGCGCGATCGAGGCCGGCGCGCACGACTTCGGCGAGAACCGTCCCGACTCCCTTTTGGAGAAGGCCGCGCGCTTCCCAGAGCAGACCTGGCACTTCATCGGCAACATCCAATCGCGGCGCATTCCCGACATCGTGCGGTGCTCGACGCTCGTCCACTCGCTTTTCCAGGAGCGCCATGTGGCGAAGCTCGAGGCGGCGGCTGTCTGCGCGGGCAAGGTCCAAGACGTCCTTCTGGAAGTGAACGTGTCGGGCGAGGCCAGCAAAGGCGGCCTTGCGCCCGAGGACGCCCCCGCGATGCTCGCGCATTGCGCGGCCTTTCCCCATGTGCGCGTGCGCGGCCTCATGACGATGGCTCCGCAGGGCGACCGCGCGGCGGCTCGAGAGTGCTTCGAGGGGCTTGCGCGTCTGCACGACGAGCTGAGGGTACGTCTCGATGGCGAGCGAGCGGCGCAGTTCAATGAACTTTCTATGGGCATGAGCGAAGATTGGCGCGAGGCCGTCTCGGCGGGCGCTACCATAGTGCGCATCGGCCGCGCCCTGTTCGATGACGCCTTCGACGAGGATCCGCGCCCGTGACCATGCGCGGTTTGGCAACGTGAGACGCAGCGGCGGTTCGACCGCCGGATGAAACGAAGCAGGTGGGACGGTATGGAGCTGCCAAAGATCAAGAAATCGGAGCATGGAGTGCTCGACGGCATCAAATCCAAGCTTGGATTCGCCAATGCGAGCCAAGGCTACGACAGCGGTTACGGCGAATACGGGGATGATTACGCCGGAGATTACGGCGAATACGGGGATTACGGAGACTACGGCGAGTACGGGGACGATTACGCGCCGATCGACGGCCGCGCCGACGACGCGGCCGGATCGCGCTACGATCCCTATGCGCCGGTCACGACCCGCCCGGCTCGCGCATCCCATGCGCGCTCGTCTTCGCGCGGCGTGGGGGCGACCCCTCCGAAGCTCGTCTCGATCGACGACGTGCGCGCCCATACGCAGGTTCCCGAAAGCCTCACGCGCGACCCTCTTCCGCCGCGACGGGTGACCGCAAGCCCGTTGCGCGAGCGAACGATGGTCGATGCCGACGTGCCCGCGCCCGCCAACACCCCCAACGCCCGCGCCGCCTCCGCTTCGGCCCGCGAGCGCTCGGAGAGCCTGAACGCGCTGTTCTCCTCCACGGCCGAGGAGGCTTCCTCTGCCGCGTCCGCGCCTGTCGCCGCGCCGAGCGCCCCGTCGTCAGGCGCGACAGCCTCGTTCGATCCCTACGAGGCGCTCACCGGGGCCGGGTCGGCGAAGCACGATCCGTCGCGCTCGCTCACGGTGCTCAAACCCGCCAACTACGGGGAAGTGGAGCGCATCGCGAAGGCGCTCAAAGCCGGGGACGTCGTCGTGCTCGCGCTGCGCAACACGCCCGACGCGCTGGCGAAGCGCATCCTCGACTTCTCGTTCGGCGTGTCGAGCGCCCTCGACGCGAGCGTCGACTGCGTGGCCGACAAGGTGTTCGTCATCGCGCGCGGCTCGGGGCTCACCGAGACGGAGCGTGCGAGCCTTCGCAACCAGGGAGTGCTGTGATGGCTTCGGGCCATCGCGAATAGACCGAAGGAGCCTGTTTCGTGCTGAGTTTGAAGTACCTCATCGTATCGCTTGCCGACGCCTACAGCATGCTGCTGTTCGTGTACGTGCTCATGTCGTGGCTTCCCACCGACCGCGGCATCTTGGCCGACATCAACAACGTGCTCGCGAAGGTGTGCGATCCGTACCTCAACCTTTTCAGAAGGCTGATACCCCCGCTTGGAGGTATGGTGGATGTCACTCCCATCATCGCCCTGCTTGTATTACAATTGGGAGTACGTTTGCTGATAGGCTTGTTTTAGCGCATAGAATCGTGTTCGCGCAGATGCGCACACGCGAACAGGACGAAGGGACGACAGATGGCAATCACCTCGGCTGAGATCCACAACCAAAGCTTCTCGATCGACCGCAAGGGCTACGACGTCGACGAAGTGGACGTGTTCCTCGAGCGCGTTGCCGACGAGATCGACGGCATGAACGCGCAGATCGCCCAGCTTGAAAACCAGCTTGATGACAGCCGCTTCGACGGCTTCGACAAGCCGGCGCGCGTGGAGGCCCCCGTCGCCGAGGTCGATGAGCGCGCGCTCGCGGAGAAGGATGAGCGCATCGCCGAACTCGAGCGCCAGCTCGAGGCCAAGAAGGCCGACGACAACGCGATCGCCCAGGCGCTCATCATCGCCCAGCGCTCTGCCGACGAGATCATCGCCAACGCGAACGCCCAGGCTGCCGCCACCATCAAAGATGCCGAGGACGAGGCCAGCCGCATCGTGGGCAAGGCCGAGGGCGAGAGGCAGAAGGTGCTCGACGCCATCAAGAAGCTCGAGGATGACCGCGAGGACGCGCGCGAGGAGTACCAAGAGCTGCTCACCGACTTCATCAGCGACGCCACGCGCAAGCTGGCAGAGATCGGCGGGTCGCTTCCCGCTCAGTCCGCTGTGTCGGCAAGCGCCCATGCCCGACCGAGCGCCGCTGCGGAGGACGCCTCGACGGGTCGAGTGGGCTCTCCTGTCCAGGCTCCCATCAACCGCGATGGTGCCGGCGCCTACACCACGCCGCAGACGCCTACGGGCGCGGTCGTGGCGCCCGCGACGCCGAAGCCTTCGGGGGTCGAGAAGGATCTTTCCGGTTTCGGCGATGCCGACGACGCCTTCGAGTTCGAAGAGATCGACTAGCTTTCGTCGGCTGGCAGCCGACGATCCATGCAGCGAAACGAGGGGCCTCCGCGCTTCAAGCGCGGAGGCCCTTTCAGTGAGTGCGCTGCTTTGTCGTGCCGCTGTCTGGGCGAGCGGGCCGATAAGCCGGGTTCTGTCGTTGGACGGCCATTTATCTGAGGCGCCTGTCGCCAAACGCCTTAAGCACGCAACCCGAACGCACGGCGGGCAACCGTGTCGCGTTCCTATTTGCGCTTGCTCCGGATGGGGTTTTCCAAGCCGCGCCGTTGCCGACGCGCTGGTGCGCTCTTACCGCACCGTTTCAGCTTTTCTCGCCGCGCGTTGCGCCGAGGCGCGTGCGCGGGGGAGTTTCCTTTTCTGTGGCACTGTCCGTCGGGTCGCCCCGCCCAGCCGTTAGCTGGCATCCTGCCCTGTGGAGCCCGGACTTTCCTCGCACCGCAGTGCGCGACCGCCTGGCCCGCTCGCGTACGGTATTCTAGCATGCGGGGATCGCGTTCGCGAGGAGAATCCTCTTCTGCCGTCTTTTACGGGTCGTTACTGTTCGGAATCGCGCTTGCCGTGCGCATGCCTTTCTTCACCGGATGCGGTTCGCACTCGGGCGCCCATGTGGTATTCTGGCAAAATTCGATGCCGATCACAGGAGTTTTGCATGAGTGCCGGTGCGTATCGCCTTGCTGTCTCGGGCGAAGCGTTTTCCGGCTTTCCGAGAGAGGGGTTCGCCGATGAAGACCTGCGCGCTCGTGGGGGCTGCCGATTTCAACGCCGCCGATTTCGTCGCGCGCCGCGAGGCGGGCGCGTTCGACTTCGTCATCGCCGTCGATGCGGGGTTCGCGCACCTCGAGGGCATCGGCGTGGCGCCGGACATGGCCGTGGGCGACTTCGATTCGCTCGGGTACGTGCCGAAATGCCGCCGCGTGTCGCGCCATCCCGTCAAGAAAGACAAAAGCGACATGGAGCTCGCCATGGAGAAAGCCGTCGACTGGGGGCACGGCGAGCTTGTGGTGTACGGAGCGCTGTCGGGCCGGCTCGACCATACGATCGCGAATCTGCAGCTGTTCGCGAAGTTCTCCGAGCGGGATGTTCTCGTCACCGGCATCGGCGACGACTTCGCCGTGCGTCTCCTCACCGGTCCCGACGTGTTCGAGCTGCCCTCCGCTGTGGAAGAGGGCAGGGTTTCGGTGATGTCGGCCAACGACATGGCGCAGGGCGTCATCGAGCGCGGTCTGGCGTACTCTCTTGACGACGAGCCGTTGTCGAACCGCACTTCGCGAGGGCTGTCGAACGAGTTGACAGGGGAGGAGGCCACTGTCGCTGTAGAGGAGGGCACCCTCTACGTGTTCTATCCGCTGAGATAATGCTGCGTCTGCCGTCCAGAAATGTGGTGCGGCGTGCGGCGCTACGAGCGCTTTTCGAGGCGTTTGCCTATCGTCGAAGTGATTTCGTCGAGGGGGATTTCGAGCGCATGGGCGTAATCGAACAATTCGTGCAGGTGTAGGCTGCGCTCCCCAGTCTCGATCTTCGATACGTAAGACTGGGCCTTCCCCAAGCGCCCTGAGAGCTGCATCTGCGTCAAACCTGCTTCTACCCGCATGTTCCGCAGGCAATCGCCGACTATTCTGTTCCTGTTCGCGTCCACGCGGAAAACGATATGGTATAAAGTGAAATATCCCAATTTGGGATATTTGAGAGAGGAACGGATTGGAGGATTGCGATGGAGCAGGGTCAGAATCAGGATCGAGGCATCCGGGTCATAGACGGGTTTCGCTTCGGGATAGGGGTATGGCTTGCGAGTTTGCTCATTGGCGCTATTCCGATTTTGCTCTTTGTGCTTTTCTTGATCGGAACCGGGTTTTCTGGCGTAACAGGTTAACCCCTACCGTTAGCCGCTCATACGAATGATCGGAACGTCACGACTCCTGCAGCTGAATGCCGGAGTATAATCGGCTCGAAGGTTTTCACAACCTCATATCCGGGGAGCTCGCTGTTCGCTGCGGCGACGGGCGGGCTGAGAGGAAGCGCCGGCACACGCTTCGACCCGACGAACCTGACATGGGTAATGCCAACGAAGGGAGTTCTATGACGCAGATCAACGCCGCGTCGCGCGGCAATCCTGCACCTATCACGCAGATCGATCATGCCCGCGCGGGCACGATCACGCCCGCCATGCGCGCCGTGGCCGAGAAGGAGGGGCGCGACCCTGAGTTCATCCGCGAAGGTGTGGCGGCGGGGCGCATCGCCATCCCCGCGAACATCCACCACGGGCGCCTCTCGCCCGAGGGCGTGGGCGGCGGTCTGCGCACGAAGGTGAACGTGAACCTCGGCATCTCGGGCGATGTCGCCGACGAAGCCGAGGAATGGAGGAAGGTCGACGTGGCGCTGGAGCTGGGCGCCGAGGCCATCATGGATCTGTCGAACAGCGGCAAGACGGCGGCGTTTCGCCGGGCGCTCATCGAGCGGTCGCCGGCGATGATCGGCACCGTGCCGATGTACGACGCCATCGGTTATCTGGAAAAGCCGCTCGTCGGCATCACGGCAGCCGATTTCCTCGACGTGGTGCGCGCGCACGCCGAGGACGGTGTGGACTTCGTCACCGTGCATGCCGGCATGAACCGGCGGGTCATCGAGTCGTTTCGCGAGACGGGCCGGCTCGCGAACATCGTGAGCCGCGGCGGGTCGCTCATCTTCGCCTGGATGGAGGCCACCGGCAACGAGAACCCCTTCTACGAGTTCTACGACGAGGTGCTGGCCATCCTGCACGAGCACGATGTCACCATCAGCCTGGGCGACGCCATGCGTCCCGGGTCCACCTACGACGCCACCGACGCGGGGCAGATCGCCGAGCTCATCGAGATCGGCAAGCTCACGAAGCGCGCGTGGGACGCGGGCGTGCAGGTGATGGTGGAGGGGCCGGGCCACATGGCGCTCGACGAGATCGCCGCCAACATGAAGCTGGAGAAGCGCCTGTGCCACGACGCGCCCTTCTACGTGCTCGGGCCGCTCGTCACCGACATCGCGCCGGGCTACGACCACATCACGGCCGCCATCGGCGGGGCCGTGGCCGCCGCCTCGGGCGCGGACTTTTTGTGCTACGTGACGCCCGCCGAGCATCTGCGTCTGCCCGATGCGGCGGACGTGCGCGAGGGCCTCGTGGCCACGAAGATCGCCGCGCACGCCGCCGACATCGCGAAGGGTCTGCCCGGCGCGCGCGATCGCGACAACCGCATGAGCGATGCCCGCCGCCGCGTGGCGTGGGACGAGATGTTCGACCTCGCGCTTGATCCCGCGAAGGCGCGCAGCTTCTACGAGAGCGCGCCGCCCTCCACGGAGGGCACCTGCACGATGTGCGGCGAGATGTGCGCCATGCGCACGGTGAACCAAATCATGGATGGCTTGACAGTTGATTTGGGACAAGAATAACCTTCCTCTTTGTCATCCTGAGCGGAGCGCCGCAGGCACGGAGTCGAAGGATCCCGTGCGGTGCCAGCCTTACCCTGCAATTATCTGACTATCAGAAAGAAGAACGACTATGACCCCCTTTGCTCTGAAGAACGCTCTGAATAACGTCCGTGCGACCACGCCGCTCGTGCACAACATCACGAACTACGTGACGGTGAACGACTGCGCGAACGCGCTGCTGGCCATCGGCGCGAGCCCCATCATGAGCCACGAGCCCGCCGACGTGCGCGATATCCAAACCATCTGCGGCGGGCTCACGCTTAACATCGGCACGCTCGACGAGCGCTCCATCGCGGGCATGTTCGCCGCCGGCGAGCGCGCGGGCGAGCTCGGGCACCCCATCGTGCTCGATCCCGTGGGCGTTGGCGCGTCGGCGCTGCGCACGAAGACGGCGGGCGACCTGCTCGACCGGCTGTCCGTGTCCGTCATTCGCGGCAACATGTCCGAGGTGAAGGCGCTTGCCGGCGGCGCGGCCTCCACCCGCGGCGTGGACGTGTGCCCGGACGACGCCGTCACCGAGGGCAACCTGTCCGCGAGCGCCGCGTTCGCGCGCGCCTTCGCCGCGAAGACCAGCGCGGTCGTGGCCATCACCGGTGCCATCGACATCGTGGCCGACGCTGAGCGCGCCTTCGCCATCCGCAACGGCAGCGCGCTCATGGGCCGCATCACGGGTGCGGGCTGCATGCTGTCGTGCCTGTGCACGGCGTTCGCGGTGGCGAACCCCGATGCGCTCTTGGAGTCCCAAGTGGCCGCCGTGGCCGGCATGGGGCTTGCGGGCCAGGTCGCCGAGGAGCGGATGGGCGGCCTTGACGGAAACGGGTCGTTTCGCACCTACCTGCTCGACGCGCTGTTCAACCTGGGCGGCGACGCGCTCGAAGCGGGCGCGCTCGTGGAAGAGCTGGCGTAAGGGGGGCGGCTGTGCATTCGCGGAAGAGCCTTCGTCGCGCCATGGCGCTCTATGCGGTGACCGATCGCTCGTGGCTCGGCGGGCGCACGCTTGCCGACTGCGTCGCGGCAGCGCTCGCGGGCGGCGCGACCTGCGTTCAGCTGCGTGAGAAAGGGGCCTCGACCGCCGCCGTGGCGGCGCAAGCGCGCGCCTTGCTGCCGCTGTGCCGCGCGGCGGGCGCGCCGCTCATCGTGAACGACGACGTGGAGGCGGCCCTGCTCGCGGGGGCCGACGGCGTGCACGTGGGGCAGGGCGACGCCG
>NZ_PPEL01000039.1 GCF_002899695.1 Rubneribacter badeniensis
GGCGGGGCTCGGGCGGCGCTCGGATTTGGGCTTGGCGGGTGAGTTCGACGCGTCATGTTCGCAAATCTCCGTTTTCTGGCCAGCAATCCGAGTTCTGGCACGATTTGACAGTTTGGTTTCCAATGAGGAGTTTGCCGACCTGGGGTTTTTCGCCTGAGCATCCACAGCGGGCCGAAAAAAGCCGCTGATTTGTGCCAGAACTCGGATTGCTGGCCAGAAAACGCCTTTTTGCTTGCACGATCGCCTTTGAAGTCTCCGGCAGAAGCGCATGAATCGGCTTGCGAGCGCGCTTCGCTTGGGCTTGGAAAGGTATTTGGCCCCGTTCGGGTTGTTGTAGTCTTTTCGCGTTCGCGTTCGCGTTCGCGTTCGCGCTGCGCCGTCCTTCGCGTCCATGTATCCGTCTTCCGCTTTGCCCCATTCTCCGCGTTGTGGGAGATGCGGTTGAGGCATCGCTTGGGCTATACTTGACGAGCGTGCGTGGCTGGATGCGCACGCGCAAGGCGGGGCGAATGGGATGGGGTGACGGCATGGGGCGCGAGCGCATTCGCGACAGGCAAAATGACGACGGCCAAAGCGGCGGCGGGCGCGCTGCCGTGTATGCGCTGTTCGCCATCGTGGTGCTGGCCTCGGCCATGGGCAACCTCTCGCAGACGGCGGTCAACGCCATGCTCGGCGACATCATGGGGGAGTTCGGTCTCGACGTCGATCTGGGGCAGTGGCTCACGACCAGCTACATGCTCGTGCTGGGCGTTACGGTGCCGGTTGCCACGTTTCTGTCGCGGCGGTTCTCGGTGCGTCAGCATGTGCTCATCGCCATGACGTTCTTCCTGGTGGGGGCTGTGGCCGATCTGTGCGCTCCGAACTTCGGCGTGCTTTTGGTCGGGCGCGTGCTGCAGGCCGCGTCCGCGGGCATGCTCATGCCGCTTATGCAGACCATCGCCATGACGCGCTTTCCCTGCGGACGCCAGGCGACGGCTATGGGCATCGCCGGCATCGCCATGGGGTTCGCGCCGAACATCGGGCCCACCATCGGCGGCGCGATGAGCTTCTCGTTCGGTTGGCGAAGCTTCTTCGTGCTGCTCGCGGCGACGATGGCTATGCTTGCGGTGGCAGCTGTGCTGGCCATCAGGCCCTCGGACGCGCCGGATCGGGACGCGCGGCTCGACGTGCGGTCGCTGTCGCTTTCGACGTTGGGATTCGGCGGGCTTTTGCTGGCGTTTTCGGAGGCGAGCAGCTTTTCGGTGACGAGTCCCTTCGTGTGGGCGCCGCTTGCGTTGGGTGCTTTGTTCCTCGCGCTGTTCGTGCGGCGGCAGAAGCGCGTGTCTGAGCCGCTTGTCAGCATGGAGATCTTCACCTCGCGCCAGTACCGCGCCGGGTTCATCGCGCAGAACCTGTTGAACGCCTCGTTCATGGGCGTCACGCTGGTCGTGCCGCTGTACGTGGAGGGGCTGTGCGGCGGGTCTGCGCTCGATGCGGGCGTGGTGCTTCTGCCGGGGACGGTCGCGGCGTTTCTGCTCAACCCGCTGGCGGGCGTGCTGACCGATCGCGTGGGCGTGCGCCCGGTCGCGCTCGTGTCGGGCGCGTTTCTGGCGACGGGGGCGGTGCTCATGTCGTTTCTGGACGCCGACACGCCTCTTCTGGTGACGACGCTGTTCCAGGCCGTGCGCGCCGTGGGCGTGTCGGGGCTTGTGGGGCCGCTCACTTCGTGGAGCCTCGCGCGGCTGCCGGGGCCTGTCGTGGCCGACGGCTCGTCGTTCTGCATCGCCGTGCGTCAGGCGTGCGCGTCGCTGGGGACGTCGGCCATGGTGCTCGCCATCGCCGCGGTGGGGGCCTCGTCGGCGGGGGTTGCGGATCCGGCGCTCGCCTACCAGGCGGCGTTCGGATTCTCGGCCGTCATGGCGTTGGCCACGCTTGCGTTTATCGCGGTGAAGGTGCGTTAGGGGCGAAGCTTCGGCGCGGTGTGGCGCGGAGTGTTGCGTGCGGGCGGGGCCTTGGTATCGCGGCGTCGCAGCATCGCGGTAGGCAAACGCGAGGGCGTTGCGGCAGACAAGGGTGCCACGGTGCGACTTGCGCGCTGCAGCGCCACTGTACGCGAGTGGGCGCTTTGAAGGTTGTGGCGCAGCGCTGCTCGGGTCGCAGCGGTGCGGCGTGCGGGTTGCGGTGCTTCGAGGGGTCGCCTTCCCCCGGCGTGCGAATGGGCGCTTCGAGGGGTCGCCCCCCCCCGCCGGCGCGCGAGCGGGCGTCCAGAGGGCGCGACGCTCGCAGACGCGTCGGGTTGCGGTTCGGATGCCTGGCGGTGACGGGTTGGCGGGCGCGCTTCGGCCCGCTCTACACTGGGACGGTTCCGCAACCGCGCCAACCCGAGGAGGACCGGCATGGCCGCATCAGCCCCGACCGCCGCACCGCACGCTCGTCTGGAGAAGCCGCCCGCATACCGCTGGTGGATACTCGTCGCCAACATGCTGGCCTACGGCCAGTTCTTCCTTACGGTGCAGGTGGTGAACGCATTCTCGTCCACCGTGCAAGCTGAATGGCATCTGGCCGCCGCCGACCTTGCGCTGCTGACCACCGTGACGCTGGCGGGCTATGCGCTGGCGAGCGGCATCGGCGGCAAGCTGGAGAAGCGCTTCGGCGCGCGGCGAACCGTGGTGGGCGGCATCGCCGCCAACGTCGTGCTGGGTCTGCTTTTCCCGACGGCGGGGTCGGCGTATGCGGGCATGATCGTGCTGCGGTTTTTGCAGGGGGTGGCGGGCGGTTGCATCGCCAGCTCTGTCGTGTCCTCCACGGTGCTGTGGTTCCCCGTGCGCCAACGCGGGCTTGCGCAAGGACTGCTCATGGGCGTGCTCGGCTTCGGGTTCGCCCTGGCGTCCCTGTGCGCGCCGCTCTTGCTTGATGCAGGGATGACCTGGCAGTTCGCCGCTGCGGTGTTGGTCGTGGCACCGGGGGCGGCCATCGCGGCGGTCTACGCCGTTTCAGTGCGCGATCTGGGCGCCGTCTACCCCGGAGCCGATTCCCTTGCCGACCTGCTGCCGGTCGATGGGCGCGCCGCCGCAGCTGGCACGAGCGGGACGGAGACGGCCGGCGCGAGCGAAGCCGGTGCGTGCGACCCTCGCGCTGGTGTGACTGGCGCTCGCGCCGCCGCGGTCGCCACCGACGCGAAGGCCGTGCCGCCGGACGCCGGTTCGCGGTCGCAGCCCCGCCCGCGAACCATGGCGCAGGCGCGGCATCGCCTGCGGTTCTGGGCCGCCATCGTTGTCGGATTCGTGAACGGGTGGCTCACCTACGGTTTCTCGACGCTTTTGCCTCCGCTGCTCACGGGCGATCTGGGATTTTCGGGCGACGCGGTGGCGGGCATCATGTCCGCGACGTTCGTGATCACGCTTGTCGCCTCACCGGTGGGCGGCATCCTGTCCGATCGCGTGTTCGGAGGAAGGCGCTGGCCGGTGCTGCTCATCGGCAACGCGGTGTCGGCCGCCACGTTGGCGGTCGTGCCGTTTGCGCCGCACGTCCTGGTCACGGGAGTGCTCGTCGGCGCGTATGCCTCCGTGTCGCTGTGCTGCGGCACGTTCTGGACGCTGCCGAGCGAATTGGTTCAGCCGTCCGTCGCCGCGGAGTCGACGGGGTTCGTCACCGCCGTCGCCAACATCGGCAGCGTGCTTACGGGGTTCGTGATCGGCGCGCTCGTCGACGCGACCGCCTCGGCGCTTCCGGCTCTGTACCTCTGTGTCGCCCTCGCCGCCCTGAGCGCTGCGGCTTGTCCGCTCATCAGGCAGTAGGCGCCGCCGGATCGCCTCCTTTGCGGGCAGGGCCGTTTTTCGTCGTGTCGTCGGGAAGGCCCGCCTGCGGCATGGCGAGCGTGCCGGCTTTCTCGCGACGGCGCAGGTCGTACAGCATGAGGGCCGCGACTGCGATAAAGGCGCAGCCGCCGACGATTCCGGTGGGGAGGGGGCCGACGAACGGGTTGCCGCCGGTGGCAGAGAACAGCGCGGCGGCGCTCACGAACCCGTTGAGGGCGCCGTGGCCGATGGCGGCCGCCAGGCAGCTGCCCGTGCGCACGGTGACGTAGGTGAGGAAGACGCCCATCACGATGCAGAAACCGCACATGGCGAGGATGACCAGCACGGGCCAGCCGGGATAGCCCGTGCCGTAGTTATGCCCGATGGCGGTGAGCGGCGCATGCCAAAGGCCCCAGATCACGCCCGTGATCAGCAGTGTCGGCACAATGCGCAGCTTGGCGGCCATCTTCGGCACGAGGTAGCCGCGCCAGCCCCATTCCTCGCCGAACGTCGTGAGGATGTTGAGCGCGGGCGCCATGAGCACGGCGAAAGGCAGCTGCGCGACCAGCGCCAAGCGCAGCATGTCCGCGGGCACCTGGGCTCCTCCGGTCACCTCTGCCTGTTGCTGCACGGTGGCCAGCATGAGCGACATCGAGGGGTCGAAGTCCTGCGGGAACGCAAGGAAGTACACGGCTGCTCCCGCAAGGGTCAGCACCGAGGGCGCGAACCAGGCCACGAGGAACCACGGCAGCGACTTTTTGAATCCATGCGGCTTGATCAGGCTGTTCTTGAACCCTTCCCGTGTAATGAGGCGTGTGATCGCCACGCCGATGGCGGGGAAGAACATGGCGGCTCCGGCTGCGAGCTGCGTTGCGACCGGCGGGATGCCCGCAAGGGCCCCCGTCGAGATGGGATACACCACCCCGAACTCGTACGCCCATGTTAAGGCGAACGTGACTGCCAAAAACACCGTGATGCGCCTCATGTCCCGCTCCTCTCGTTGCCTTCTTCCGTTGCGGCATTCACGCGAAACACCTGTTCGCGATAATACATGGCTCGCATGAAACACGCAAATACCGGTCCCTCTCGCGTCGCATTCGCAGCGGCTCAGCGGGGCGAACGCGCGCCTTGCGCGGGGTTGCGCGACGCAGCGCCCGCATCGCCCTACGCTCGCGGTGCTTGCCCTTGCGCTTGCGCCCGTTGCGATTCGCGCGAACCCCGTGCTCCGCACAGGATACTGGGCATCACTGCTACGCCATCTGGGAGTGGATTCCCGAGTAAGCCCCGTGTCCCGCGCGGGATGCCGGGCGTCCGTCCGCTTGCGTTTCCCGCTGCGGATTCGGATGGAAGTAGGCTTGCATCTTTGTTCCATCTGTTATAGCATAAATATAACAGATGATCGTGCAGAGGTCAACGGCTGCGCGCCGGTGACCTGCGGACGGGCTGACTCTCACAGGTCGACAGCTCGCGATCATCCCCGCGCCTACGTGCAGGGACGAGTGTGCATGAGCCCAGGAACGAGAAAGGAGCGCCCCGTGGATGCAAAGGGCGAGAGAACTGCCCCCGTGCTTTCGGTGAAGCAGGTGGTGAAGACGTTCGGCGAGAAGCGCGCGGTGAACGGCGTGTCGCTTGAGGTGATGCCGGGCGACATCTTCGGATTCGTCGGTCACAACGGCGCGGGCAAAACGACGCTCATCCGCGCCATCGTGGGGGTGGCCGGGTTCGACGAGGGCGACATCCGCATCGTCGGCCAGTCGGTGAGAACGGACGCGCTCGCCTGCAAGCGCGTGTGCGCGTACGTGCCCGACAACCCCGACGTCTACGAATTCCTCACGGGCATCCAGTATCTGAACTACATCTCCGACGTGTTCGAGGTGCCTGCCGATACGCGCCGGGAGCGCATCCGCGCGTACGCCGATCGCCTGGGGCTCACGTCGGCGCTTGGCGACCTCGTGTCGTCGTACTCGCACGGCATGCGCCAAAAACTCGTGCTCATCGGCGCGCTCGTGCACGATCCCGCGCTTCTCGTGCTGGACGAGCCGTTCGTGGGGCTCGATCCCGAGGCGTCGTTCCACGTGAAGGAGATGCTGCGCGAGCTGGCCGGACGCGGAAGCGCCGTGTTCTTCTCGAGCCACGTGCTGGAAGTGGTGGAGAAGCTGTGCAACAAGGTGGCCATCATCAAGCAGGGCGAGCTGCGCGCCTGCGGGCCGACCTCCGAGGTGGTGGGCGACGAAAGCTTGGAGGACGTGTTCCTCGACATGATCGAGCGCGACGTGCAGGGCGCGCGCGGGGCCGACGGCATGCGCGGGATCGACGATGCGCACAGGGCGCAGGGCTCGCAGGGCGCGCACGGGGCTGGTGAGCCCCGCGAGGGGCGGGAGGTCGACGCTGCGCGCGCGTCCCGCTCGGCGCAGACGGGGCGCACGGGGTGCGGGAGGCGGTCATGAGGTCGTTTCTGCTCTTGCTGAAAGTTCAGATGCTGGGCTTGTTCGGCATCAACAAGGCGCTCCATGCCGATGCGGCCCGCGCCAAGCGCACGTTGGCCGTGGCGGCGGTTGCGGCGGTGGGCGTCGTGGCTCTGGTGGCGGCGTACGTGGCGAGCGTGGCTGGATCGTTCGCGCAGGCTGGGCTTGTCGACGCCATTCCGCTCGTCGCGGTGCTCGTGGCGAGCGTGGCCGGGGCGGTGGCGGCGTTTCTGAAGGCGAACGGCGTGCTGTTCGCCTTCAAGGACTACGATCTGGTCATGTCGCTGCCGGTGCGCACGTCGGCGGTGGTGCTGTCGCGCATCGCGCCGCTGTACGCCATGGGCGCGGCGCTCGGCTTGCTGCTGGTGGTGCCCGCGTTCGCCGTGTACGCGGCGAATGCGGGGGCGGGCCTTGCCGCGGCGGTGTGCGCGGTGCTGTCGGCGCTGCTCGCACCGCTCGCCCCGTTGGCGGTGGCCGTGGTTTTGGCGGCGCTCGTCGCGGCGGCGTCGGCGCGGTTCAAGCATGCGGGCGTCGTTGCCGTGGTGCTGACGTTTGCGCTGGTGATTGTGCTGATGGCAGGGTATGCGCACGTGATCGGGCAGGGTGGGGGCTCAGAGCAGCTCGTCCAGCTCGGGGCGGGGCAGATGGCCGCGTTTTCGAGCGCCTACCCGCCGGCTGCGTGGGCGGCGGCGGGCATCGCGCAGGGCGATCTCGCGTCGTTCGGGGCGTTCGCGGCGGTGAACGTGCTGGCGGCGGTTGTGCTGGCGGCGGTGCTCGTGCGGCTGTTCGTGCCGGTGAATTCGTGGCTTGCGGCGGGAAGGGCGCGGGGGACGTTCTCGTTCGACGCCGCGCATGGCGGGGCGTCGCGTGCGGACGCGTCTGCGCGCTCGCCGTGGCGCGCGATGTTCGGGAAGGAGGCGCGCCTGCTTTTGGCCACGCCCATCTACCTGCTCAACGCCTGCATGGGCAACGTGCTCCTCGTCGTGGGGACGGCGGCGCTCGCTGCGGCTTCGGTTGCGGGGGCGCTGCCGCTCGGCGACCTGCCGCCGGAGGCGGTTCCGCTCATCGGGAGGCTTGCGCCCTGGGCGCTCGCGTTCTGCGTGGGCGTCGCGTCCACGACGACGGCGTCGGTGTCGCTTGAGGGCTCGGCGCGCTGGATCATGCTCGCGGCGCCGGTGCCCGCCCGCACGGTGCTCGCAGCGAAGGCCGCGCTCAACCTGGCGCTCGCGCTGCCGAGCGTCGCGGTGGGCGGCGTGCTCGTGGCGCTCGCGCTGCCGCTCGACCCGCTTGCGCTCGTTGCCGTCTTCGCAGTGCCGCTCGCGTGCGCGCTGTTCTCCACCTACGTGGGGCTGGCGCTGGACGCGTTGCGTCCGCGCTACGACTGGACGACGCCGTACGAGCCGGTCAAGCGCGGCATGCCGGTGTTCGCGGTCGCGCTTGGCGGCGTGGCCATCGTCATGGCGGGCGGCGCGGCGGCGATGTTCGTCGGCACGCCGGGGTCGCTCGCGCTTTCGGCGGCGGTGGCGATCGCGTCGATGCTCGTGTACCGCCGGGTCGCGCGGATGGGGTTGGCCGCCTGAGCGGAGATGCGTTTCGGCTGATCGATTGCTGGGACGGGTGCCGAAGGGGGCGGTTTCGAGGATGGAAAGGAAGGGCTTCTCATGAGGCGTGCGAGTGAGGCTGACGAAGCGAACAGGGCATATGGGGCGCGCAGGACGGGCGTAGCGCGCAGGACGGGCGGCGAGGACGGCGAGGGCGTGCCGCGCGAGGTCGCCGGCTTCGCGCGCAAAAGCGGGAAGGTGTTCGAAGGGCGCGGTGGGCTGGCGGTGCTCGTCGCGGTGACGCTCGCGCTGTTGACGGCGGCGCTGGCGGTGGTACAGTGGGTGGTGCTGCCCGACGAGGTGGTGTCGCACGTGTCGCTTTCGGGCGAGGTGAACGGCACCGCGCCGAAGTGGCTGTTCGTGGCGGCCACGGCGGGGTTCGGCCTGTTCGGATCGGCATGGTTCGGCTTCGCTCGCGAGAAGGTCGGCCTGGTCATCGCCGCTGTCGGCGCGGTGGCGGGGGTGATCGATCTCGCGTTGAACCTGCCGTTTTCGTGATGGAGCCTACCAGGAGGGCCCGCTTATGATCATTCGCATCGATCAGAGGTCGGAAGAGCCGCTGTACCTGCAGATACGCAGTCAGATCATCATGGCCATCGCCACGGGCGAGCTTGCGCCCGGTCAGGCGCTGCCGTCGGTGCGCGCACTGGCCAGCGACCTCGGCATCAACCTGCACACGGTGAACAAGGCGTACGCGGTGCTGCGCGACGAGGGGTATGTGCTCATGCGGGGGCGCTCGGGCGCCTACATCGCCGATCCGTGCGAGGACGATCGGCTCGCGCGCGCCCAAGCCGAGCTGGCGAAGATGGAGGACGGGCTGTTCGAGCTGGCGCTCGCGCATCGCGCGCGCGGCGGCAGCTGGGGAGAGTTTTTAGAGTGCGCGCAGCGTCAGGCCGCGCGCGCCTACGGAGCGGGCGAGCGGTCGGAAGCGAGGAACGCGCAGGGCGCGGGAGCGGGCGCGAAGGGCGATGCGCCTTCGACGGGCATCGGCTGCGCCGCGCCGCGCGAGTTGTCGTTCGGGGGAGGCGCGTAGCGGTGGAGGGGATCGATTCGACGCTCATCATGCTGGTCACGTCGCTGATCGTGCCCTTCGTCGGGGCGTTCATGGCGGCGACCCCGTACCTTATGCGCCGCGGCGAGGTGTTCGCCGTCACCGTGCCCACGTCTGCGCAGGGCGATCCGTTCGTCAAAGCGCTCAAGCGCCGCTATGCCGCCATCGTGGGCGGGGCGACGGCGGTGCTCACCGCAGTCGGACTTGGGTGCGCGATGGCGGGCGCGGCGGGCGGCGTGATGGGGACGCTCGTCGTCGGCTCGCTTGCGCTGACCGCGGGAGGCTACGGCCTCATGTTGGCGTTTCGCGCGAAAATGGTCGCGTACAAACGCGAGCGCGGCTGGGAGGCCGATGCGCAGGAGGCCGTCGCGGTGGTGGGCGAGCAGCCTGTGCCGCACGCTATTTCGGTGAGGTGGAACCTGCTGCACCTGCCCGTCATGGCGGTCACGTTGGCGGTGGGGGCGCTCGGATACGCTCAGATGCCCGATCAAATTCCCCTGCACATGGACTTCGACGGAACTGTGAACGGCTGGTCGGAGAAGACCCCGCTCATCATCTGGATGCCCGTGCTCATCCAGGCGTTCATGGCGGCGTGCTTCGCGTTCTCACATTGGACCATCGCGCGCTCGAAGAGGTGGGCCGAACCGGGTGCGCCGGCCACGTCGGCGCTGGCGTACGGCCTGTTCGCTCGGGCGCAGAGCGTCTACCTTGTGGTGGGCGGCCTTGCGGTGTCGGTGGCGATGATCGCCATGCCGCTGTCGTTCATGGGCCTGATTGGCATGGGGCAGACGGCCGTATTCATCATGAGCGCCGTGCTCGTGCTGTGCGTTGGCGGCCTGGCGGTGAGCGTCGTGTACGGTCAGGCCGGCTCGCGCGTGTTCAAGCGCATGCAGGCATCCGACCGACTGCTCGTGGATGACGACCGGCACTGGAAGCTCGGCGTGTTCTATTTCAATCCCGACGATGCGAGCCTGTTTCTGCCTGAGCGCTTCGGCGTGGGCTGGACGATGAACTGGGCGCGCCCCGCCGTGTGGGCCATCGTGGGCGGGGGAGTGGTGGTGACGGTCGCGTTCGTGGTGGCGATGGCGGCCATGACGTAGGGCGCGCGGTAGGTGGCGGTGCGGCGCGTGTCCGGTGAGCGGTTGCTGAGCGTGCGGCGGCGCGCGCTCAGCGCGACGGCCGTCGCGCATCGGTTGGCAGCCTCCGCGAAACGTCCATGGCGTTTGCCCGGCGGTTCCGCTGAGGGGTCGGAGGGGTCTGCGAAAAGCACGCCCGGGCGCAGGGGCCTCAAGGCTCGGCGCGCTGCGAGATCGGTGGGAACCTCTGCAACGCACGCGCTTCCGCGTCGCGTCCAGGGGCGGCGCAGGCGGCGGCGAACGGCGCGTTCTCGGGATCGAGGCATTGCGCGCGCGGTACGCTGACGGGATGGAACAAGAATTCAACGGCCTGGCCTCTTTGCGTGGCCAGCGAGCGAAACGCTGCAACGAGCGCTTCATCTACGCGCTCCATGCATCCCGACAACACAACGCCGCAGAAGAGGGACGTGGCGCATTCGGAGGGAAGTTTGCCGCGGTTCATCCTCCACAGCAATGCGAGCAAGGTGTTCTTCGCGATGTTTACGGGTGGCGCGGCGCGTCTGCGTGCGAGGTGCGGTTCGAGGGGCTCTACGGGCGTTCGCAGGTGGGAGAGCGTGCAGCCGCAGCTGCGAACTGCTGCGAGCAGCGTGTCGAAGACTGCGGGAATGGCGTGCGTGTGCTGGTGGCTATCGAGGCGCAAGGCATGCGCCTGTGCAGGGAACGCCTCCAGAAAGCGTTCGATCTGTGCGACGCATTCGCGCTCGATCTGCGCGCGAGCTTGTGCGCGTTGTGAGCCGTTCGTCAGGCGCGCGAGCCCAAGGAAGTCGTGGCAGAACATACCGCGCTCGTTTACGAGTAAGGGCACGTCGGAGGTGTCGGCGCACGGTGCGCCTTCCACGAGGTTGAGGTGCAGCCCCATGAGCAGCGCCCCGCTCTTCACGTGCGGCGCGGCCAGCGCGGCTGCCTCTTCGAAGGCGGGGCTGTTCGCGAACGCGCTTGCGCTTCCGAGCGCTCCGTGCCCGCCGCACGCGTCGGAGAGTGCGAGGATGGCGCGCGCTTGGGCGAGCGTGATGCCGTAGTCGTCCGCGTGGAACAGCACGCCTCCTGCTGCCGGGTGCGCGGGTTCGGCGGCTTCGGGATCGGGGCCGCCGACGGGGCGATGCGTGCGGTGTTTCTCCATCGATACCTCACATATCGAAAGCCGTTCGTACTCCAACGGGAGTATCTTCGTAAACGTTTTGTTTGGGTTCCGGTCGGGATTCCTGCCCATGATAAACTACCTTCCCAGTCGAGGGAACCGAGGTTTTCGCTATGGATTTTTCGCTCATCGTGCCATGCTACAACGAGGCGCAGAATGTCCGCACGTTCTTTGCGACCGCAACGGAGTGCCTTGACGCCGCTGACATGGCTTATGAGCTGGTGTTCGTGGACGATGGTAGCTCTGACGGCACGATGGCCGTGGTGCGCGCCGAGATCGACACATACCGGCTCATGCGCCCTTTTGGCCGGGGGTCGTTCACAGTGGTGCGCCTCTCGCGCAACTTCGGCAAGGAGGCGGCGCTGTACGCTGGCCTTGAGCGCGCAGACGGCGCGTACGTGGGCTTCATCGATGCGGACATGCAGCAAGACCCTGCCGTCGCGCTTAAGATGATGCACTTTTTGCGCGACCACGACGAGTTCGACTGCGTGGTCGCCGTGCAGGACAAGCGGCACGAGAGTTTGCCGATGAGGATGTTCAAAGGCATGTTCTACCGGCTGTTCAACAGCATGAGCGAGCTGCGCATCGTGGCGAACGCAAGCGATTTCAGGGTGTTTCGCAAACCGGTGGCCGATGCGCTCGTGTCGCTGCGCGAGCAGTTCAGGTTTTCGAAGGGGCTGTTCTCGTGGGTGGGGTTCGACACGTACGTCATGCCCTACGAGGTGCATGAGCGTCTTGCGGGTACGAGCCGGTGGACCGTGCGCAAGCTGTTCTCGTACGCATGGAACGGCGTGCTTGCGTTCTCCACCTGGCCGTTGAAAGCGATTATGTGGATCGGGATGATTTTGGCGCTCGTGTCGCTCGTGCTTTTGGGCATGGACGTATACCAGAACACCGTCTCGACGGATCCTTTGTCCATGAGCCAGATGCTGATGGACGTCGTGCTGCTTCTGGGCGGCGTGCAGATGTTCGTGCTGGGCGTGATCGGAGAATACGTGGCGCGCGCGTACGTGGAGGCGAAGAGGCGTCCGGTGTACGTTGCGCGCGAGGAGTTCGTGTCGCGTGCGATGCCGGTGGCGGGAGAGTTGGGGAGCGGTTCAACTTCGTCTGCGGACGGGGCGGGCGCACGCGCTGGCGCAGACTTGACGGGAAACGGGGTTGGCGGGGGCCGCAAGAACGATGCCGTCGATGTCGAAGAGGCGGTGCGACAAGCGGTGCTGCGCGTGCTTGAGGCCCAGGCGGCGCGTTCAGAGAACGGGGCTTGTGCGTGAGCTCGTTTGAGGTCGCACGACGACGCACGGATGTTGGCGCGGACGAGCGGGCGTGGCGACACATGGACGCGGGCGCGCATGGGCGGGCGTGGCGACGCGTGGGCGCATGGGCGAGGGCGTGCGGGCGGGCTGAGGAATCGCCCGAGGCTTTGAGGGCCGAGGATCTGAGCGCCGTCCGATCACGTGCGATCCATCTGATCGTGTTGGTCGCGGGCGTGGCGTTTTTGCTGGCGAACGCCTTTCACGGCAACGTGTGGTTTGACGAGAGTTATTCGGTGGCCATTGCCAACCATTCGTTCGCCGATATCTGGCGCATCGGGGCGGGCGATGTCCATCCAGTGCTGTTCTATTGGGCACTTCATGCGCTTAATCTGGTGTTCGGGCAGAATGTGCTTGTGTATCGGCTGTTTGCGACGGCGGGCGCGGTGGCGCTCGCTTGTTTGGGCTACACGCACGTAAGGCGGGATTTCGGCGCGCGCGTGGGCATCCTGTTCTCGTTTTTCGCGCTGTTCACGCCTTATGTGGCGACGATGGCCGTCGAAGTGCGCATGTACTCGTGGGCCACGTTTTCGGTCATGCTGTGCTGCATGTACGCCTATCGCATCGCAAGCGTTCTGCGCCGACGGGGGCCGCGCGGTATCTGCGCGAGCGCGCAGGGTCTGCGGCTTTGGGGGGGCGCGCCGCGGCGTTGGTGGATCGTGCTGTTCGCGTCCGGCTTGGCGAGCGCGTACCTGCATTACTTCGGCGTGATCTCCGCGTTCGTGGCGAACGCGTTTCTCCTGTGTTTTCTCGTGTGGCGGGTCGTGCGCTTGCGGCGGATCGGAGGCAGCGGGGGTGGGGCGCTCGCCGTGTTCCTTGCGGGCTCGGTCGTGCAGGTAGCGCTGTATGCGCCGTGGCTTCTCGTGCTGTTGCAGCAAGCGGGCGTGGTGTCCGATTCGTACTGGGCGAACATCGTTTTTCCTACGACGTACATCGAACTGGCCACCTATCCCGTGCTAACGAGCCAGGTGTCCTTCGCGCTGCGCGGAGCGTACGGAGAGGGCTGGGAGGCTGCGCTCAACGTGCTGGGTGCGGCGGCGTTGGCGGTCGCGGCGGCATTCGCGATCCGCGCTGCATGGCGCGGGGTGCGCGTCTGTCGTGCGATGTGCGCCTGTCGTGCGTGCGGGCTGCGTGCGGGTGGCGGGGGATGCGCGAGCGGGCCACGTGTGACTTCCGGAAAGCGGGCTGCTTCTCGGGCATGCGGGGAGGAGACGCCGTGCCGCGCGTGCGGGGCGATGCAGGACGATGCGGGAAAGGCGCGCGGGGCTGCGCGGACGGCGCGGCGCGATGGCGGCGCGCGGCGTGCGGGCGATGCAGTACCTGGGGCGATGGCGCGGCGGTTGCAGCGCGCGGCTTCGTGGGCGACATCGGACAAGGTGTTGCCCGTGCTGCTGGCGCTTGGGGTGTACGGCGGCGTGTACGGCATAGCGTGGGCCGCCTCCTTCGCCCTGGACTCCCTCATCCTGTACTACCGCTACCTGTTTGTGGCTATCGGTCCTTTGCTGTTCGCGTGCGCGGGCGTGCTCGCGCGGGTGCGTAATCGGGCGCTTGTGGGGTCGGCATGTGCCGTGCTGCTGGGGGTGTCGGTGGTTCATCAGGCGCTTTCGGTGATGGACAGCTACGATGCGCGCAACGTCGAGCCGCTTGTCTGCCTTCAGGAGAAGGTGGATGCGCTTGCCGAGGAGCAAGACGCCGCCCCCTTGGTGGTTTCCTCCGATATCGGCTTTCAGGGCGTGGCGGCGGTCGTGCTTCCTGAGATTCCCCAAACCTATCTGGATTGGCAGCAGGGGAATTGGGGCTTGGCGTACGAAGCGTACGCCCCCGTGCTGACGAGCGAGAAATCGTGGGAGCTCATCTTCGAAGGGTTTCACGGTCAATTCGTCGTGTTGGGGCAGACTCAGGAGGAGGGGCTGCCGCGCGATGTGGCCGATCTGGCCCAGAAAGATGGATTCTGCCTGATCGAAGCGCAGACGTTCTATCGACCCTACGAACGCACTTGGTTCACCGTGGCCGTGATGGACAAGGCGTGAGCCTCGATCTTCGAAGTCGGCCTTGCGCTTTGGCTGTGTGCGAACAGCGGTTGGGATATGGGCTGCGAGCGTTGGGCGGCGTACGGCGGGCGGTGGCGGTGAGCGAGTGCGGCGGTTCGGTTGGTGTCGGACGGCGATGCGGCGAACGGGCGGCGTGCGGCACGTGATCGGTGCGCGGATGGTTGGCGACGGGTGGTACGTGGGCGTTGGGTTGAGACGGGCAGGAGCCGGGCATTGGCTGCGCGGTATGCGATCGGGTTCTGCGGGGCGGCGAACGTCGCGAACTTTGGGTGTTTTCCGGATTCCGCAGGAGGCCGCGCTGACAGACCCTGGGCCGTCTCGTACGTTCGGTAATAGATCTTCCATTTCTTTTTAATATTTGACCGTTGTGGACAAAAAGGCAGCAAGATTCTGCGTCTCCCACATTTTTTGTTGCATTTACAACGAAAATGGCAGCAAGAGGGGCTAATCTAGGGTTGAAAAGGAAGTAAGTAGGCTCTTTCGGTACAATATCGGGAAAAATTCGGCAATTCATTACCGAGCGCGGACGGGGGAAGGCGTAGACGAGGGACAAGCGCAAGCAGGGCGGCAAGCGCAGACGGGGAGCGAGAGTTGACAGGGGGCGAGAATTGACAAGGGGGCAGCATGAACAGGGGCGATTGTAGACAGGGGGCGAGTATCGGCGAGGAGCGGGCGTTTCTCACTTGTCAGCATCGATGCAAGCCTGCGTTCGCGGGGTTTCGAGCCGAGCCTCGTGCGACCAGGCGCCGCGAAAACCCCCGTTTGGGGCTTCCGTAACGCTGGCAGGGTCGTGTGCGGAGGGTTGGCTTTGTTATGCCAATGGCGGCTTGCCGGAGGGGTATGCGCGGGCGTGGGGCGCGGGATGTGTGCGATGTGCTTGAGGAGGGTGCTAGGGCTCTGCGTGCAGGGGAATCCGCGATTTTTGGCCAGCAAATCGAGTTTTGGCACGCTTCGAGTCCGTCTCAAGGCGCTTTTACCATAACAGAATTCATCGACCTGGGCTTTTCCCAAATGCGGATATCTTTTTTGGGTTGAAGAGGGAGGCATGCGTGCCAGAACGGGATTTCGTGGCCAAAAATCGGAGGATTCTCTGCACGGGGGCGATTGCACAGATGGTGCCGCAAGGGGTCGTGGGAACGAGTTGCGCGTGGTACGGAGTGCGCGGATCAGAGATTGCGGCAGTCGTATGGGGGGGGGTCTGAGCGGGATTCCTCCCGTCGTATCGTGCGTGCGCTATAATCGCCTGCGGATGGTGGCGACGAAGGATGGAGCGGCATGGCGTTTCTGCTGGGATGCGAGAAGGTGCGGGTGGAGTTCCCCACGAAGACGGTGTTCGAGAGCGTGTCGCTCGGTGTGGACGAAGGCGACCGCGTCGGCATCGTCGGGCGCAACGGCGATGGCAAGTCCACCCTGCTCAACCTGCTGGCAGGCAGGCTCGAACCCGACGAGGGCCGCGTGCTGAGAAACGGCGCTGTGCGCGTGGGCGTGCTGGGGCAATCCGACGACTTTCGCGACGACGCCACGGTGGGCGAGGCCATCGTGGGCGAGCGGCCCGAATACGAGTGGGCGGGCGACGCGCGCATCCGTGGCATCATCGCCGGGCTGGCTTCCGACATTCCTTGGGATGCGCAGGTGGGCGCGTTGTCGGGCGGTCAGCGGCGGCGCGTGGACCTCGTGCGGCTGCTCATCGGCGACTGGGACGTCCTTGCGCTCGATGAGCCGACGAACCATCTGGACGTGCGCGCCATCACGTGGCTGGCGGGGCACCTGAAAAGCCGTTGGAAGCAGGGGGCGGGGGCGCTGCTCGTGGTCACGCACGACCGCTGGTTCCTCGACGAGGTGTGTTTGCGCATGTGGGAGGTGCACGACCGCATGGTCGAGCCGTTCGAGGGAGGTTTCTCGGCCTATATCATGCAGCGCGTGGAGCGCGACCGCTTGGCGGCGCTGGCTGAGCAGAAGCGCCAAAACGAGCTGCGCCGCGAGCTGGCGTGGCTCTCACGCGGGGCGCGGGCGCGGGCGACGAAGCCGAAGTTCCATGTGGCCGCCGCGCAAGCCCTCATCGCCGACGTGCCGCCCTTGCGCGACGAGCTGGCTCTCAAGCGCATGGCCATGGCGCGCCTTGGCAAGCAGGTGGTGGACCTCGAGCACGTCATGGTGCGGTTCGAGGGCGAGGACGGCTCGGTGCGCACGGTGCTCGACGACGTGGACTGGATCGTCGGTCCGGGCGACCGCTTCGGCATCGTCGGCGGCAACGGCGCGGGGAAGACCACGCTTCTGCGCGTGATCCAGGGCTTGCAGAAGCCGAGCGCGGGGCGCGTGAAGATCGGCCAGACCGTGCGCTTCGCCGTGTTGTCACAGCATCTTGACGGCCTGTCCGATGCGGGCGACGACCGCGTTCGGCAGGTGATCGGACGCTACAGCCGCCGTACGATGCTCGACGGCAAGGAGATGACGCCCGCGCAGCTGCTCGAAAAGCTGGGCTTCTCGCGCGCCGACCTCAACGAGCCGGTGCGCGATTTGTCGGGCGGGCAGAGGCGGCGGTTGGCGCTCATGCTCATCTTGCTGGACGAGCCGAACGTGCTCGTCCTCGACGAGCCGGGAAACGATCTGGACACCGATATGCTGGCCGTGGTGGAGGATCTGCTGGACGGCTGGCCCGGCACGCTGCTTTTGGTCACGCACGACCGCTACCTCATGGAGCGCGTCACCGACCACCAGTTCGCCCTTATCGACGGCAAGCTGCGCCATCTTCCGGGCGGGGTCGAGGAGTATTTGGCGCTGGCAGATGAGCGCGAAGCGACCTGGTCCGGCGCTCGTCGGCAGACGCGAAGTCGATCGGACGGTTCTGCTCGCACGAAGCATCGGCAGGACGCTTCGGCTCGTGCGGAACTCGCTCGGAGCGCATCTTCCGATGATCACCTGGAGGCAGAGAACGCTCGTCCGCAGCTTTCGGGCGGCGAGATCAGAACGCTTCGCAAGCTCATGCAGTCGAATGAACGCAAGATGGAAACGCTGAAGGGGAAGATAAGCGACGTCCGCGAGCAGATGGCCGCCGCCGACCCCACCGACTTCACCGCTCTCGGCGATTTCCAATCCCAGATCAACGATCTGCAACAGCAAATAGACGCCCTCGAAGAAGAATGGCTCGAAGCCGCCGAAACCTTGGGGGAGTAGGCGCGCCTCCGTTTGTTCGGGAGGCATTGCTGTACTGGGTAGAAGCAAGAAAGGATGCCTTGCGTGCTCGATATTGAAACCATTGCGAAAGGCGTGCAGGAGTCGATTCGCGACTATCCGGTAAAAAAGATCGAGCTTTTCGGCTCGTATGCTGAAAACCGTCAGACTGAGGAGAGCGATGTCGATCTACTCGTTGAATTCACTTCGCTTGCCGTGTCGCTGCTCGTGATTGCTTCGTTGCGGAACCGTCTTGAGAATTCCCTTGGCGTTTCGGTCGACCTCATTCACGCGCCTATCCCCGAGGATTCGATTCTCGAGGTAGGGAAGCGGGTGACGTTGTATGAACAATAAGAATTTCGCTGTGCTCGAGAAGATGCTCGATGAAATCGCTATCGCTCGGTCGCTCATGCGCGGCTCTGATTTGACCTCGTTTCTTCAAGACGAAATGCTCAAACGAGCGGTGTGCATTGACGGTTGTCACTGGTGGCGAACTGGTCAAGAATCTTGATGATGATTTCCGTGTGGCGCATGCGAATGTGCCGTGGAAGGATATTGCGGGATTTCGCGATGTCGCAGCTCGCAAGTATCAAACGTTGCGTATGGAGGACGTGTACGTAACTGCAAGCGACGACTTTGACGCGCTCGCAACCATGCTCGGAGAAATAATCGAAGCGGAGAAACGGTAGCATGACCCCCCCCCTATGCGCGATGCCCGCGCGAGGGGCTCACACGGGCATCGTGGGTGCCGCTAATGTCGGTGGAGGAAGGGCCGCCGGGGTTCGCCGCCTTGCGGGTGCAAGCAACAGGCTGGGCCGACCCGTCGAGCAAAGCCCTGCTGGGCCGCTGAGGTTTGCCGCCCCGCGGGTGCAAGGAAGGGCCGCGGAGGCTCGTTGTCTCGCGAGCGTGAGGAAGGGCCGGCGGGGCCCCGCCCTGCGGGTGTCGGGAGGATCGCCGGCGCGCAGGGCGCGGTGCGGAAAAGCGTACTTAGCTGATTTCCCGTGCGGGAACCTGCTATGATATGATTTTGCTATGATCGAGGGGAAGAAAAGGGGAAACGGCGCTCGCGTGCCCGCTGTCGACCGGCATCTTCATACCGGCTCGTTCGCGGCGTTCAAGGCGACGTTTCTCCCTGGTTTGAGCCTCGCCTTCTTCGGGATCGGGCTCTATCGCCTTTGGTACCAGTTCAGCTTCTACAACCTGCACTTCTCCGCGGATATGGGCATGGTGACGGTGGGCGCGAACATCGCCCGCGTGGCCGTGATCGCGCTGCTCGTGCTGCTCGCGCGCCGGGACGGCTTCTCGCGGGCGGCGCGGGGCGTGTTCGTGTGGTCGGGTTTCGTGCTGATGACGGCCTCGAGCGTGCTGTACCTGATCGACCTCTTTTTCAACACGGCCGATTTCGAGGCGCTGCGCGTGGTGGTGGGCGGCGTGGGGCTTGTCGGGGGCGAGGTCATCTGGGTGTTCTTCCTTGAACGGCTCAGGCCCGGCGAGGCGTTTTTCTACGCGGCGGGCGGGCTGGCGCTCTCGTGCGCGTTGTCGCTTGCGATGGGGTATCTGGATCCTGCCGTCTCGGGCATGATCAACCTGTTCGTGCCGGCCCTGTCGGTGTTCGCCTACTGGCAGGCCATGGCGCGGCTCGACGAGCGCGGGCGCGCCGGAGAGGGGGCGGGCAAGGCCCCGGGTGCGGACGCGCTGTACGAGCGGGATCCGCTGCGGCGCGGCGTGGCGCAGGTGCTGGCTGCGTTCTTCCTGTACGCGTTTTTGCTGGGCATGGCGTTGGGGTATCCCGACGGGCGCGAGCGCGAGCTGTCTCAGGCGGTGCGCTCGATCCACCAGGTGCTGGTCGTGGTGCTGGTTGCGCTTGTCGTGTGGCTCGTGCTGGTGCGGGGGCGCTCGTTTCGGCTTTCGGGGTACTGGCTGTTCCAGAACGCGCTCATGATGGCGAGCATTTGCTTTCTCATGAGCGGACAGGCCGGCTCCGAGGAGGCGAGCGCGTTTCTGCTCACCAATGCGGTGACCTGCTTCTACATCCCCCTCGTGTTCTTCTCCTACTGCATCGGGCGCCATGTGCGCCAGCCCACGACGATCGTGTACGCGGCGGCGTACGGCGGCTCGCTTCTGTGCATGGCCGCGGGGCGCATCGTGGTGTACGCGGTGGGGCCTGCGCTCGACCACGGATTGTGGCTGCTCATCGCTATGGCGATCGTGGTCTTGGTGGAGGCGACGCTCATCATGCGTCCGCGTTTCATGGGGGATTGGCCGGTCGGGTTCGAGCTGTGCCGCGCCGCGTCCAAGGCGTCGGGAGGCGGCTTCGTCGAAGAGGGGCGCGCCGACGGGAGCGCGGATGCGCGCGCGGTTGAGGACGCGGGCGCATTCGGTGGCGGGCTAAGCCCTGCGAGCCCGGTTGCGGCGTTCGCGCGGCGGTTTGGCCTGAGCGAAACCGAGGAGGCCATCGTGTCGCTCATCGCGCAAGGGCGCAGCCGCGCCTTCATCGCCCGGACGCTCAGCTATTCGGAGAACACCATCAGGAACTACACGAGGACCGTGTACCGCAAGGCGCAGGTTCACTCGAAGCAGGAGCTGCTCGACAAAGTGGCCGAGGCCCGCAGCGAAGGTGCGGGCCTCGGCGGGGAGGGTTCTGCGGGCGCGAAGCCCGGCGGCCCGGATTAGGGGCGGCTTGGGTCAGAGGCAGTTCGGACTGGGGACGGCTCGGACTACGCCCCGGCGTGTTGAGCCGCCTGTGCGCCGGCGTTGCGACCGAAGGTGATGCAGTCGGCGATGGCGTTGCCGCCGAGGCGGTTGCTGCCATGGATGCCGCCGGTGCATTCGCCGCATGCGTAGAGGCCGGGGATGGCCTGTCCGCTCGCATCGAGGGCTTGCGACGAGACGTTGACGCGGATGCCTCCCATGGTGTGGTGGACCGTCGGCACCTTGCGGCATGCGTACCAGGGGCCTTCGGTCATCTGCTCGTCGGCTGTGTTGTTGGCTGTGAAGCCGAAGGGGTCCTCGATCTCGCCTGCGACCACTTGGTTATAGCCGTCGATGGCGGCTTGCAGCTTCGCAGCGTCCATCTCCGTTTGCTGCGCAAGGTCCTCGATGGTCTCGCCCTTCACGATGTGGCCGAGCGCCAGCATGTTCTCGATGGTGGCGCCGTTTGAGTCGGGTTCGGTCTCGGAGGGGTAGCGCACCTTGTTGACGACGATCCAGTACGTGGAGTCGGGCTGCGCGAAAATGGCCTTGCACAGCGTGTCGCGCTCGGCGCCCTCGTTGACGAAGCGGTCGCCGTCCTTGTTCACGAACACGCGGTTGCGGCCCGAGGTGCGGATGTCTTCCATGAGGCCGGTTCCGGGCGTGCCGCACGGGTGCAGCTGGATATCCGACAGGCCGATGAGCTGGGCTCCGGCCTCTTCGGCAAGCTTGAGGCCCTCTCCTTGCGCGCAGGGCTTGATGTTCGTGCAGCCGATGGAGTCGTCGAGTTTCACGTCGGCCCACACCCCGTCGTTGACCTGCTGGCGGTACTCGACGTTCGCGCCGAACCCGCCCGTGGCGATGACGACGGACTTCGCGTTCACGACCACGTCCTGGCTGCCGCGGTGCACGGCCTTCACGCCGGTCACCGTGCCGCCGTCAAGGACGAGTTGCGCGGCCTGCGTTTCATGCAAGACGGTGATCTGGTCGGGATGCTCTTCGACGAACGCCTCGAAGGAGCGGATGTAGGTGTTGCCCGACGGCGTGGCGGGGTAGTGGCTGTGCTCGCCGAGCGACCCGGTGGCCGACCCCACCTCCTCTTTGAACTCCACGCCGAGCGATTCGAGCCAGTGGACCGAGTCGAGGGCGTTGTCGGTGAGGTAATGGATGAGCTCGGGCGTGCCCTGCTCATGGCCGCCTTCGTACGTGGTCTGGTAGAACTGCTCGATGGAGTCCTCGATGCCCTGTTTTTGCTGGCGCTCGGGGTCGACTGCGTTGAGCGCTCCTTCCGAGACGTTCGTCGAGCCGCCCGTGATGCCGCATTTCTCCACCACGACCACCTGGGCGCCCGCTTGGGCGGCGGCGATGGCCGCCGTGAGCCCCGCGCCGCCGGCCCCGATGACGCACACGTCGGCATCGTAGGACGCCTCTACGCTGTCGTCCGGTCCGGGGGCGGCTTCGAGCGCGTCTGCGGCGCCCGCCTGCTCGGCGCAATCCCTCACGCCCTGCTGCAGGCACATGCTGGACAGCGTGGCGCCGGTGACCGAGTCGATGTCGAGCGTTTGATACTCGATGATCTGGTCCGAAAGCGTTTCAAGCGCCGAAGCGCCCACGCCGAGCGATTCCTGGCTCGTGGCGGCGTCGATGGCGGTGACGGCGCTTTCCGAGAACGTCACGTCGATGGTGAACGGGGCGTTGTGGCCGGTGACGTTGGCGGTGTACGTGCCCGCCTTCCAGCCTTGCGCCGCGCCTCCCGCGCCCGATTCCGCGCTCGGCGACGCGCACCCTGCGAGGCCGAAGCCCATCGCGGAGCCGCAGACGCCGATGAACGCCGCGCCCTCCAAGAACGTCCGGCGGGTGACGCCGCCTCGCTGGAACAGCGCCGCGCCGCTTGCGGCACCGTGCTTCGCGACCGCTTCGAGCGCGTCGCTGTGGCGAGAATCCCTCATGTGCGATCCCTCCTTCTGCCCGCTGTGCGGGCGATCGGTGATGCCTACGGCCCGGAATCGTAGGACCGGGGAGGGAGCGAGCGCTAGACGCAAAGGGTACCCACCTGTGTCCAAAAGGTACTTTTTGCGCGTTTGGGCTGATGAGGAGCGCGTGGTGGGCAGGGTGTCTGCGACGGGGGCGCCCCGCGGCGGGGAGGGGCCGCTGCGGGGCGCGAGGGAGCGGCGCCCGCCTGCGGGACGCGGCCTGCAGGCGGCAAGGCGCCCCTAGCTTTGCTCGGCAATGAACTTGCCGGTCAGGTAGCCGTACGTCATGGCGATGGAGTGGCTGGCCCCGGCGAGCGTGGCCGGATAGTCGCCGAGGAATCCCCGGCTCCTGTGTTTTCCGGCGCAATCCCGTCTTTATGGTGAAACCATAATACCAGGTGAAAGGCGTGTTCGCAAAAAACACGGGAAACGAGGAACGCATCGGGACGCTTGCGGAAACTCCCGTTTTTCCCGTCTCCATCCCGTGCGCATCCCGTCTTTTCGCTTTCCGCGAAACGGGCGCTCTCCCTTGAAACAGCCGCTCTGACCTCCCGTTGCGGGCAACCGCAGAAGGGAGGCACCCATCATGCCATGCAGGACCATCGCCATCGCCAACCAAAAAGGGGGCACCGGCAAGACGGCCACGACCCTGAGCCTGGGAGTGGCGCTCGCGCGCCTCGGGAGGCACGTGCTGCTCGTGGACGCCGACCCGCAGGGCGACCTCACCAAGTCGCTCGGCTGGGGCGACCCCGACGCCCTTGAGGTCACGCTCGCGAACCACCTGAGCGCAGTTATCGAGGGTGAGGGGCTTGAGCCTCGCGAGGGCATCCTCGCGCACGGGGAGGGCGTCGACCTCGTACCCGCGAACATCGAGCTCGCCGGGATGGAGATGCCCATCCTCATGGCGATGTCGCGCGAGCAGCTGATGAACGTGTGGCTCTCGCCCCTGAAGGCGGACTACGACTTCATCATCATCGACTGCGCACCGACGCTGGGGATAATCCCCGTGAACGCCCTCGTCGCCGCCGACAGCGTGCTCGTGCCGGTGTCGGCCGAGTACCTTCCCGCCTCCGCCATGACGGCGCTCTTGAAGACCGTCGGGCGCGTGCGCCGGCAGATCAACCCCTCGCTTTCCGTCGAGGGCATCCTCATCACGCTTTCCGACGGCCGCAACAACCTCGCCCATGAGGTCGAGCAGACCATCCGCGCGCAGTACGGGGGCAGCTACCGCGTGTTCGAGACGGTCATCCCCCGCGCGGTGTCCGCAGCGGAGGCCCCCGCAATGGGCGCGAGCATCTTCTCCTACGACGGGCGCGGCAAGACGGCACGCGCCTTCGAGCGCCTTGCGGAGGAGGTGTCCGGCCGTGGCTAGGAAGAGAATCCCCATAGCGCTCCCTGGCGTGGACGAACTGTTCACGTCCCAGGAGGAGCGCGACGGCTCCGCCCTTGCGGGCGTGGCCGACATTTCGCTCGCGCTCATAGACCCGTTCCCCGGCCATCCCTTCCAGGTGCGCGACGACGAGGAGATGGGACGGCTCGCAGGGAGCATCGCCGAGAACGGGGTGCTGGTGCCGCTCACGGTGCGGGCCTCGGGGTCGGAGCGCTACGAGCTGGTGAGCGGGCGCAGGCGCGCACGCGCGGCGGAGCTGGCGGGCTTGGGGAGCGTGCCGTGCGTCGTGCGCAGCCTGACCGACGACGAGGCGACCATAGCGATGGTGGACTCGAACCTGCAGAGGGAGGCCATCCTGCCGAGCGAGCGGGCGTTCGCGTACTCGATGCGCCTTGAGGCGATGAAGCGCCAGGGACAGCGCACCGACCTCACTTCTGTTCAAGTTGAACAGAAGTCAAGCGGCAGGTGGTCGCGAAGCATATTAGCCGAGGAACTTGGCACAAGCGAGGCCAAGGTTCAGCGCTTCATACGGTTGACCTTCCTCGCCCCCGGGTTCCTCGCGCTCGTGGACGAGGGGCGCATGAAGATGCTCCCCACCGTGGAGGTCAGCTACCTCGCCCAAGACGAGCAGGAGCACCTGCTGGACGCCATAGGCGCGCAGGCGGCTACGCCCTCGCACGCCCAGGCCGTCAAGATGAAGCGATACTCGAAGGAGGGTGCGCTCACGCCCGCCCTCATCCGCTCCATTATGGAGGAGGAGAAGCCCAATCAGGTCGAGCAGGTGCGCATCCCTAAGAAGAGCATCGCCCGTTTCTTCCGACCTTCCGCCACGCCGGCCGAGATGGAGAGCCGCATCGTAAGGGCCCTTGAGCTTCTTGAACAGGCGGAGCGCCGCCGCGATGGGATGGGCGGTGCATGATGGGCAATGTGATGCACAAGGGCAAGGGCTCCTTCACGTTCGTGGAGAACACAATATTCTTCGACCTTGGCCTCTCGGCGAAGGCCAAGGGGATCTACTGCCAGATACGCTCCCTTGAGGGCAACCCCGAGTGGGTGTTCACCATCAAGGGCTTCGCCTCCCTCGTGCGCGACGGCGCGGACGCGGTGACCGCCGGCATCAAGGAGCTTGAGGCGGCGGGCTACATCATCCGCGCCCGCAAGCGCAGCGAGAACGGGCGCTTCCTCAAGGCCGAGGAGGCCACCTGGATCACGCTCGACGACCCGGCGATGCACGATGACGTGTGCGCGGAGCTGAAGGCCGACGGCTTCGCCATTCTCTCTGAATTCGATCACGCCTCACAGCACGTCGCAGCTTCTTGTGACGAGGTGTCAAAGCAGGAGTCGAAACAACCTCTCGTCACTCCTGAAACACGCGAAACAGGCAACTCTTCCCAGTTCGGAGCCAGAACGGGAAAACCCGTATCTGGAAAAGCCACATCTGGGAAACCGGCACCTATAAATTACTCATCCAATAAATCCCCTCAACCTGATAAACAACTCATCTCTTGCGGCCCGAAGCCAATTGACAGGTCAAAGGAGAGGGGCGAGGATGTGTTCGAGGAGTTCCGCAAGGGCGAGTTCCCGGAGGCCTTCGAGCGGCTGTGCGCCATATCCCTCAAGCCGCTCACCTCGCTCAAGTTCAAGCGGGACTGCCTGAAGGTCTGGAAGGCAAAGGCGGCGTCGGGCTTCGAGCCGGAGCAGATCGTCGACGCCTACGCGGCCTACGCCAAGGACTACTGGATCAGGAACGGCGACGACAACCGCCTCGCGAAGAACCTGCCGCGCTGGCTCGAATGCGGCGACGGGCTGGCCGCCTGGGCCGACGAGCCCATAGCGCCCGACATCCTGGGCGCGGACGGCGAGCCGCTGGACATGCCCGGCCTCGCCCAGGCCGACCCCGGCTTCGCGAAGCTCTGGCGCAAGGTGCAGACGAGGCGCAGCGTCATGCGCTCGCAGCTCTACATGGGAGGAGAGCGCCCTCCCGAGTCGGAGGTGCTGGCGCTGTGCGAGCAGGACGGCCCCTACCAGCGCTATTACGCCGCCTGCGAGGAGCGGTACGGGCGCTACCTTAAGACGCTCGGAGTCTTCGCCGCCAACGCGGACGAGCTCTCGCACATCCGCGAGGAGTTGTCGCACCCCTCGTTCATACAGGCCGGAAGGGGGTGCGCGTGATGCGGGTCTTATGGCGCTTCCTGAAGTGACTCCTCCGCTCGACGTCCGCTTCATGCGACGCTTCCCGCCTTCTGCGGCGAAGTCCTCTGCGGAAGGCGTGCAGAAGCGCTTGGGGCACGAGGGCGGGCGTTATACCCCAAGTTTGAATCAAAAATCCCTCGTATTCCTAGGGCTATCAGGGGATACGAGGGATTTTAGAGGTAATAAATATGTAGTGGAATTTAACTCTTCAACCAGATTTCATAACCGGGTTTTCTCGAGT
>NZ_PPEL01000040.1 GCF_002899695.1 Rubneribacter badeniensis
GGGTTGTCCGGGGGGGAGTTCCGCACATACGACGAGCAGATAGCCAAGCTCCTCGAGAAGGGGCTGGCCGTCTCCGACGTCGCGGCGGCGAAGAGCAAGCTCGCCGCCGTGGGCTACTTCGCCCTCGTGAGCGGCTACAAGGAGCCGCTGCGCGACCCCAGCACCCGTCGCTACAAGCCTGGCGTCTCCTTCGACGATGTTGTCGCCCTCTACGACTTCGACGACGCACTGCGCGACCTTTTCGAGCGGGCGATCAGCGACGTGGAGCTCAAGCTCAAGAGCACGCTCTCGTATGCATTCTGCGAGCGCCACGGCGAGGGGCAGGCGGCCTACCTCGACCCCGCGAACTACACGCCGAAGGGGAAGAAGGCCAAGGCGATGTCCAAGTTGCTTACGACGCCGGGCGGCCTCGCCAACGTGAATACCGACTACGCATACATCGTGCACCACAGGAAGAAGCGCGGGAACGTGCCGCTCTGGGTGATCATGCGCGCGCTCACCTTCGGCCAGGCGTCGATGATGTACTCGTTTCTGCTGCCCGCCGACAAGGCGGCCGTGGCCAAGGGCTTCGACCATGTGAACGAGCGCGAGCTCGCGCAGATGATGCTCTACCTCGTGCTCTACAGGAACGTGTGCGCCCACGGCGAGCGGCTCTTCTCGCACCGCGCCTACTCGGACATGCCCGACACCGCCCTGCACGCGAAGCTCGGACTCGCGAGAAACGGGCAGGAGTACGCCTGCGGCAAGCGCGACCTGTTCGGCTGCGTTATCGCCCTGTGCTACCTCCTCTCTGCGGAGGGCTTCCTCGCCTTCAAGCGCAGGCTGGCCTCGATCATCGACCGGTTCCTCCGTGGCAACGAGGCGGTGGAGCGGGGCGAGCTCTTCGCCTACATGGGCTTCCCAGAGAACTGGAAGGATGTCACCCGCTACCGGATGTGAGTCTCTGTCGTCAGGGCGACGCCACCTGATTCAATCCCCGCATCAACTCAGACTTTTAAACAGCGCAGCGCGGCGTGGTGGGTTGGTCGTAGGACCCGCTCCACAACGCCGCGCTATTCAAAAGTCGTGCGATAAATTTCTTCGAATCCATTACCGTTGTAAGTCGAGTTCGGCGTTGACGCGGCTGAGAATCGGTCGCCGCTGCCGGCTTGTGCGTCCGCGCCGTCCGGCGCGGTCGGCGTCGTCCCCGTCGCACGCGACCCTGCCCCCGCTGCCGTGTCGCCGCAGCGTTCGCTATTGCATGCTCCTCCGCTCGGCGGCGAGCAGCCAGACGAACGCGGCGGCCATGAGCGCGAGGCCGACCGCGTCGAAGGCGATGAAGCGCTCGATGTTCGCTGCGAGCAGGTCGTGGCCGACGGGCAGTCCCGCGCGCACGTACGATTCGCCCACCAGACCGATCGCCTGCTGGACGAGCACCACTACGGCAAGCGAGCGGAACCTGCGTGGCTGCGCAATGACGGCGGGGTAGGTGGCGTTCCACATGAGGAAGGCCACGCCGAGGCCTTGCACGGCCGCCGTTCCAGCTGCACCCGACAACTCGTAGGCGGGCGCGTACGCGGCGGGCTGCGCCACGAATGCGAGCGCGCACTGCACGTTAACGGCGAACACGAGCGCGAACGCCCCGCGCACGCCCCATGCGGCGGCGCGCACGCCGCGTGGCGTTGCGGGCGCGGATGCTGGCTGCTTCGTCGTCGGTTGCTCGCGTGCGTCCATGGAATCGCCGTCCTTTCGCGTTGTCGTGCAGCATACCACGTGCTTGGCGGGCAGCGCGCGGAGCGCAGCGCTATACTGATGCTGAGCAGTCGAAGAAAGGAACCTCCATGGACAACTCCGTTTCTCCTAATCCCGGCGTGGTCGACGGGGACGCTGTAGCTGCGGTGACCGACACGGCTACGGCTGCGGCTGCGGCTACGGTTACGACGGCCGATACGGCTGCGGCTCCGACGGTCGCGGATCCTGCCTCGGCCTCGGTCGCGCAGCCGGATGTCGCAAGCGCCCTCTATCGCGCATCGCATCCTGTCGACCATCCGGCGTTCGACCAGTTCGTCGCCACCATCGCGGCGCTGCGCGCGCCGGACGGCTGCCCGTGGGATCGCGAACAGACGCACGAGAGCATCGCGCACAACATGATCGAGGAAGCCTACGAGGCCGTTGACGCCATCGAGGCGCGCGACGTGGTGCATCTGCGCGAAGAGCTGGGCGACGTGCTTTTGCAGGTGGTGCTGCACAGCCAGATCGCCGCAGATGCGAGCGAGTTCGACATCGACGACGTGTGCGCCGACGTGAACGCGAAGATGGTGCGCCGCCACCCCCATGTGTTCGGCGAGGCGAGCGCAGAGAACGCCTCCGAAGTGCTCGACCTGTGGGACAAGGTAAAGCTGGCAGAGCGGGATGCCACTGGGGCTGCTGGGGCTGCCGGGGGTGCCGGGGACGCTGGCGACACCGGCGGCGCGAACGGGGCAGATGGGGCTGGTGCCGCGGATGGATCCGGCGGGGAGGCCGCCCCGCCGCGTCGCGCGTGCCTGCTCGACGGCGTGCCGACGAGCTTTCCGGCGCTCATGCAGGCGCAGAAGGTGTCGCGCAAGGCCGCTGCCGCCGGTTTCGAGTGGGATACGCTCGACGACGTGTGGGAGAAGGTGCGCGAGGAGATCGGCGAGCTGCAAGAGGCCTATGCGGCCGCACCGAAGGCTGCTAATGGGAAGGTGGACGCAAGCGCCGCGCTCGCGTCCGCGTCGGGCGCGCGTGCAACTGCGGAAGTTGGCGAGCGCGATGGTTCGGCTTCTGCGCCCGCCGTTTCCGGTTTGGTTGATGATTCCGGCTCCGGACCTGCCGCCAGCGCCGCTTCGACTTCCGCTCCCGCCCTCGACCCTGCAACCGCATCCGGCTCGGCCGCTGCCGCCGTCGCCGCTGTGGAACTTGAGTTCGGCGACGTCCTGTTCAGTCTGGTGAACGTGGCTCGTCGTATGGGCGTGGACGCCGAGAGCGCCCTGCGCGCCACCTGCGCGAAGTTCCGTTCTCGCTGGGCCGCTATGGAGGCTGCCGCGGCTGCGCAGGGCCGCCGCATCGAGGATCTTTCCGCAGACGAGCAGGAGTCTCTTTGGGAGGTCGCCAAGCAAAGCTGCCAAGACGCATCCGCGCGGTGATGAATGCGGCGCGCTGCAGCGAAGGCCTGCGAGAGGCGGTGGCATGCGCTCCGGTGTCGTGCGGCGGTGGGCCGAGGGCGAGCCTTCGGGCGGCAAGCGAGAGCGGGCGGAGCTGCGAGCGGCGGGCGAGGATGGGAAGGTGGGAGGAACGGGGTTTGCCCGCCGCTCGCGTTTTGAAAGGTGCTGGATGCTTCTTCTGTCGCTCTTGAGGATTGCACCTCAGAGGGCTGGCTGACGTTGACGCAACGCGACTTTCGTGGCCCGACCGGCAGCGCTGCGGCGCTGCGGTGCGGCCCGTCTTGCGCACGACGGGCCACCGACGGGTGACTGGCAACGCGGTATCACGTCGGTGCGGCGGTGCGAGCGAGAGCGCGTGGACAAAAACGCGCGTATTCTCTGGATTTCGGCGGCGATATCTGGCGATTGTGCCATTGACGCAAAATGCGACCAGGGGTTTTCTGGAGCGGGTTCGGCGAGAGGCAGAGAATGCGCGTCGTTTTGTCCATGACCCTTTCAATAAGGGATTCTCAGATGCGAGAAGAGGGCGTTGGCAGGCGGCTCGAAAGTTGGCTGAAAGGCTCCCGTCCTTGCTCGCTCCCGCCTCCGCTGTTTCCACCTCTTTCTGCGCTTTACGATCCTCGGTGATGCGACCGCGCGGCGGTTCGTGCGGCTGTCGGCGGCGATGCAGTCGCGTGGAGAGTTCTCTTGGCCATCAGCAACGACGCGGCCACGTGGAGGGTGTAGTCGCCGGCGGCAACGCGACTGCGTGAGGAGCGCGGCCATCAGCGGCAACGCGACCACGTGGCGGCTTCACGCGGCTGTCGGCGGCGACGCGGTCGCATTGCGGCTTCGCGTGGCACACGATTCTGCGCAGTGCGGCGCGACATCTGGCTATTTGGGCAAGATTTTCGGGCACGCCATCATGCGGCGATTCGTCGCGGTATCATGAAAGTGAAACACACGCATTCGTCAAGGAGCGAGCATGTCTGACGTCGAATCCGCATCGCAGGGCCCCCTCGAGCCGCCGCGTTGTCCCGATCCGCAGCCGCTTGACCACCGGCTTTGTGCTGGCGAGAGCCTATTGGAGCGAGAGGCGGGCGCATCGCTGCGTTTGGTCGACGACGCGCGCCAGCCGACCGACGGCGATCTGCAGCGGCTGCGCAGCGTCGAGGTGCGCACGCGCGAGATCATCCAGAAGTACCAGGCTGCGATGCGCGAGATGGAGGTGCGCTTCGAGATCCTTGACCAAGACCTCAACCTCAAGAAGCACCGCAATCCCATTCACCATGTGGAATCGCGCATCAAAAAACCTGCGAGCATCTTCGAGAAATTGGGGCGCTACGGCAAGCAGCCCACGCTCGAGAACATGGAGCGCTACATCATGGACATCGCGGGCGTGCGCGTGATCTGCTCGTACATCCATGATGTGTACAATCTGCTGGAATTGCTGCAGCGCCAAGACGACCTCGAGATCGTCACGGTGAAGGACTACATCGCCAACCCCAAACCCAACGGCTATCGCAGCCTGCACGTTATCGCGCGCATCCCCGTGTACTTCCTCGACAAAAAGGAGCTCATCCCCGTTGAGATTCAGCTGCGCACCGTGGCGATGGACTTCTGGGCAAGCCTTGAGCACGATCTGAAGTACAAGGCGGTGCGCGAGCTGGAGGGCATCGACTCGTACGCCGAGCTCAAGGACTGCAGCCGCATCATCGAGGATGTGGAGGCCCGCATGCAGATCCTTGCCCGCGCGCTCGAGATGGAAGAGTGATGCTGAGTGGTTAGCTCTCGAAATACTTCAAAAAGCGTGCGGCCAGACGATTCTCGCGGATGACGCTGGCGCTTTCGGGCTCTTCGACACGCGCTGCCACAAGGTTCATGACGTTGGAAACGAACTCTAAGATCGCCGTAATCAAGTCCAAATCGGTCATGGCCACCACCTCCCTCCGTTTGAACCCTCACTTGGGGACATGGGTGGAAAGGGGTGTGGTGCCTGTGCCGCCTCGGTTCCCCGTGTTTACTATTGTAACGAGCCCATCCAACGCGTAGATGGCGCAGATCCAGCAGAAAAGCGCCTCGATCTTGTGCGTTTCCAGCAGAAGCTGCGCACGTTTCTAACGCACTTCAAGCAGAAATCTAGCGCGAATCAAGCGCATTTCCAGCACCCCAGGTCACAGGCGCGTTCAAAACTGCATCTACTCACTCCATAACGGTGGAAAACCCGTTCGCGCGGGGCGGACGGGTTTTCCAAAAGGGAGGGGGAGCGCCGGCGTATAAAGATGAAGGGAAACAGCGTTGTGCCAATGAGCAGCAGCGTCCACTCTTGGCCAGAACTTAGGAAACGGAACAGCTTTTCGTGCGAAGTCGATGGACCGGCCAGACCCTGCTGCATTTTGTGCACGCCGTCGTTGTTCCCGGAACTCCGTTCATTCAGCATAAGGCAAACGAGTAGTAGGGCGATGCTGCAGGCATCAAGCACAGGTCGGGCCACGACGAGCAGGGATGTCGGCGCGTACTGTAGTAGGCAAAAAAGCGCTTCGTTCGCCAGATAGGCCATGGGTATCGCGATGGCGCTCACGCGCGGTGGATACGTGGACAGAAGGTGTGCGAGCAGAAGGATGACCAGGGCATCGCCCACGCCGGAGAACAGCTGCGCGAGGTATGTGAGGGGAAGATATTCTGGTGAGCTTTCGGGTAGCAGCTGTGTCCCAAGGTAGAGTGCCCCGTACAACGCAAAGCAGGCAACGCCGCCCAGGAACAATTGGCGGATCGGAGGGATAAAGCTACGAAAAATGTAAGCGATGGTGAAGCAGGTTGCAATTTTCACGAGTCGTGCGAAGTTGACTGCTTGTTCAGGTTGAGCCGCTGATTCAAGCCGCGCTGACCATATGGATGCCAGCACGAGGGAGAAGGCGGTCGCGGCAAGTGCAAGCACGAAGAGAGAGCGCTGATCAAGGGATGCATGCGTCGCCCGTCCTTGTAGTTTCCCCATGCCCCCTCCTTTGATCGGGCTCATGATAGCACTCCTTCGGCCCTTTGGTTTTGGTTGTCGTGGAAACGTTGAGCCGCTACACTGGGATTCATGATGAAGCGTGCGACCAGAGTGCAGTTCGACGCCCCGCCAGCGCGGGGCGTCTTCGCGTCCGCACGTGCGGTGACGGGGCGTTTTGTGCGCACCCATGCGGTGTTGGTTGTTTCGGCTGTGGCGGCGCTCGCCACGGTGCCGTTCGTGCCGCCGGATGCGGCCTATCTGGGCTACTTCGACCTCAAGACGCTCGCGTGCTTGTTCAGCATCCTCGCGCTGGTGGGAGCGCTGCGCAACGTGGGTGCGTTCGAGGCCGTTGCCCGTCGCGCTGTGGCACGCTTCTCCACCTGTCGCTCGGCTGTGGCCGCGCTCGTGGCAGCTACCCTCGTGGTGTCGATGGTGGCCACAAACGACATGGCGCTCATCATGTTGCTACCGCTTTCGGCCGTCACGCTGCTCAAGGCGGGGTGGGAGCGTGTGCTGCCGTTTGCGTTCATCATGCAGAATCTCGCGGCCAACTTTGGCGGCATGATCTTGCCATTTGGCAACCCGCAAAACCTCTACCTGTTCGAGCGCTTCGCCATTCCTCCGGCAGATTTCCTGGCGACGATGGCGCTGCCGTTTGCGGTATCGGTGCTGCTCATTGCCGTGTGCTGCGCGGTGTTTGTGAAGCCGCTGCCCGCCCGCATCCCCTCGGTACCCGTCGAGGCCGACAATGCCTCAACCCCCGCAGTTTCCGCGCAATCCTCCCACCGACGTGCCCGCGCTGCCCTCTATGCGGCGCTCCTTGCGCTCGTCATCGCGTCGGTGTTTCGCCTTGTTCCGTACCCCGTTGCGCTTGTGGCCGTCATTGCGGCTCTGGCTCTGCTTGACCGTCTCGCTCTGCGCGCCACCGACTTCGGCCTCTTGCTCACGTTCGCGTGCTTTTTCGTGTTCGCGGGCAACATGGCGCGCATCCCCGCCGTTGAGGCCGTGTTATCGCAGGCCATGCAGCAAAGTGCCCTTCTGGTGAGCGCCGGTGCGAGCCAAATAATCAGCAACGTTCCAGCCGCCGTGCTGCTTTCGCACTTCGCCACAGACTATCACGCGCTGCTCGTGGGCGTGAACATCGGCGGTGCGGGCACCCTGGTAGCCTCGCTCGCCAGCCTGATCACGCTCAATCACTTCCGCATCGTGCGTGCGTCGTTTCCCGGCCGTCCCGAGCTCGCACGCCACACATCGCGGACGTTTCTCGCGCAATTCACCCTGTATAATGGTGTTTTCCTGGTCATTCTTCTGGTTGTTTGTTTCGCGTTCTCTTGTGGCGGCGCGTAGCTGCACGCGGAATGCTCGTACGCGGGTCTGCAAGTTGGTATGGGCCGGGTTGGCCCGCTGAGTAAAGCAAAGCCTCGCCGGGATCGTCGGGGCTCGGAAGTCCTCGTCCAACGGGCAGACGAGTAGGCGGGGCGGGGGCTCCGAAGCGCCTGACCGCAGGGAGTTTTGCCCGAAATTCCGCAAGCGCGTTCGCGCCAACGGCGGTTTGACATGAGCACGTAGCGACCCAATGCGAAAATCACTAGATTGCTGTCGGTTTTCGCCTACTCGCGAGATCCATCGCCGGTTTGCGGTTCGCCGATCGGCAAGTGAGTTCGCGAAGGGCGGGCTCGCGCACTCTGCGGCGCCTTCCACCGCGCATGCCCGCGCGCCAAACACCCCTTGAACAGCCGTTGGCCGATCGGGCACCCGACACCTTTGAACAACCGCCGGCCAATCGGGCTTCCGACGCCCTCGCACGGACGAACCTCCGCGAACCCTGGACGATGGGGACGTGGCGGGCCCTGGGCTTCCGACGCTCTCGCGCGGACGAACCTCTGCGAACCTCTTGACTTGGAGCACGCTCTAGCATTTATGATAACATGCGAGCCTATCGAGAGGAGCTTCCCATGAAACCAGAGTTCGCGTCCACGCCGAAGCTCGGCTTCGGCTGCATGCGTCTGCCGCTGACCGATCCGGACGACCAGAAGAGCATCGACATCGAGCATTTCAAGCGGATGGTCGACGCCTTCATCGAAGGGGGCGGCACGTACTTCGACACGGCCTTCGTCTACCACGAGGGCGCCTCCGAGACGGCGCTGCGCCGCGCGCTTGTGGAGCGCTACCCGCGCGACGCCTACACCGTCGCCACGAAATGCCTGGCCTGGGCCGCGCCCGATGCCCAGACGGCGAAGTCGAACCTGCCCACGTCGCTTGAGCGCCTGGGGCTGGACTACGTGGATTTCTACCTGCTGCACAACGTGGGTGGCGAGCGCACCGCGAAATTCGACGAGTACGGCATGTGGGACTTCGCACTCGAGGCGAAGGAACGCGGCCTCATCAGGCATGTCGGCTTCTCCATGCACGATGGGGCCGATGCGCTCGACGCGCTGCTCGCGGCCCATCCGCAGATGGATTTCGTGCAGCTGCAGGTGAACTACCTCGATTGGGACGACCCGGTGGTGGAAGCGCGCCGCTGCATGGAGGTGGCGCAGAAGCACGACGTCCCCGTGGTCATCATGGAGCCGGCGCGCGGCGGTCGCCTCGTCGAGCTACCCGAGCGCGCCGCCGACGTGCTGCGCGCGGCGAGCCCCGACGCGAGCACGGCCTCGTGGGCGTACCGCTTCTGCTACAACCTGCCCAACGTGCTCACGGTGCTCTCGGGCATGTCGAACCTCGACCAGGTGCGGCAGAACGTGGCCGACTACCAAGCGAACCGTCCGTTCTCGCCCGAGGAGCAGCGGGCGCTGGACGAGGCCGTCGAAACGCTGCGGGGCATGGCGAACGTGCCGTGCACGAACTGCCGCTACTGCGTGAAGGATTGCCCGCAAGGGGTGGTCATCCCCACCATCCTCGGCCTGATCAACCTCGAGCTCATGACCGAGAACCGCGACTTCGCGAAGGGCCTCTACTCGTGGCAGGCCGCTCCCGGGCCGGCGTCGAAATGCATCGCGTGCGGCGCGTGCGAGAGCATGTGCCCCCAGGGCATCGACATCATCCACCAGCTTGAAGTGGCGGCTGAGCGCTTCGAGTAGCGTCTGGGCGCTGTGCGTCGGTTTTGCCTGCGAGTTTTGCTGCGCCACGCCTTCCGGTGCCCTGCGGCGCGTCGTTGCGCAACAGGGCACCGAGGTTGACGTGTTCGCGTTTGTTTGGTTGCTCCGGCTGCTGCGGATGCCTCTCCTTTTGCCGTGCGCTTCGAAAGCGCTACAGCGTTTCGGCCAGCTTCGTTCCGCAGAGGTAGCCGGATGTGATGGTGTTCGCCATACCGTAGCCGAAGCCTACATACGTGTCGTTGTAGAGGTTGCCGCCCGCTTCGTTGCCCACGGCGTACAGGCCCTTGATGGGCGCGCGGCTGACGTTGAGCACCTGGTAGTCGGTGTTTACAAGCAGGCCGCCCCAAGAACACAGATTGTTTTCCTCCGCGATGATGAGGTAGTAAGGGCCTTCGCCCAGGGCGTTGAGGTACTTCGCGCTCTTGCCGAACTGCGTGTCGGCGCCCGACGCGCAGAATTCTTCGTAACGGGCAAACTGATCGGCGAACAGAGTGACATCCATCCCGGCAGCCTCTGCCAGCTCCTCGGGGGTGTTTCCCTTGTAGCCGCCGCCCGTTTCCACCATGGCGTCGAACACTTCGGCGATACCGGTCCAGGGCGTGTCGAGTTCGAAGGCGGGCTTGTACTCGGGGGGAAGGCCGGGGCTGTAGTCCACTCCCAAGCCGGCGAGGCCCTCTTGCTCAAGGGCGCGCATGATGTCCTGCGAGACGACGACGTAGTGGAACGATCCCTGGTAGGCGCTCGAGTTCGCGGCGGGAACCGCATCCAACACAAGCGCCTCGTTGCGGAAGCGGGTTCCCGTGGCTTCGACGTTAAGGAGGTTCGCCACGTAGCACAAGATCATCGGATACTTGCAGGGGAGGTCGTCGAATCGTCCTACGAGCGCGTCTGTGGCGCGTGCGAGCGTTTGATGGAGCATCTGCCCGCCGAAGTTCTGCGGCTTCTGCGCCCCTGCTCGCCACGCCATCTCAAGGCCCTCTCCGATGTTCTGGGGCAGTCCGGCGAACACGCCCTCGAATCCGAACACGGCTTTGACCAGCGCGGCGTTCGCGCCATATCCTCCGGTGGCGATGACCACGGCTTTCGCGTCGATTTGAATTCCCATTCCGTCACCGTCAACAACGATGGCGCCGGTGACGGTGCCCGCCTCGTCCGTCACGAGTTTTTTCGCGGTCGTGTTGAGCAAAACCTCGCCGCTTGATGCCACGTGCTTGTCGAGCATGGCTTGGAACAGCGGCTCGCGCTGGTCGTAGTCGGGCAACTGCGTGATGTCGGAGCCCATTCCCAGGTAGGTGAACTCCCAGCCGTTTTGAGACATCCAGTCCACGGCCGCGCCGGAGCTGTTCACCAGCTGACGGATAGCGGCGGCGTTGACGCGCCAGTGCGAGTCGGCCACCCACTGTTCGATGATGGGATCGGTGTCCGTGACGGCGCCGGCCGCTTTCGCATACGAGCTATTGGGCACCGAGGGCGCCCACGATTTCAAGCTTGCGCCGCCGATGGACGAGGTTTTTTCCACGAGGATGACGCTCAGTCCCAGTTCGGCTGCTCGCACAGCCGTGTTCGTGCCGGAGCATCCGCCGCCGATCACCACCACGTCGCACGTCTTCGTCTTTTGTACGTCCACCTCTTCGCGCGTGTTGCCGGGAAGTGCGGACGCGATGTCGACGTTGAGGCGTTGTGCCCACGACTCCGCTTCGCTTGCGTTGCCGTTCTGACTGTCGGCAACGGGTGTTCCGCTTGGCGCGCACCCCGTCAGTCCGAGCGCTGCCAGCGCTCCTGCCGAGGCCGCTCCTACCAGAAAGCCCCTTCGCGAAAGAGCTTCCTTTCCATTGTTCCTTTCCATTGGTCCTCCTTGTGTTTGCATGCCATGTAATTGCGCGCAGCCGCCCTGCTTGTCAAACTGCCGTGCGCATCGGGGCGATCTTGCCGTTCGATGGCGCTGCGATCTAGACCCTTCTGGTGGGGTTTTCGGAAATTCCCAGGTGAGGGGCTGTGTCTTCCAGTCGATTTTGCGACGTGGTGCGGGTATACTGCTGCGGGGAGAAAGGAGGGCGTCCGATGCGTTGGGGGAAGGACGGAAATGCGTTGCTCGCGGCGATGCTGGCAGGTTTCGCTTTGCTGTGCTGTGCGAGCGTTGCATGCATCTTTCCGAACTCCCTTATGTCGAACGACGCGCCAAGGGATGCGTATCGCGCGTTCAATATGGCGTTCGGCATCTCGACATCGGTGATGTCCCTGTGCTACGGCTTGGCCGTTGCGCGTTTTCGTCGTGTGGCGAGCAAGGTGTTCTTCGTCGGCGCGATGGGTGGGTACGGCATGCTTGCATGTGGGTTGGCGCTTGCGTTCGCAGCGGGCTGCGAAGGGGAGATCGAACTTGCGGGCGCGGCGGGCATGCTGAGCGGAATCGGCCTTGCACCAGCGATGGTGTTCTGGTTCGGCATGCTCACCTTTTTGCAAGAGCATCGTGCGGCGTTCGTGCAGGGATGGCAAGCCCTTATGGGAGGGGTGTTGTTTGCGTCTCTGTTCTTGCTGACCGCGGATGCGGGATGGGCGATCATTTTGGTGTGCGTGCTGGTATCGTGGCTGTGCGCCGCGGTCGTTCGTCGCATGGAGAAAGCTTGCGACACGCATTCTTTTCACGAAGGGTCGCGTGAGCATGACGGTGCGTCGGAGGACGCTCTGGATGCGCTGCAGGTTTCCGTGCTTCCTGTGGCGGGTTTTGCGGTGGTGTCGTTTTTGCAGGGTGCGCTTATGGCTATCGCAATGGCTCCGGAGGGCTCTCCTTGGGGCGGGATCGCAAGTAGCTGGGGCGCGCCTGTTGGTGCGTGTGCGTTTCTCCTATGGACTCGATTCGGCAGGCGTCGCAATTATACGGTCGCGTTGCAGGTGGTGCTCTGCCTGATCGCGATCGCGCTCGTGTTGGTGCCGTTCGATGCGCTGATACTCTTCATGGGTGCTGGATATCAAGTGTGCGGCCTGGTGTTCTATTCCCTCGTCATCGACGAATTGTCCAGTCGTCGAGCGCTTGCCGTCGTGTTTATCTCGGTTGGGTACTCATTTTCTCACGTGGCATTTCTGGCGGGACTGTATGTGCCAGGTACGTTCGGCGTTCGTTCGTACGACGCGTTTCACCAGTCGATGCCGCTCATGGTATTTCTGGCTTATGTGGTGTTCGCGGCCCTTTTGATTGTCACGCAGCGAAGTCGCAAGCGCGAGCTGCGCGAGATGGAACGGGTCTTGTTCCACCAACGCGAGGAGCAAGAACAGCTGAGACGCGCTTTGGCAGACGCTTTGGAAGAAAAGCACGTCGAGACGTGTCGAGCCATTGGTTGCCGACATGGATTGACGAAACGCGAGACGGAGGTTCTCGGTCTTCTCGCGCGCGGACGCGACGTGGCATTCATCTGCGAGGAGCTGTACTTGGCGCGCAATACGGTCAAGGGCTATTCGAAGCGCATCTACGCGAAGTTGGGTGTTCATTCGAAGCAAGAGGTCATCGATTTGGTGGAGGCCGAGCGCCACATGCGTTCGTAGTGGGGGTTTACGTGCGCATGATCTGGCTTTACGTGTCCTTTTCTCCATTCTGACGCGGTCTTTTCCCAACCTTAGGGGCATCTTTACTCGCCCCTTCCCTCGTTCTTACCTTCTTTTCTTACGATGGTTCCCGCACGCAGGTTGCGGGCCGCAGGGGCGGCTCGTAGCGGAAGTGCGCGCAGGTCGCAGGGCGGCCAGCGATGGAAACGTACGCGATCCTGGCTGACGACGCCGGGGATACGGGAGGAACGCAAGCATGAAAGAAGGGTTTCTGAGCAGGCGCCAGTTCGTCGCTGGCGGGGCGGCGTTGGCGATGGCGGGCGTGTTCGGCGCCTTGACGGGATGCACGGCCAGCGGATCGGGCGCGGCTGCCGGTGCGAGCGCGGCCGGTGCGAGCGCGGGCTCCTCGGCGGCCTCGTCCGACGTTTTGACCATGGTGTGGCTGCCCGACAACTCCTCGGCCGACCTGAGCGCCGCCCGTGAGGCCATGGGCCAGGCCATCACGGACGCCTGCGGGCGCGAGGTGGAGCTTCTGACCACCACCGACTACAACGTGGCTATCGAGGCCATCGCCTCGGGCAAGGCCCAGATGGCGTATCTGGGAGCCGAGGGCTACGTGCAGGCCAACAAGAAGAATCCGAAGGTGCTGGCCGCGTTCACGAACAGCGACGAGGAGGGCGGCCTCGACGGCGCGTGCTACTACAGCCGCATCAGCGTCCTTTCGGAGAACGCCGACCAGTACAAAGACGGCGATTCCTACTCCATCGAGAACATCAAGGGCAAGTCGTTCTCGTTCGTGTCTGCCACGTCCACCTCGGGCTTCAAGGTGCCCTCCAGCGCCATCGTGGATCAGTTCGGCCTCGAAAGCTCCGACGAGCTGCTGGAAGGCGGCGCGTTCTTCTCCGAGGTGCTGTTCGGCAACTCGCATCAGGGCTCGGCGGTGAACCTGCTGTCCGGCGACGCCGACGCGGCCGCGTTCGACGACGTGGACGTGGACATGTACCTCAACCTCGTGTCGGGCGAGGCGAACTCGGTGGGCGCCGTGTACCAGGTGAAGGACGACGCCGAGGCCCCCTTCGACACCGTGCGGGGCAAGCAGTTCACCATCATCGGCATCACGCCGGTGCTGAACGCCCCCATCTGCTTCAACGAGGAGGCCATCTCCGAAGAGGATCGCACGAAGATCGTTGAGCATTTCTGCTCCTACGAGGTGGCGAACAACCCGCAGATCTTCGTCGACCCCGAGGATGAAAACGCCAAGGGCATCTTCGAGAAGGCGTCCGAGAAGACGCGCTTCGTGGAGGTGGACGACGCGTGGTACGAGCCCGTGCGCAAGCTGAACGGGGCCGAGTAATGAATCGAGCAGGGGGCGACGTGCTGCTTGAGCTGCGCGGGTTGGCGAAGAGCTACGACGGCCGCGCGCGGGCGCTCGACGGCGTGAACCTCGAGGTGCGCCGGGGCGAGTTCGTCAGCATCATCGGCTCGTCGGGCGCGGGCAAGTCCACGCTCTTGCGCTGCGTGAACCGCCTCATCGACCCCACGGAAGGGTCGGTGACCTTCGACGGCGACGACGTGACGCAGGTGCGCGGACGAGCGCTGCGCGCGTGCCGCCGCCGCATCGCCATGGTGTTCCAGCACTACAACCTTGTGCACCGCGCCACGGCCATCGAGAACGTGCTGCAGGGGCGCTTGGGCTACAAGTCCACGGTCGCGGGCATGTTCGGCCTGTTCAGCGAGGATGAGAAGCGCCGCGCGTTCGCGATCCTCGGCCAGGTGGGCCTTTCCGACTTCGCCTACGTGCGCACCGACCAGCTGTCGGGCGGGCAGAAGCAGCGCGTGGGCATCGCCCGGGCGCTCGTGCAGGATCCGCTGCTCATGCTGGCCGACGAGCCCATCGCCAGTCTCGACCCGAAGTCGTCGCGCACGGTGATGGAGCATCTGCGGTGGGCGGCCGACGAGCTGGGTGTGGCGTGCCTGGTGAACCTGCACCAGGTGGATTTCGCGCTGGAGTTCTCGGACCGCATCGTGGGACTGGCGGGCGGCAAGCTCGTGTTTGACGGCGCGCCCGACGAGCTGGACGAAGCTATGATCGCGCGCATCTACGGCACGGATGTGGAAGGTGCCGGGGTTGACGGCGCTGCGGGAGTCGCCGACGCTGCGGATTCGGATGCTGCCAACGGTTGCATCGGCCCGGCTGCAAAGGCTGACCGCGCTGCGGGTCGCACGGGCGGGGCGGGTGCGCCCGCAACCGGCCCGGTGGCCGCTGCGGATGATGACGCTTTGAGCGTTGCGGCCTCCGCATCCGATGGTTCAGCCGCTGCAGCTGGTCTGGCTCCCGCAGCCGACGGCCCGACCCCCGCAGCCGCCGCAGCCGCTCCGGCCTCCGCGCCCGACGGCCCGACCGCATCCGGGGTGGTGGCCGCATGACGGAGCGCGCGTTGCGGCCGACGGGGCTGCTGGCGGGTCTGCGGACCCGTCGGGCGGTTCCGCGCGGCTCTTACGACGGGTCGTTCTTCCTGCGGCGCACGTTGGCCGTTGTGGCGGCGGCGATCATGCTGGTGGCGCTCGGCGCGCTGTCGGGCACCTACGTCGGTTTCGATTTCGTACAGGCAATCCTCGACGTCCCGGGCGGGTTCGCATGGATGGCTACCCAGTTCGTTCCCTCCTTCTCTTCCCTTCAGAAGCTGGATGCCATCCTGCCCGCTTTGGGTTCGACGATCCTCGCCTCGGTCGCCTCAAGCTGCACGGCGGCGGTCCTGGCGTATATCTGCGCGGTGCTGGGGTCGCGCGCGGTGGGGGTGGGAGGACCGTTTCCCCTCGTCGTGCGCGCCATCGCGTCGCTGTTCCGCAACATTCCGGTGGTGGCCTGGGCGTTCATCTTGCTGTTCTCGTTCAAGCAGAGCGAGTTCACCGGGTTCTTCGCCCTGTTCCTCACGAGCTTCGGCTACCTGACCCGCTGCTTTTTGGAGAGCATCGACGAGATGAGCGCCGGCCCGGTGGAGGCGTTGCGCGCGTGCGGCGCGAGCTACGGGCAGATCGTGGCGCAGGCGGTGATTCCCATGAGTATCACGTCGGTGGTCAGCTGGGTGCTGTACATGATCGAGACGAACATCCGAGACGCCACGCTCGTGGGCATCCTCACCGGCACCGGCATCGGGTTCGTGTTCGACGTGTATTACAAGAGTTTCCGCTATGACGTTGCGGGCCTCGTGCTGCTGTGCATCATCCTCGTGGTCATCGCCTGCGAGCTGGTGTCGAACTTCGTGCGAAGGAGGATCCTATGACGGGCGAGCCGAGCGGCGGGCGCGCGGGCGACGCGGGCGTTCTCGCCGGTGCCGCGGACGGGCCGAACGGCGCGCGCATGGCCCGATCGGGCAAGATCAAGGTGCACGTGGCTTCCAAGTCCAACGTGTCGCTGTACGTGGTGCTGAGCGCGTTCGTGCTGGTGACGGTGTTCGCCCTCGTGACGATGGACTATGGGAAGGTGTCGTTTCCCGCAGCGATGGCCGCAGCGGTGGAGGACTTCGTCACGATGATGACGCAGCCGGGCCTCGGCGGGCACTTTACGCTGCCCGACGTGATCGAGGGCTTGTTCGTGTCGCTGGCCTTGGCGCTGCTCACCACGTTCATCGGCGCGGTCATCGCGTTCGTGCTGGGGCTTTTGGCCTCGTGCAACCTGTCGAACAAGGGCGTGAGCAACGTCATCAAGGTGTTCATGAGCGTGGCGCGCGCGGTGCCCACCATCCTGTGGGTGCTCGTGTTCTCGGTCGCCATCGGCCTGGGGCCGGAGGCGGCGGTCGTCGGCCTTCTGTTCCACAGCGTGGCATATCTGGTGAAGGCGTACTCGGAGAGCTTCGAGGAAGTGGACGCGGGCGTGTTGGAGGCCCTGCGCGCGAGCGGCGCGTCGTGGTGGCAGGTGGTGTTTCAGGGCGTGGTGCCCGAGAAGGTGAACGAGATGCTGTCGTGGACGTTCATCCGCTTCGAGATCAACTTCGTGAACGCCGTGGCCGTGGGCGCGGTGGCGGGTGCGGGCGGCATCGGCTACCAGCTGTTTTTGGCGGGCAGCTTCTACTACGACATCAACGAGGTGGGCTTGATCGTGTACTTGTGCTTGGCCGTGGCCGTGGTGCTTGAGGTGGTGGCCACCAAGTTGAGGAAGCGCTACATCGTGCAGCGCTAGGTTCTGCCGGCCCGTCGGGCGGCGGGCTGGTTCGATGCTGCGGGTGCTTGCGGCGGCGGGTGCGGGCGCGTTGCGCATGCTGGGCGTGTCGCGCGCCGGGTGCGCCATGCGTGGCGGGCGTGTTGGGCGCGCCGCACATGGCGGATGCGCGCGCTGTGCCTTCCATGGGTGTGGCGGGTACGCGCCGCCGCATACTCTGCGGGTGCGTCGGGTGTACGCGGCTGCGCCCTTTGCGGACGCCTGCGGCAACCTGATGGATGATCGATTGGACGAAGAGCAGATGGGAGAGGTGCTTTGTTGAGACGATACGAACGCACGCGCGCCCTGGTGGAGGGCGATCCCGCGCTGGCGCGGGCCATCGTGTGCGAGATCGAGCGCGGATCGGAGCGCGGGGCGATCTGCGTGCTTGACGAGCCGCGCGAAGAGTTGGTGATGGTGCAGGCGCGCGAGACGGCGCAGGGCAGCCTGTTCTTCCTGGGCGAGGCGCTTGCCACGTCGTGTCGCGTGCGCCTGGGCGACGCGGTGGGCTTGGGCCTTGTGTTGGGTAGCGATCAGTGCCGTGCGTACGAACTGGCCGTGGTGGATGCGGCGTTCTCCGGCGTGGACGGCACCGCATGGGCCTCCCGCTGGGATTCCGAGTTGCGCGCGGAATTGGCGCGCATCGAGGCGCGAGACGAGCGCGAGGCGCGTCGCATCGCGGCGACGAAGGTGGATTTCTCGACGATGGAGGTGGAGTTGTGATGATTGCCGGGGACGAGGACTTGCATCGCATGCAGCGCGCGTTTCGGGGCGTCCTCGATGCGTTTGCCCGTCCGGGCACGGTGCATAGCGTGGAACCCGCGCCGGGAAATCCGGTGCGGCCTGTGGCGCTCGACGCGTCGTTGGAGCAGGTTGTGCGCTTGTTCGTGGATCAGGCGGTGACGTTTTTCGTCGCCGATTCCGAAGCAGATGCCGCTGCGTCCTACCTTTCGAGCGAGACGCACGCGCGTCGCGCGCCTTTGCGCGACGCCGACTTCGTGGTGGTGCCCGCCCGTGCGGACGCGCAGACGGCGCGCGAGGCGGTGGGCGAAGCGTGCCGCGGCACGCTGGTCGCTCCGGAGAAAGGGACCACCGTGCTTATGGGTTGCGCTCGTTTGGCCGAGGTGCCCGCAGGCGACGGGGCCGACGAGGCCAGGGATGGAAGCGAGGCCGACGAGGCCAGGAGCGCGAGCGAAGCTGACGAGGCCAAGGAGGTCGGCAAGGCTGAGGGAACTGGCGAGGCCAAGGGGGCCAGCGAAGCGAGCGGGTGCGATACCAGCGAGGCCAAGGAGGTTGGCGAACCGGCCATGCACGTGGTGGCGCTGCGCGGGCCGGGGGTGGAGCGCGAGAACCGCTTCGCCGTCGATCGCGTGGACTGGCTTCATGCCCGCGCCGAGCGCGGCGACGAGTTTCCGTGCGGCATCGAGATCGTGCTGGTCGATCCCGAGGGCCGCGTGGTGGCCATCCCGCGCAGTTCGAGCGCAGCCCTCGTCGGCGACCCCTCGCCGATGTTTCACGTGAAACAATCGCCGCATTGCAACGCGGCAGAGGAACAAATGTTTCACGTGAAACATTCCGAGGAGCCGTCGTGCGAGGAGTCGCCGCGCGGAGGGTCGGTGGATGGAGCTTCGGCGGGCGAGGCGTCGGCGAACGAAGCCCCGCTGTGCGAAGGATTGGCGGGCGAGGCGTTGGTGGACGAAATCTCGGCAAACGGGGAGGTGCGCTAAATGGGCTACGTTGCCGTTCGCGGCGGAGGCAAGGCCATCGAGGAAAGCCTCAAGCTGCTCGAATGCGAGCGCGTGAGCGCGTCGGCGTCGTGGGGCACCGACGAGATCGAGGGCACGTTCCCCGAGCTGGTGGACCAGGTGATGGGCGAGGCGTCCCTGTACGCGCCGCGTTTGGCCGCGCTCGCGCTCAAGCAGGCGCAAGGCTCGCCCGACGAGGCGGTGTTTCTGCTGCGCGCGTTCCGCTCTACGCTCGAGCGCCCCTACGTGTCGCGCCCGGTGGACACGGCGCAGATGCGCGTCGCGCGCCGCGTGTCGGCTGCGTTCAAGGACGTGCCCGGCGGGCAGGTGCTTGGAGCCACGCGCGACTACAGCCATCGGCTGCTCGCGTTCGACTTGGAAACCGAAGGGGCCGAGGAGTTGGCCGAGAAGCGCGCCGAGCTGACGGCCCATTTCGACGAGGCTGCCCAGGCGTCCGAGGCCGCTGGGCGTGAGGGCGTTTCCGCGGTCATGCCGCGCGTGCTGGATTACCTGCGCGCGCAGGGGCTGCTTGCGCAGGTGGAAGCCGACGATGCCGAGCCGGTGGATGCCACGATGGTGCCGCTGTCGTTTCCCGCGCCGCGCTCGGTGCGTTTGCAAACGCTCGCGCGCGGCATGACGCAGGCGGTGGAGGCGCTGGGCTACGCCGCCATCCGCGGCTTCGGCCCCGCGCATCCCACGGTGGGCGAACTGCGGCAGGGCCGTGTGGCGGTGGCGGTGGATCACCCGTTGGAGGCGGGCGGTCCGGAGGACGCCTACTATCTGGGCTCCATCCCGGTGACCGAGGTGGAGAGCGTGTTCGAGGACGAAGGCGCATCCGGGGCATCCGAGGGCGCAGGAGCGGGCACGGGCGCGGGATCCGGCGGCGGCTCGACCGGCGGCGCGCGGGCAGCGGGCGGGTCTGTGGAGGGCGTCGCGGCGGCCGCCGGTTCGGCTGCCGGCTGCAGCGCGAGCGGCGGCGCGAGCCTCGCGCTGACCGTCGGCTACGGTCTCGTGTTCGGCCGCGCGGAGACGAAGGCCATCGCCATGAGCGTGCTCGACCATTGCTTGGAGCACGGAGATGCGCGCTATCCCACCGAGGACGAGGAGTTCGTGCTGTACCACGTGGACGGCGTGGAGGCCACGGGCTTCATCTCGCACCTCAAGCTTCCGCACTACGTGACGTTCCAATCGAAGCTGTCCAGCGTGCGCGAGACGCGCGGCGCCGAGCCGGAGGAGGCTTCCCATGCAGCAGCACTATAACTACGCGTTCTTCGACGAAGCATCGAAACGCGAGATCAGGCGCGCCATCATCAAGGGCGTGTCCATCCCCGGCTACCAGGTGCCGTTCGCTTCGCGCGAGATGCCCATCGGGCGCGGATGGGGCACGGGTGGGCTGCAGATCACGCTCAGCCTCATCGGCCGAAGCGACGTGCTGAAGGTGATCGACCAGGGCAGCGACGACAGCGTGAACGCGGTGAACATCAAGAAGCTCGTGGCCGACACCACCGACGTGGAGGTGACCGAGGCCACGGAGGAGGCCACGCTCATCCAATCGCGCCACCGCATCCCCGAGCGTCCGCTGCGCGCCGATCAGATCCTCGTGCTGCAGGTGCCCACGCCCGAGCCGTTGCGCAGCTTCGAGCCCCGGGAGGCCGTCACGCGCCGCCTGCACGCCGAGGCCGACTACACCGGCGCGTGGCTGGAGCTGTTCGACCAGATCGTGCGCCACGGCACCACGACCACCGGGGCCGACCATCCCGTGCTGGTGAACGGCCGCTACGTGATGGCCCCCTCGCCCATTCCGCGCTTCGACAACCTGAAGCTGCATCAGGCTGACCATCTCACGCTTTTGGGCGCGGGCCGCGAGAAGAAGATCTACGCCGTGCCGCCGCACACCGACGTGGCGCCGCTCGACTTCGAGGACTACCCGTTCTCGGTGGAGCGCTTCGACGGCAAGCGCTGCCGTCTGTGCGGTGCCGAGGGCGTCTACCTGGACGAGTTGGTGGACGAGGCCACGGGCGAGACGTACCACCAGTGCAACGACACCGCGTTTTGCGCCGCCCGCCGCGCGGCGAGGGAGGATGCGCCGTCGGAAGGCTCTTGGGAAGGAGGCCGCCATGCTTGATGAGCAGCGATTCGGAGCGGACGAGACGCCGTGCTTGTCCGTCCGCCATCTGTCGAAGCGCTTCGGGGCGGGGTGTTCGCACTGCTTGGAGCCGGGTGCGCAGCTGAACCGCAACGTGTGCCCGCGCTGCGGCACGGTGCATGCGGTGCGCGACGTGAGCCTGGAGGTGTTCCCGGGCGAGATCGTGGGCGTTGTCGGGGAATCGGGCAGCGGCAAGTCCACGTTCATGAAGTGCCTGTTCTTCGACGAGGAGGCCACCGAAGGCGAGGTGCGCGCCCTGCCCTACGACGGCGGCGCGGCCAACTTGCTGGATCTGTCGCCGCAACAGCGCCGCGCCGTGCGCAACACGGTGTTCGGCATGGTGTACCAGAACCCCTACCTGGGGCTGCGCATGGATTTCTCCAGCCTGTCGAACATCGCGGAGCAGATGATCGCTGCCGGAAGCCGCAGCGTGGGCGTCATGCGCGGGCGCGGCGAGGAGCTGCTCACGCGCGTGAACATCCCGCTTACGCGCGCCGCCGAGCCGCCGCGCAACTTCTCCGGCGGCATGCAGCAGCGCGTGCAGATCGCCAAGGCGCTGTCGAACAACCCGCCCATCCTGCTGCTCGACGAGGTGACCACGGGGCTCGATCTGTCCGTGCAGGCCGCCGTGCTCGACCTCATCCAGCAGATCAGGCGCGACTTCAACGTGAGCATGCTCGTGGTCAGCCACGATTTGGGCGTCATCCGCATGCTGGCCGACCGCACGCTCGTCATGCTGGACGGCCGCGTGATCGAAAGCGGCCTGACCGATCAGATATTGGAGGACCCCCAGCATGCCTACACTCAGCAGCTGGTGTATTCGCTGCTCTGACGAGCAGCGAATCGCGCCGACGCTGCGGCGCGCTGGGGCACCCCGCCTTCGCGCGATGCCGAAAGCTTGCGTACCGAAGTACGCGGCGCTTTCGCCATCCCACGAATTCGGGGCACCCCAGCGCCCCTCGCTGACTTACTACGCCAACCTGTGCGCCTTTTTATGCCGCCTCGCGGCGGCATGGACAGATCGCTGTGCCCTGTCCAACCAACTCTTGAAAGGAACCTTCCATGAACGCTAACTCCTGCATCATCCGCGGTGGCTCGGTGGTGTGCGCCGACCGCGTGCTGCCCGACCACGACGTGGTGATCGTCGACGGGCGCATCGCCGCTATCGAGCCCGTTGGCGCGCACGACTTCGACGTGCAGTCCGACGCCGCGCTCGGCGCGCTGCCCGTGGTGGACGCGCGCGGCGCTTACGTGACCCCCGGCCTCATCGACGTCCATTCCGACTACGTGGAGAACGTGGCCTCGCCGCGTCCGAGCGTGGTGATGGACCTGAACACGTCGCTGTACAAGGCCGACCGCGAGCTGGTGTCGCACGGCATCACCACCATCTTCCACTCGCTTTCGGTGTACGGCGCGCACATCTTCGACCACAAGCCCATCCGCAATTTCGGCAACGTGAGCGCCCTCATCGACCGCGTGGCGGCCATGCGCGGCGGCGAGGAGCGCGATCATCTCATCCGTCACCGCCTACACATGCGCGTCGAACTGGACTCGGTCGATCTGTACGACGACATCGAGCGCTACCTGCGCTCCGGCAAGGTGGACCTCGTGTCGTTCATGGACCACACGCCGGGGCAGGGGCAGTACCGCGATCTCTTGCTGTTCGGCGAAACGCTCAAGGGCTATCGCGACGTGACGGACGAGGAGGTGCGCGAGATCATCCAGCAACAGCAGGAAAGCGAAAAGCTTTCCTATGCCCAGATCGCGAAGCTGGCCGACATCGCCCGCGGGCGCGGCATCTCCATCGCCTCGCACGACGACGACAGCGCCGAGAAGCTTGCGTTCATGGACGGGCTTCAGGCCACGATCTCGGAGTTCCCCATCTCCCTCGACATCGCCCGCGAGGCCCGCGCTCGCGGGATGCACACCGTCGCAGGCGCACCGAACGTCATGCTGGGGCATAGCCATTCGGGCAACCTCTCGGCGCGCGAGGCGGTGACCGCTGGTGCGATCGACGTGCTGTGCAGCGATTACTATCCGGCGGCGCTGCTCGACGCCGTGTTCGCGCTGCGCGATGCGTGCGGGCTCGATATCGCCCAAGCGTTCGCGCTGGTCACCATCAACCCGGCGAAGGCTGCGGGCATTGCCGACGAGGTGGGGTCGCTCGCGGTGGGCAAGCGTGCCGACGTGCTGCTGGTGCGCGAGATCTCGTGCGGCGCCGCAGGTGCTACGGCGGGCGCGGACGTGGTAGGCGCGGTGCGCTCGGGTGCGCGGGGCGCGGTCGATGCAGATGCGTGCGCGGGTGCTGCGGCAAACGCGCAGGGCGCGCACACGATGCCCACGGTGACGCGGGCGTTCGTGGGCGGCCACTCCGTGTTCCGCTCGCATTATCCCGATCAGCCGTTGGGCTATGGGCGCGATGCGGACGAGGCGCGCGCGTTCGGCGCCGCTGGTGCGGGCGGCACTGTAGGTGCAGGTGGCACGGGCGTTGCAGGTGTGGGCGTCGCAGGGGCAGGTGCCGCCAGTGGCATGGATGTCGCGCTCGTTGGAAACGCAGCCGTCGCCAGCGCGTCTTTCCCGAGCGTTGCGGAGGTGAGGTAGCATGGCCGAAGCGCTCTGCTCCAAGGCCGGCATCGGCATCCGGCGGGATCCTGCAGACGCGTGCGAGCAGTCTGAACCCTGCTTCCGCTCTCGCGCGCTCCCTCGCACGCAGGATCCCTCAGGCACTCGCGAACGATCTGCGGCCGCTCCGCTGCTCCAGATCGAAGGCTTGTCGAAGTCGTTTCTGCTTCATCGCGTGAGCCGCCGCGTGCAGGGGTGCCAGGATATCGCGTTCTCCATCGAGCCTGGCCAGTTTGTGGGCATCACCGGGCGCAGCGGCAGCGGGAAGTCCACCATCCTGCGCTGCATCTGGCGCACGAACCTGCCCGAGCGCGGGCGCATCCTGTACGATTCGGCCCGTTTCGGCATGCTCGATCTGGCGCAGGCCACGCAGCGCCAGATGCTGTACCTGCGTGCCTACGAACTGGGTTACGTGTCGCAATTCCTCAACGCGCTGCCGCGTCAGACGGCCTATGACATCGTGCTGAAAAGCGCGCTCGAGACGCATGGCACTGCCGACCGCCCTCGCGCCGAGCGCGAGACTGAACGCATGCTGCGCCACTTCGACCTCGACGAGAACCTGTGGGAGCTGTACCCGCGCACGTTCTCCGGCGGCGAGAAATTGCGCCTCAACATCGCTGCGGCCATGATCAAGCATCCGCGCCTGCTGCTTTTGGACGAGCCCACCGCCTCGCTCGACAACGCATCGAAACTCAAGGTGCGCACTCTCATCGAGCAGTTGAAGGCCGAGGGCACCACGATGCTCGGCATCTTCCACGACCTCGAATTCATGGAAGGGTTGTGCGATCATGAGTTCAACATGCAGGAAGGCATGATGGTGTGACGGATGCGCGCCTATGCGCGGACGCGGTCGGACGACCGGCGGTTTCGGGTGTGCGCTATGTGCCGCGTGCCGGACGACCCGCGCCGGCGGTCTCGGATGCGTACCGGATGGCCGGCAGCTTCGGGCGTGCGCCGGACGGCCTCGGGTAACCCATGCCGACGGTTTCGGGCATGTTTGTATGCGATCTACGGCCGACGGTTTCGGGTTCGCGCGGGTGGCTCCGAGTTGCTTGGGCGCGCATGGGAGACTTCGGATGTGCGTCGTTGGCGGCCTCGGGTGTGCGGGTTTGCACTGCGAGCGGCCTCGGGTGTGCGGGTGCCGGCCCTGGGTTGCTCAGGGTGACCGACGGCTTTGGACGCGCGCGACTGGCAATGGGCAGAAAATTTGCAGCTTCGTGGCAAGTTTTGACGGAAAACGGAAAGTGGAAGGCGGCGAATCGCGACATAGAGGGAAAGGCGATTCTCGGACGTTGCGTTTTGCCTGATCGGAGCCATAGCATTTTCCGGTATGCCGAAAGGGCCTCGGGGCGCTTGCCGATTTCGGGCAAAACTTGCCACATCCGGGCGCTTTGAAGGCTTTCGGGGTAAGAGGGGCAGAAAGGAGTGGGGCGCGATGGCCGCCTTGCATGAGATATTTGGCGGTGAAGCGACGGCATGGCACGCCGATGTCGACTTCCATGTACACACGACGGCATCCGATGGGTCGGACACGTTCGAGGAGGTGCTTGGTCAGGCCCGCGCGCGGGGCATTACGTGCCTGGCGTTCACGAACCACGATACCACGCGCGGCCTGAGCGAGGCCGTCGCGCTGGGCGAGCGCTTCGGCGTGCGGGTGGTGGGCGGCATCGAGGTGAGTGCCTACGACTTCGAGCGCGGACGCAAGGTGCACGTGCTGGGCCTGGGCATTGAGGAGGGAGCGCCCGCGTTGGCGGCTCTGTGCGATCCGGTGCTTGAGCGGCGCAACGCGAACACGCACTGGCAGCTCGATCGGCTGGTGGAAGCGGGCTATGCGGTGGACGTGGAGCGCGCGCTTGCGCTGGCGCGCGCGTCGACGTGCCTGTACAAGCAGCATCTCATGGCCGCGCTTACCGACGAGCCGTTCACGAGCACAGGTTGCCGCACGCTGTACCGCAGCCTGTTCAAGAACGGTGGCATCTGCGATCGCGACATCGAGTACGTGGACGCGCGCGATGCCGTGCGCGCCATCGTGGAAGATGGCGGCGTGGCCGTGCTCGCGCACCCCGGACAGCTTGACAGCTACGATTTGCTGCCCGATCTGGTGGATTGCGGGCTGGGCGGCATCGAGCGCTTCCATCCCGACCACACCGCCGCCGACCACGCGCGCTGCGCCGATCTGGCCGAACGGTACAATCTGCTCTGTACCGGCGGCTCGGACTACCACGGCCGCTTCGGCGCGGTGGAAAGCGTGGGAGCGCCAATCTGATGCAGCGAGGGGGGCGGGGCGTCGGCTTGATATGGTGAAAGGCGCGGGGGGGGGCGACCTGGCGCGGCGGGGAGCGTGGGT
>NZ_PPEL01000041.1 GCF_002899695.1 Rubneribacter badeniensis
TGCGCCTGCGGCGCGCGCGCGGCGCTTCGCGGCCGCTTGCGGCACGGCCGGGGCCGACCTGCCCTCCGTCCTGCCCTTGCTCGAGCGCGCCTCGTGCCCCGCGAGCGCCCGGACGGCGCCGCAGGGCGGCGCCGCGGGCCCTGACGCGATGTTCCTTCCGCTTTCGGATGCGGCCGAGCTGCCGGCGTGCTCGGTGTCGGCGCTCTTCGTCTGTGACCTCACGTCTCAGGCGTATCCGGTGCGCGCCGAGGAGGACGCGGGCGCGCTTCTGCTCGAGCGCCTTGGGCTGGCGCGTCCCCGCGATCCGCTCGCCGCGTCGCGGCGGCGCTTCTTCCGCGCCCTGTGCGCGGCGCGCTCGGAGGTGGTGTGCGAGCGCGAGCTCAACACGCAGGACGCGGGCGAGGCGTATCCGGCCGTCATGCTCGAAGAGCTGCTCGACTGCTACCGCGGCGCGTCCGCGGGCCCTGGGGAGGATGCCGATCGGGCGACGGGTCTGCCTGCGTGCCTCGTCCCCTTCGCGCGCACGGCGGGCGAGGACGCGCTGCACGAGAACCTCGCGCTCGTCTCTGCCGACGCGCTCGCGCCGGGGGCGGGCGAGGAGTGGGAGCTTTCGCGCGCGGGCGAGGTCGTCCGCGCAGAGCGCGTCGCGCTGCCCCGCCGCGCCACGGCGGGCGCGCACGGGGCCGGCTGCGACGCGCAGCGCGTCGTGCTGTCGCCCTCGGCTCTCGAAGCGTACCTCGAATGCCCTTGCAAGTGGCTCGCCTCGCGGCGGCTGCACCTGTCCGAGCCGGACGCGGGCTTCGGCCCCGCCGAGATGGGCAGCTTCTCGCACGGCGTGCTCAAAAGCTTCTACGAGCGCTTCCGCGAAGCGGGCGGGCGAAAGGTGTCGCGGGAGAACGTCGGTGCGGCCCGCGCCCTTCTGGGCGAGACGTTCGATCGGCATCTCGCGCTCCAGCCCGGGCTCGATCGGTCGCGCAGCCCGCTCGTGCCGCTCACAGCCGTCGAGCGCGCCGAGGTCCGCGAGCTCAAGCGGACGCTCTCGTCCTACCTCGACCGCGAATGCGATCTTCTTCCGGGCTTCGCGCCCGCGCACCTCGAGTTCGAGTTCGGCGGCTCCGAGGCGTTTTCCTACGGCGGCTGCCTTCTGCGCGGCAGCGTCGACCGCATCGACGTGAACGACCGCGGGCAGGCGGTCGTCATCGACTACAAAGGCTCGCTTTCGCGCGATCATGCCCTCGCCGCGTCCTCGCCCGCCGTGCAGGCCGCGGGCGCGGTTCTGCCCCATCGGGTGCAGGCGCTCGTGTACGCCCAGGTGGCGCGTCGGGTTCTCGGGCTCGACGTCGTGGGGGCGCTCTACGTGTCCTACGGGCGCAAGGGCGGCGTGTCCGGGGCGTTCGACCGCGCCGTCCTCGGCCCGGCCGACCTGCCCGGCATCGACGGGGAGAAGTGCGGCGCGCCGGGTCCTGCGTGCGAGGCCGTTGGCGCCGCGTCGTTCTCCGAGCTGGTGGACGCGGTGGAGGAGGGCGTCGCGCTCGCGGTGGGTTCGCTTTCGCGCGGCGTCGTCGATCCCGATCCGCGCGGGGGCGATCCGTGCGGGTTCTGCCCGGTGCCCGCTTGCGAGAGGAGGCGCGACGCATGAACCTCGACGCCTGCACGCCGGGCCAGCGCGCGAGCGTGGAGCACGTGGACGGCCCCCTTCTCGTGTCCGCGGGCGCGGGCTCGGGCAAGACGTTCACACTCACGCAGCGTATCGCCTACGCGCTTCTGCCCGACAGCGGCCCGGCTGTCGGCGGCATTGACGAGGTGCTGGCCATCACGTTCACGGAGAAGGCGGCCTCCGAGATCAAGGCGCGCGTCAAGCGCACGCTGCGTGCGGAGGGCCTCGGCGACGAGGCGCTCAAGGTGGACGGCGCCTGGATATCGACGATCCACGGCATGTGCGCGCGCATCCTGCGGACGCATGCGCTCGATCTGGGCATCGACCCGGCGTTTCGCATCGTGGGCGACGCGGAGCGCGCCGAGCTTCTGGCCGCGGCCATCGACGCGGCCTTGTCCGAAGGCGCCGTCGCGGGCGGCGGGGCGTACCGCGCGCTCTTCGACGAGTACAAGGCGCGCTCGCGCATGCCGAACGAGACGTCGGTGGCGTCGATGCTGGAGGCTTTGCTCGACAAGGCGGCGGGGCAGCGCAAAGGGTTGGACGCGGTGGACTTCGGGCCGGGACCGGCGCGCGCCTCGGCGCTCGCGCGCGAGCTTCTTTTGGCCTACGAGGAGGTGGCGGAGGCGCTTGCGGGCGCAGGGGGCAGCGCGACGGCCGAGCGCGCCCGCGCCCAGGCGGCCGACGGCGCGGAGGCGCTCGCGGCGCTTCTGGCCGAAGGGGCGTGCGAAGGAGGGGGCGACGCGGACGGCGGGCTGCGCGCGCTCGCGGAAACGGTCGATGCGGGCTGCGCGCGCATCGGCGGGAACTTCGCGGCGGCGGTGAAGCCCGCGGTCAAGGCGTTTCAGGCGGCCTACGACCGCGCGGTTCGCCAGATCGCGCTCGGGCTCGCGCACCCGTTCGCGAACGCCCTCGCCGCCCTCGCCGCCGACGTGCATGCCCGCTACGAGGAGGCGAAGCGCGCCGCTTGCGCGCTCGACAACGACGATCTGCTCTCGCGCGCGCTCGAGGCCCTTGAAGGGCATCCCGACATCGCGCGGCGCTACGAGCGGCGCTTCAAGCTCGTGATGGTGGACGAGTTCCAGGACACGAGCCAGATGCAGATCGACATGATCGCGCGTCTGGCCGGCCCGAGCCTCGCGCATCTGTGCACGGTGGGCGACGCGCAGCAGTCCATCTACCGCTTCCGCGGCGCCGACGTGGGCGTGTACGAGGAGCACAAGCGCGTCATGCGCTCCGACGCGGTGGGCGCGCGCTACGTGGAACTGCGCAAGAATTTCCGCAGCCACGCCGACGTGCTGTCGTTCGTGGACCGCGTGTTCGAGCAGCCCCACGTGTTCGGGGACGCGTTCATGTCGCTCGCGCCCCACGAAGGGCGCGCCTCGCGCTACCGGGGCCGCGCCCCGCGCATCGACCTCGTGCTGGCCGAGCTGCCGCCTGGGCGCAACGCCGGGGCGGGCACGGCCGACGCGAAGCGCGTGTGCGCCCGCGCCGTGGCGCGGCGCTTCGCGGCGCTCAGGGACGACGGGCACGCGCCGGGCGAGATGGTGGTGCTTCTGGGCAAGATGTCGCGCGCGGGGCTGTACGCCGAGGCGCTGCGCGAGGAAGGCTTCGAGTGCGTCGTCGCGGGCGGCTCGCTGTTCGCCTCCGCGCCCGAGGTGCGCGTGGTCGAGCGCTTTCTGGAGGCCGTTGCGAATCCAGCGAACACCGCGGCGCTCTTCGAGGTGCTTGCGAGCGACCTGGCGCGCCTGTCGACGGACGACTTCCTCGAGCTTGCCACCGAAGAGGATCCCGATACGGGGCAGCTGCGTCGGCGCGACCTCGACAAGGGCTTCTCCTGCCTCGTCGGACGCGAGGACGGGCTGTCGCCGAGCCTTGCGCATGCGCTGCGCCTCGTCGATGGCGCGCGCCGCGCGATCCGCACGCGTCCGGCGTCGGAGGTGCTGCGCGAGGCGGTCGTGCGCTCCGGATGGATGGCGCGCCTCGAGCGCGAGGGGGCGTGCGGCGTGGCGTGCGCGGCGAACGTGCTCAAGGCCATCCGTCTGGTCGAGGAGATCGAGCGCGCGCGACCCATCGGGCCGGCGTCAGTGGCGCGCGCCTTCTCCGACGAGCTGGACGCAGGGCTCAAGGAGGCGCCCGGCGCGCTGTCGGGCGCGGGCGGCGACGTGGTCAGGATCATGACCATCCACGCATCGAAGGGCCTCGAGTTTCCCATCGTCGCGCTCGCCGACTTCGAGGATGCAGGCCGTGCGGGCTCGAAGCTCGTCGTTGAGGCGTGCGGCTCAGCCGTGCGCGCCTCGCTCGCGCCCGGCTCGACGCTCGATGCCTTCCCGCAGCTCGCGAAGCGCGCGACAGCGGCGCTGGCCTCCGCGGGCGACGGGGACGGCGAGGACGCCGACGCGCTCGCCGCCCGTCGGTTCGTGGAGGGCGCCGCCGATCCTTCGCGCCCGTGCTCGCAGGCGGCCTACCGGGCCGCCCTCGTCGAGCGCGCCGCGCGCGAGGAGCTGGCCGAGGCGCGGCGCAAGCTCTACGTGGGGCTCACGCGGGCGAGCGAGGCGCTCGTCGTCGCCATGGACGCGAAGGCCCCCTCTCCGGGCAAGCCCTTCTCCTACGCGCCGCTCGTCGACGACATCCGCAGCGCGCTCTGCGGCGGCGAGGACTTCCCGCAAGGCGAGGCCGATCTCGCCTACGGGGGCACGCGGCCCGCGCGCTTCGAGCGCATCGCCGTGCTCCCCGCCGTCGAGTCCGATGGAGACGGAAAGGGGCGTGAAGCGGGAAGCGCGCTCCCTGCCGAAAAGGCCGTCTCTTCCCGCTCGCGCTTCTTCGTGCCGCCTGCCGACGAGCGCCCCTGCGCTTTCCACCTCCCTTGGAAGAGCGGTCGCGAGGGCATGTTCTCGTACTCCTCTCTAGCGCCCGCCTTCGCCGTGGGCGGCTTTGGCGAGGACGCCCACGGCGACGGGGCGCTCGACGCGTCTGACATGCCCGACGCGTCCGATGCCGATCGCGCCACCCGCCTCGGCGCCGCCTTCCACCGCGCCGCGCAGTTCGCCGTCGAGGCGGGGCGCGCGCCCGACGACTCGCACCTTGACGGCCTCGCGCGGTCCTTCGGGCTCTCGGAGGTGCAGCGCGCGCGCCTGAAGGCCGCCTGCGAGCGCTGGTTCTCGAGCGCTGCGTGCGCCGAGGCGCTCGCTTGGCCGACGCGCCGCGCGGAGGTTCCGTTCCTCGTGCGGGCGGGCGGCGAGTGCCTTGCGGGGGCGATCGACCTTCTGTGCTCGGAGGGCGCAGACGCGCAGGGGCGTGCGCTCGTCGTTGACTACAAGACGGGCGGCGCGGACGGCGAATCGTTCGAATCGGTGCGCGTAAGGCACGCGCTGCAAGCCTCCTGCTACGCTTACGCGCTTCTGAGGAGCGGGTTCGAGGAGGTGGAGCTGCGCTTCGTGCTCGTCGAGCGCGCAGGCTCGGACGGAGATCCCAAGGAGGTGCGCTACCGCTTCGGGGCCTGCGACCTCGCCGATCTCGAGGCGCGCATTCTCGAAGCGCGGGCGCGCGCGTGAGGCGAGCAGCGCGACCGATGCCCCCCGCTCTTCGGAACAAAGGCGAGCGGTTGCGCTTGGCCTCGATCTCGACGGCGTCCTTCAAACCTTCCAGTATCGCAGAACGTGGTGCGAATCGACCTGCGAGAATGGTTGAGGGCTTCAGCGAGAGCGGAAAAGAGGGCGGGGGTTCGCGCTGCTATCATGCAAGGTGCCGGGGCCGTGCGCGAGGAGAGGCAGCACGACGACGCGACCGATCCGCGATCAGGCCCCGAGAAACCTCCTCCGAGCGTCGCAGCGGCCGGGCGGCCGTTCGGAGGAGGCGTCAGCGGCGCCCGTAGCGCTCGTAGGCCTTGAGCACCTCGAGCTCGTACTCCTTGCGGGTGCCCTTCACCACCGTGTCGAGGATGAGCCCGCAGCTGAAGCTCAGGACGCCCACGAACACGAGCGCCACGGCCAGCAGAGCCGAGGGCAGCTTCGGCACGAGGCCCGTCTGGGCGAACTCCCAGATCACGGGCACTCCGGCCACCAGGCCCAGCACGCAGAGCAGAAGCGCCATCCAGCTGAACAGCGCGAGCGGCCGGTAGTCCTTGAACAGCGACATGATCATGAGCAGCACCTTCATGCCGTCGGAGAACGTGGAGAGCTTGCTCTCGGATCCCTCGGGGCGGTCGCGGTAATCGATCGGCACCTCGGCGATGCGCCAGCGCTTGTCCACGGCGTGGATGGACAGCTCCGTCTCGATCTCGAAGCCCGGCGAGAGCACCGGCATGGTTTTGGCGAACACGGCGTTGTAGGCGCGGTAGCCCGTCATGACGTCGGAGAACTCGAATCCGTAGATCCATTTGATGAGCACGCGCACGAGGTCGTTGCCGAACCCGTGGAAGGCGCGGTCGTTCTCCTGGCCGTACGTGCCGTTCGACAGGCGGTCGCCCACCACCATGTCGGCCTCGTCGGCCAGAAGCGGGGCGAGGAGCGCGGGTGCGGCCTCGGCGGGGTAGGTGTCGTCGCCGTCCACCATGAGGTAGTAGTCCGCGTCGATGTCGCGCATCATCTGGCGCACGACGTTGCCCTTGCCCTGGCGCCGCTCGGTGCGCACGACCGCCCCGTGTTCGCGCGCGATGTCGCCCGTGCCGTCGGAGGAGTTGTTGTCGTAGACGTACACCGTGGCGTCCGGCAGCACGCGCCGGAAGTCGTCGACCACCTTGCCGATGGTCACGGCCTCGTTGTAGCAGGGGACGAGCACTGCCACGCGGGATGCGCGCTCGAGCGTTTCGGGGGCGTCTGCTGTCTGTTCCACGGGGGCTCCTTGCGATGTCGGTCAACCGCCCCATAGTACCCGAACAGGGGCTCTTGTGCCAGTCACCTGTTCCATTTTCCAGACGGATCGCGGTGAACGATCCGTTGCCGTGCGGTAAGGATGCGCGTTAGGGCGCATGGTAGAATACATCCGCCCATGACAGCGAGATAAGGTGGCGTCCCTCCGATGGAACTGATGAAACGCGCTCGAGCTCACCGGAATCTCGTCGCGCTCGCCTTCGCCTTCGTCCTCGCGTTGGGGCTGGCGGGCGCGCTCGCCCACACGGTGCTCTCGTCGCGTGCGGCCACCGAGAGAGCCGTCGAATCCATCAGCGGAGTGTACCTCCAGGAGCTGAGCGATCAGGCAGCGGCCCAGGTGGCTTCCGGCGTGGAGGAGCGGTTTCGGCTTGCGGAGCGCGTCGGGGCCTCGCTTTCGGCGCTCGACGAGCCCACGGTAAAGCGCGCTCAGCGGCTGCTTTCTGCCGAGGAGGACGCGGGAGAGTACGCGTACCTGGCCTTTCGCGCCGACGACGGCCGGCACGTCACCTCCGAATCCGTCCGCGTCGTTTCCGAAGGCGGCGTGCGGCCATCGGGCGGCGAGGCGGGGCGGGAGGTGGCCCTGCACGGATCGACCGTCGTGTTCTCGTGTTCGATCGAGCCTGTGGCATGCGACGACGTCACGATCACGTCGGTCGTGGCAGCGTACGACGCCACGCAGGCCCCCGGGCCTTCCGACGCCGACCCGGTCGATGGCTGGTCCCACTCCAGCATAGTCGACGCGAGCGGCACCTGCATCGCGTGCGGAGCGGAGAGCGCCCTGCGCGTGGGGGCCAACGCCTTCGACGCCCTCGCCGAGGGCGCGTCCTCGGACGTCTCCGCGGCCGAGGCCATGCGCGACGGCATGGTCTGCGGCGAGCCGCGCCTGGTGAGCGTCTCGCTCGATTCCGGGCGCACCTACCTCTACCTGCGCCCTGTGGGCGACGGCGGCCGGTACCTGATCACGGGCATGCCCTCCGACCTCGTTGACGGCAGCATCGCCTCGCTGAGCGGCGTGCTTCTGAGAAACGCGGTCGTCATGGGCGGCGCGATCGCGGTGGCCGTCGGCGCGTGCTTCCTCGTCTACGCACGGCTCGTCCGGCGCAACACGCGTCTGCTCGCCGAAGAGAAGAACCGTGCCGAAGTGGCCTTCGATCAGGCGCAGCGTGCGAGCCTCGCCAAAAGCGAGTTCCTCTCGCGCATGTCGCACGAGATACGCACGCCGATGAACGGCATCATGGGCATGACCTCCATCGCCCTCGACCGTATCGGCGACGACGAGAAGGTGCGCGAGTGCTTGGAGAAAGTGGCGGTCGCCTCGCGCCACCTCATGGCGCTCATCAACGACATCCTGGACATGAGCAAGATCGAGAGCGGCCGGATAGAGATCCGCTGCGAGCCCTTCGACTTCCCGACGTTCGCCCGCGCCCTCGACGCCGTGTTCGCCGCGCAGGCGGCCGAGCGCGGCATCGACTTTCGCATGGATGTCGATCCCGAGATGCCGCCGCGCTTGGTCGGCGATGCGCTCAGGCTCAACCAGGTGGTGTACAACCTGCTGGGCAACGCGCTCAAGTTCACGCAGACGGGCGGGTGCGTGGGGCTTCGCATCGAGCGCGTTCGCGACTCCGACGCGCCTTCGGGGCCCGTCCTCGGGTGTCCGCGAGAGGAGGGCTCGGAGCCGCTCTGGGTGCGCATAGCGGTGTCGGACACGGGACGCGGCATCAAGCCCGAGCACTTCGAGCGCATCTTCTCGTCGTTCGACCAGGGGGACGACGAGACGGGTCGAGCCTTCGGGGGAACCGGCCTCGGGCTCGCCATCTCGAAGCGCTTCGTGGAGATGATGGGCGGCCGCATCCGCTTGGAAAGCGAGGTGGGGCGCGGGTCGACGTTCACGGTGGAGGTGCCGCTCGCCGAGGCCGCGGACGAACCGGACGACCCGAAGGGCCCGCTTCCCGCGCCCGCGGTTCGCTGTGAGGACGCGGAGGGCAAGACAGGCTACGACTTCTCCGGCGCGCGCATCCTCGTGGCCGAGGACAATGACCTCAACCGCGAGATCGCCGTCGAGCTTCTGGCCATGACGGGCGCGCTCGTGGACGAGGCGCGCACCGGCGCCGAGGCCGTGCGCCTGTTCGGGGAGTCTTCGGAGGGCTGCTACGACCTCGTCCTCATGGACGTGCAGATGCCCGAGATGGACGGTCACGAGGCCGCACGGACCATCCGGGCGCTTCCCCGGGCCGATGCGGCGCGCGTGCCCATCCTGGCCATGACGGCGAACGCGTTTTCCGAGGACGAGCGGCGAAGCCTCGAGAGCGGCATGGACGGCCACTTGAGCAAGCCCCTTGATATCGGGCGCGTTTATGCCACAATAGACGGGTTTCTGAAAAGGCCGCCCGCGGGCGGCGCCCGGAGGTGAAAGGGAGCCCGTCCGTGAAGAGGCTCATCGCTCAGATCATGAAATTCGGCGTCGTGGGCGTCGTCGCGTTCTGCATCGATTACGGTTTGCTGGCGCTGCTCACCGAGGTGTTCGCCGTCAACTACCTTGCAAGCGCCACCGTCTCGTTCACCGTTTCGGTCGTCTTCAATTATGCGGCGTCCATGCGCTACGTGTTCACCCACAAGGAGGGCATGAGCCGCCGGCGCGAGTTCGTCATCTTCGTCGTGCTGTCGGTCATCGGCCTTGCCATCAACAACCTGTGCATGTGGGCCGGCGTCGAGCTTGCCGGCGTGCACTACCTCGTCGTGAAGATCGGCGCCACGTTCCTCGTCATGGTGTGGAACTTCGTCACCCGCAAGGCGTTCCTCGACGCGGGCGACGAGTCTGCGGAGGCGGTTTCCGACGTGGAGTAGGCGGGCGATGCCTTCGCGTTCGCATCTGCGCTCCGGCAGCGGCGCTACCGAGCGACTTCCCGATCGAGGAACACGCGCGAGCCCGTCGCGCCGCGCTGTCCTTGGTACTTGCCGGCGTACGGGCTTCTCGCCGCCCCGTCCATCCGGGCGAACACGAGCTGCCCCACGCGGCGCCCGCAGCGCAGCTCGAGCGCGCAGTGGTTCGCGTTGAACAGCTCGAGCGTGATCTCCCCCTCGAAGCCCGGGTCCACCCAGCCGGCGTTCTGCACGAACAGCCCCATGCGCCCGAGCGAGCTGCGGCCTTCCACGAAGGCGGTCAGATCGTTGCCGAGGCGGACGTACTCCATGGTGGTGGCCAGCACGAACTGGCCCGGCAGCAGGATGTAGCGGTCGGTGCGGATGGTCTTGTAGGCGATCTCGTCCTCGAGCCCCACGATGCCGCTCGGCGTGTCCTCCACGATGCTGAACGTGTCGCCCAGGCGGATGTCCACGCTTGCGGGCTGGATCTGCGCGGGCTCGAGCGGCTCGATGGCGAGGCTTCCTTCGGCGAGCAGCTTCTCTATGGTGACGTCCGACAGGATCATGGTCGGTCCTTTCAGGTTCGCGGGGCGGGTGCGGAAGGGAGCGTGCAAGCGGCGCGCCCCTGACGGCGCAGGGCGCGCCGAGCCGCTAGAGGCGTTCGAAGACGCTGGCCACCTCCACGTGGTGGGTTTGCGGGAACAGGTCGACGGGCTGCACGCTGGCGAGCCGGTACCCCTCGTTCTCGAAGCGCGCGACGTCGCGCGCCCACGTGGCCGGGTTGCAGCTGATGTAGGCTGCGCGCGCAGGGGCGGCCGCGGCGATGCTCTCCACCACGCCGTCGGCGAGCCCTGCGCGCGGCGGGTCCACCACGAGCGCGTCGAGGCCGCCGAGCTCCGGCAGCTCGCGCGCCGCGTCGCCGCCGATCACCTCGACGTCCACGGCGTTCATGTCGGCGTTGCGCCGCAGGTCGCGCACCGACGAGCCGGCGGCTTCCACGGCCAGCACCTCGGCGCCGGCCTGCGCGAGCGGCACCGAGAACGTGCCGCCGCCGGCGTAGAGGTCGGCCACGAGAAGGCCGTCCAGGCCCTCGGGCCCATCTTCGCCCACGTGCCCGCCCAAACCCTCGATGACGCACGCGACGAGCTTCTCGGCCTGCGCGGTGTTCACCTGGAAGAACGATGGGGCGCTCGTCAGGTAGCGCGCGCTGCCCAGCCGCTCCTCCCAGCATCCCTTGCCCTCCAGCGTCTCGACGCCCTTGATCTTGCGCGCCTTGCCGGGGTCGGCCATGACGCGCACGATGCTCGTGGCCTTGAGGGCGCTTTTGAGCGTTTTGGCCACGTGCCCGCGCGGAAACGCCCCCGGCTTCGTCCACAGCGCGATCTCCACGTCGCGCGTGCGCACGCTGCCGCGCACCCCGACACGGTAGATGCCGAGGTCCTGCGAGCCCTGGGCGAACCTGAGCGCGCCGCGCAGCGCCTTGGGGGCCTTCGCGATGGGCGCGCTTGCGAGCGGGCAGGAGTCGACCGAGACGACGTCGTGCGCTCCCTCGCGGCGAAATCCCAGTTGGAACGCGCCGCGCTCGTCGAGGGCCGCGCCCAGCTCGAGCTTGTTGCGGTAGCCCCACTGCCGCTTGCTCGGCAGGCAGGGGCGCACGAGCTCTTCGGCGCGCCCTTTGTCGAAGCGCGCCGTGCGAGAGAGCGCCGCCACGACGTTGGCGCGCTTCGCGTCGAGCTGGGCCGCGTAGGACAGGTGCGCCCACGGGCAGCCGCCGCACAGCGCCGTGCTCGCGCAGGAGGGCTGGACGCGCAGGGGGGAGGGTTCGACGAGCCGCGCGATGCGCGCGCGGGCGAAAGACGGCTTCTCCTCGATGATGTCGAGAAGCGCGACGTCGCCGGGCGCCGCGCCCTCGACGAACACCGCCTTGCCGTTTTCCAGCCTTCCGACGGCCTCGGCGCCGTAGCCCATGCGGTCTATCGTGATGGTCTGTTCCATGATCGTGAGGATTCCTTGCATTGTTTTTCCGTTTTCCACCATGATAGCGTATAATCCTCGTCCGTGCCCTTGTAGCTCAGGGGATAGAGCGTCTGCCTCCGGAGCAGAAAGCCGCAGGTTCGAATCCTGTCAAGGGCACCAGGGAAAACGAGAGGCCGCAAGCCCGAGGGCTTGCGGCCTTTTCCTCGCCGAGCACCGTCCTCGCCCTTCTTCGCATCCTGTCGATCGCGGCGTGGATGTTCTACGATTTTTCCGGTCGGGTGGTTCCGACCTGCTAAACTTCGTCTTTGCATGCGACACCATTCGCCCCGTTTCGCGTGGGCGCACGATAGCTGAGAAACGAAAAGGAGCCGTCCCATGGCGCAGTACACCCCCGAATACCAGCCCACCGGCGAGGAGGTCGCCGTCATCAAGACGTCGAAAGGCGATATCCGCGTGCAGCTGGCCGGAAAGGACGCCCCCATCCACGTGGGCAACTTCGTCGAGCTGGCGCGCAAGGGCTTCTACGACAACCTGAAGTTCCACCGCCACGTCCCCGGGTTCGTCATCCAGGGCGGGTGCCCCAACACCCGCGACCTTTCGCCCGAGGAGGTCGTGAAGAAGGCCGGCAACCCGTTCGCGGGCCTCGGCACCGGCGGCCCGGGCTACTCCATCAAGGAGGAGTTCTCCACGAACCCCAACAACAAGCACCTCGACGGAACGCTCGCCATGGCGCGCTCCCAGGATCCCAACTCGGCCGGCTCCCAGTTCTACCTGTGCCTGGGCGCCCAGCCCATGCTCGATTCGGGCTACACGGTGTTCGGCCAGACCGTCGAGGGCATGGACGTGATCGGCCAGCTGCGCGTGGGCGACGTGATCGAGCGCGTCGAGATCGAGAACGCCGCGGAGTAAACGGCCCCCGCCGGCAGGTGCGGTTTCCGCGAGGACACGAAGGAAGCAGATGAACAACGAGTTATTCCAGCAGGCGCGGGCAGCCTATGCGCGCAGGGACTACCAAGAGGCCCTGGCCGCGTACACGCAGTGCTTGCAGGACGCGAGCCGCCCGCTCGCTCCCGGCGAGACGGGGCTGCTCTACCATCAGATCGGCAACTGCCTGGTCAAGCTCAAGGATCCGGGCGAGGCCATCCACGCCTACACGCAGGCCACGGCCGACGCGGCCTACGATGCGTGCGGCACGGTGAACTACAACCTCGGCATGGCCTACGCGTCTTTGCACGACTACGAGGACGCGGTCAAGCACTTCGAGGTGGCCGTGTCCGACGCCAAGTACGACGCGCCCTACAAGGCCTACACCGGCATGGGCAGCGCGCTTCTGAAGCTGGGCAAGTCGGCCGAGGCCGGCGTCGCCTTCCGCGAGGCCGCGCTCGACGAGGGGAACCCCGATCCCACCAAGGCGCTCCTCAACCTGGGCGTCTGCTTCATGGCGCTCAACCGCCCTGCCGACGCCGTCGCCTCCTACGAGAGCGCGCTGCAGTTCGACATGCAGTCCGAGACGCGCAACAAGCTGTATGCGAACCTCGGCCAGGCGTATGTGGCCTGCGGGCAGATGCAGAAGGCCGTCAACGCCTTCGAGGAGTCCATCGCCGACAAAACGTACTTCCTCAGCGACTCGGCGAGCGTGGACTACCAGCGCGCCGTGGCCGCCGTGGCGCAGGGGACGTCGGAGATCACGCAGGTCATGGCGCCGGTTCCCGCCGCTGCCGACATGTCCGGCCTCGACGTGGCCGCCGACGGGTCGGCCGTCTACGTGGACCAGGACCCCTACGGCTCGGCGGATCCGTACTATTACGCCGATCCCTACGCCCAGCCGAGCGCCTATCCGGCATCGGAAGGGGAGGAGCGCTTCTTCAACGCCAGCGACGAAGAGCTCGAGCAGTGGTCGCGCGGCCTTGCGAAGCAGGAGCGCAAGCGCAAGAACGTCGGCCTGAAGATCCTCGTGGTCATCGTGCTGCTCGTGCTGGCGGCGTTCGCCGCCTCCGTGTTCCTGTACACGCAGGGCTGGGGCTATCCGTCCGCGCAGACGGTGGTGGAGGAGCTGTTCGCCGATCCGCAGGCGGCGTCCTCGACGCTGTTCGCCGACGAGGTGGAACCCGACAGCGCCGCCACCATGACGGGCCAGATAGCCGAAGGCACCGAGCTCATGGGCTTCGACGGCGTGGACGCGTCCATGAGCGAGACCGTCGCCTACGTGACGGCAGAGACGCCCGAAGGCGGGCAGATGCAGTACAAGGTGTCGCTTGTGCGCGACCTGATCGGCTGGAAGGTGTCGAACATCGAGCTCTACTTCGCCAGCCAGAACTGACGGAAACGACGGCATAGGCCGTTTTTCACCGTCCGGGGCGCAGGTCGCGGCATGCGCTCGCGGCAACCTGCGCGATGCGGAGCCTTTCCGGGGCCGGCGTCGCGCAGGTTGCCGCGGCTTTGCCGCCGGCCTTCCCGGGACGACGCGGCGGCTTAGGGCCGCCGCTCGGCACGACGTGTTCACGAGAGAGAGGAAACCCTATGGCAATCCAGAAGACCTACACGATGATCAAGCCCGACGGCGTGCGCAACGGTCACATCGGCGAGATCGTCAACCGCTTCGAGCGCGCGGGGCTTGCCATCGAGCGCATGGAGCTTGGGATGGTCACCGAGGAGCAGGCGAAGGCCAACTACGCCGAGCACGAGGGCAAGCCGTTCTACGACGGCCTGATCTCCTACATCACGAGCGGCCCGGTTGTGAAGATGGTCGTGTCCGGCGAGGGCGCGGTGGCGAAGTGCCGCTCGCTCATGGGCGCCACTAACCCGGCGGAAGCGGCCCCCGGCACGATTCGCGGCGATTTCGGCCTCATCATGGACGAGAATGTGATCCACGGCTCCGACAGCCCGGAATCCGCCGAGCGCGAGATCGGCATCTTCTTCGCGTAAGCTCGGTCGGCTTCGCAGCCGTCTGACAGCTCGACGCAACGAACGACCCCGGTGCCGCCCGTCCTCCAATGCGCTTGCGCGCGCCTTCTCGAGAGGACGTCCTTCGCCGCGTCTGCCGCGCACGTCGCGGCAGACGCGGCCTTCGGCATCGGCTCTTCGCACCCGCGTTTCGAGCGACGTGTGCCCGCAAGACGAGAGGACGGACGAGAGCATGCTCTACCGAGTCATCGACGCGGTCGAACTGCCGGCGCTCGTGTCGGCGTTCATGGAGTCCTACGAGGTGGTGGCTCCCGTCAAACGCGGCGGCAGCCATGTGTTCGAGGTCATCCAGTCGCCCGACGACATGGACCTCTCCTACGCCACCACCATCGCATCGCCCAAGAAGTACTTCCTGCCGCCCGTCGAGACGCTCATGACGTTCGATGCGCAGGACAACGGCGTGACCGACTACGCCGCCGAGATCACCCCGCGGGTCGTCTTCGGCGCGCACGCTTGCGACATCAACGCGCTGAACCGCCTCGATCTCGTGTTCAGAGACGGCCGTTATCCCGATCCGTACTACGTCGCGCGCCGCGCGGCCACGCTCGTGGTGGGCGTGAGCTGCATGCCCGCCGACACGTGCTTCTGCCATCTGTGGGACGGCGACGAGGCGCGTTTCGGCTACGATCTGTTCCTGCACGCCATTGGCGACAAGTACCTCGTGAGCATAGCGAGCGTCGAGGCGGCGAACATCCTCGAGGCCGCGTGCAACCCGCGCGTGGCCACCGATGCCGACCGCATCGAGTTCAGGCACGCCACGCGCCGCCGTCAGGCGGCGTTTAACCCCGACATCCCCGACATCCAGGACGTGGCCATGCTCATGGACGCGTTCCACAGCGACCCGTTCTGGGAGGAGCTGGGAGGGCGCTGCCTTGCGTGCACGGCGTGCTCGGCCGTGTGCCCCACGTGCTTTTGCTTCGACATCCAAGACGCGCTCGATCCCGACGGTTCGACGGGCAGGCGCGAGCGCGTGTGGGACGCGTGCACCTCGCCCCAGTTCGCCGAGGTGGCGGGCGGGCACAACTTCCGTGCCGACGGAAGGGGGCGCGTGCGGCACCGCATGTACCACAAGCTCAATGGCTTTCTGGCGAACCACGACCGGATGCTCTGCGTGGGCTGCGGGCGGTGCGTGAAGGCGTGCAAGGCCGACATCAACCCCATCAGGGTGCTCGAGTTCTTCGAGGGGAAGGGGGCCGACGATGCCCAGTAGCTGCGCCGTGTCCACCGTGCGGGTGGCGCCGCACGAGGCGGGCCCCGAACCGCGGACGGGCGCCCAGATGATGGCCGCGAACCCTTATCGCCCCTGGCCGGCGCGCATTACGTCCATCACCGACCTCACGGCCACCGAGAAGCTCTTCGAGTTTCGCCTCATCGACGAGCGCATCCGCGACGCGTTCTCGCACGAACCCGGACAGTTCGTCGAGCTGTCCATCTTCGGGGTGGGCGAGGCGCCCATCTCCATCTCGAGCTCGCCCACCAAGCGCGGGTTCATCGAGCTCACCGTGCGCCGCGCCGGCACGTTCACCGAGGTGCTGCACACGATGCAGTGCGGCGACATCGTGGGGCTGCGCGGACCGTTCGGCCGAGGGTTTCCCGTCGACGAGATGAGGGGCCACGACATCCTGCTCGTGGCGGGCGGCTTAGGAATCGCGCCTTTGCGCTCGCTCATCAACAACATCCACGACGAGCGCTCGGAGTTCGGCAAGGTCACCATCATCTACGGCTCGAGGAACCCCTCCGAGGTGATGTTCCGACAGCAGTTCGAGATGTGGCGCCACCGCAAGGACTTCGATCTGCATCTGACGGTCGACCATCCCGACGACACGTGGGACGGCGAGGTGGGCGTGGTGACGAAGCCCTTCGAGCACCTTGAGATCGACGCGTCGAACACCTACGGGGCGCTGTGCGGCCCGCCGGTGATGTACCGCTTCGCCATCGACGAGATGCGCAAGAAGAACATCAGCTACGACCGCATCTACGTGAGCTTCGAGCGGCATATGAAGTGCGGCATGGGCAAGTGCGGCCACTGCCAGATCGGGCACCAGTACGTGTGCATCGACGGGCCCGTGTTCAATTACTGGGAAGCCAAGAACATCCAGGGGTCGATGTGATATGACGAACGCGAACGGACAGCGTCCACTGCGACGCGGCCCCGCAGCCGCGCCCCGCGTCGTGGTGGCGGGATTGGCCAGCTGCTTCGGCTGCCAGCTGCAGATCACCAACGTCGAAGCGCACCTTGTGGACGTGCTCGGACAGATCGACGTGCGCTATTGGCAGCTGGCCTCGAGCGACCCCATGCCCGAGGAGTTCGACGTGGCCGTCGTCGAAGGCGCCGTCACCACCGAGGAGGCCGAGCGGCTCGTGCGCACGCTGCGCGAGCGCGCCCGCGTGCTCGTCGCCATCGGCGCGTGCGCCACGACGGCGGGCATCCCCGGCATGGCGGCCGCGGGCTTCATCGAGCGCCCGCGCCAGGTGTACGAGCATGTGCCCGCGGCATGCGGCGACATGATCGCGCCGCGGGCCGTGGGCGCCGTCGTGGACGTGGACTTCGAGGTGCGCTCGTGCCCCATCGACTCGCTCGACTTCGTCGACGTGCTGCAGCGGGCTCTCTACGGCTCGAACAAGGCGGTTCCCACGCGCACGATGTGCGGCGACTGCAAGCGCAACGAGACGGAGTGCTTCTTCGGGAAGGGGACGCTGTGCCTCGGCCTCGTGACGCGCGCCGGCTGCGGTGCGCGCTGCGTGAACCTCGGACGTCCCTGCAACGGCTGCCGCGGCCTGTCGCCGGACGCGAACCTGGAAAGCGCGCGGGCGGCCTGCGGGCGCTACGGCGTGCCCGCGTCCGACTTCGACCGCGCGCTCGAGATGTTCAACCAGACGAACCCCGTCCTCCGGGGCGGCGAGTGAGGGAGCTCCCATGACGAGAACCGCCATACACGTCGACCACATCGCCCGCGTCGAGGGCCACGGCAACGTGCGCGTGGTCATCGAGGATGGGATCGTGAAGACGGTGGAGATGAACGTGGTGGAGCCGGCGCGCCTGTTCGAGAGCATGGTGCGCGGCCGCCGCTTCGAAGAGGTGCCATACATCGCCTCGCGCATCTGCGGCATCTGCTCGGCGAGCCATGTGGTCACCGATCTTCTGGCCATCGAGCGCGTCTTCGGCGTCGAGCCGACCGACCGCACGCGCGCGCTGCGCGATCTGCTCGTGTACGGATCGTACCTGCAGAACCACGCCACGCACCTGTTCGTGTTCGCCGCGCCGGACTTCCTCGGCATGCCGAGCGTGTTCCCGCTGGCCGAGACGGACCCTGAGCTGTTCGAGCGGGCGCTTGCGCTCAAGGCGCTCGGCAACGAGCTGTGCACGAAGGTGGGCGGGCGCAGCGTGCATCCCATCACGGCGGTCGTGGGCGGCTTCACGCACGAGATCGCGGCGGGGGAGTACCGGGCGCTGGCAGACAAGATGGACGAGGCGCGGGAGTTCGCGATCCGGGCCGTCGATCTGTTCCGCGACTTTCCCGTTCCTGCCATCGAGACGGCCGGCGACATGCTGGCCATGGTGGAGGAAGGGGCCTACCCGGTGGCGGCCTCGCGTCGGGCGCGCTTCCTCAAGGCCGGGGCAGAGTTCGACGCGGACGAGGCGTCCGAGCGCATCGAGGAGCATGCGGTGCCGCACTCGGCGGCGCTTTTCGCGCGCGTGCGCGAGACAGGTCGGCCGTACTTCACCGGCGCGCTCGCCCGCGCGAACGCCTCGTGGCGGCACCTCGGCCAAAACGCCAAGGTGGCCGCGGCGAAGGCGGGGCTGCGCCCGCCCGAGGGCAATCCCTTCATGAACAACGTGGCCCAGGCGGTGGAGCTCGTCGATGCGCTCGACCGCTGCGCGGCGCTGTGCCGCCGCCTCGCCGAGCCGGACGCCTTCGAGGGCGCAAGCGCGCCCGTCGCGTTCGAGGTGCAGGCCGGTCGCGCCACGGGCTTCACCGAGGCACCGCGCGGCGCGCTCTTCCATGAGATCGCGCTCGACGCCGAAGGGCGCGTCGAGCATGCCTCCATCCTCACGCCCACGGCCCAGAACTGCGAGAACCTCGAGGCCGACATGCGGATCCTCGCCGAGCGGCTCGTCGCCGACGGCGCCGAGCGCGACGACGTGCAACTCGAGATCGAGAAGCTCGTGCGCGCCTACGATCCCTGCCTCTCCTGCAGCGTGCACTAGGCGCGGCACGGGGTCGCCCCTTTGTCCCCCTCGTGGATTTTCGACGGTGCCGAGGGGCCTGTGCTAGAATCTGAATTCATGTGAACCGAGACACGAGGGGTTTGCCCGTATGTCCTTCTTCGATATGTTTTCGGGGGCGTTCGGCCAGATGTCCACCGACATGGCCATCGACCTCGGAACTGCAAATACGCTCGTCGCCATCCCAGGCGAGGGCATCGTCGTGAACGAGCCGTCCGTCGTGGCCATCGAGAAGGCCACCCATCGCGTGCTCGCGGTGGGCCATGAGGCGAAGAACATGATCAACCACACGCCCGAAGCCTTCTCGGCAGAGCATCCGCTCCACGACGGCGTGGTGGCCGACTACGATGTGACCGAGGCCATGATCTCGGCGTTCATCAACAAGGCCGCGCCGCGCAAGTATCCGTGGCAGGCCAAGCCCCGCATCGTCATCTGCATCCCGTGCGGCGCCACCTCGGTGGAGAAGCGCGCGGTGTTCGAGGCAGCCATCCAGGCGGGCGCGCGCCAAGCCTACCTCATCGAGGAGCCCATGGCCGCGGCCATGGGCGCCGACCTGCCCGTCACCGAGCCTACGGGCTCGATGGTGGTGGACATCGGCGGCGGCACCACGGAGGTGGCCGTCATCTCGCTCGGCGGCATCGTCACCTCGTCGTCTTTGCGCCTTGCCGGCAACCGCATGGACGAGGCCATCGCCATGCACCTGCGCGACCTTCTGGGCATCAAGATCGGCGAGCGCACCGCCGAGATCATCAAGATCAAGATCGGCTCCATCTTGCCGTTCGAGGACGGCCGCGAGCGCGACATGATCATCTCGGGCCAAGACGTGATCACCGAGCAGCCGAAAGAGGTCACCATCCAATCCGAGGACGTGCGCGCCGCGCTCGTGCAGCCGTGCGAGGAGATGGTGGTGCACATCAAGGAGACGTTCAAGAAGACCAATCCCGACCTCGCCAGCGACATCATCCAGAACGGCATCCTGCTCACGGGCGGCGGCGGCCTTCTGTCCGGCCTGGACCGCTACCTCACCGACAAGCTCGAGATCCCCGTGTGGACGAGCGAGACGGCGCTGACGAACGTGGTCATGGGCTGCCTCAAGGTGCTCGAGACGCCCACGGCCCTCAAGCAGACGCTCATGCGCTCGAAGTAAAGGCGACCTCGTCTTCCCATGGCGCTCAACTTCCAACAGAGGGGCTCGGCGCTTGTTCGCCGGGTCTTGCTTGCCTTTCTCGTAGTCGTGTCGCTCGCGATGACGACGGTGTACGCGCGCGAGGGCGACGACGGCACGCTGCATCGCGCCCAGGCCGTCGTCTCGGGGGCCGTCGCGCCCCTGAAGCTGGTCGGCGCGACGGCGAGCTCGGGCGCGCAAACGGCAAGCGATGCGCTCGGCGACCTCGCGGCCGATGCGGACACGCTCTCGGAGCTGCGCGCGTACAACGCGGAGCTTGTCGAGCAGTACGCGCAGATGGAGGAGTACCGCCAGGAGAACGAGCGGCTGCGCCAGCTGGTCGACCTCAAGGACACCTACGGGATCGAGGGCGTGGGCGCCCGCGTGATCGGCAATCCGGCGGGGGCGTGGGACCAGACCGTCACCATCGACAAGGGAACCGACGACGGCGTGGGCACCGGGCTCACGGTGATGGGGACGTCCGGCGTGGTGGGGCAGGTGGTGGCCGCCGACGCGCGCACCGCCACCGTCCGACTGCTCACCGATCCCAAGAGCGGGGCCGCCGCGATCGTGCAGTCGAGCCGCGCCCAGGGCGTGGTGCGCGGCTCGCTCGAAGGGCTGCTCTACCTGGAGGACCTCGAGGCCGACGCGGAGGTCTCGGAGGGCGACGTCGTGGTCACCTCGGGCCTTGGAGGCAGCTACACGCGCGGCCTCGTCATCGGCACGGTGGTGAAGGTGGACGCGAAGCAGGGCGACTCCTCCCGGCGCGCGGTCGTCTCGCCCAACGAGAGCGCCTCGGCGCTCGAGGAGGTGCTCGTGGTGTTCAGTGCCTTGGGGGATGACGGAGACGGCGCAGACGGGAACGGAGGCGTCGACGCCGCCGACGACGGAGAAGGGGGTGGCGCGTCGTGAATCTGACCCGCGAGAACGTCGTCGTGGCCGTAGGCGCTCTTGTCGCCGTCGTCTTGCAGGTGGCCGTGGCGCCGAACGTGGCCATCTTCGCAGCCCAACCGAACTTCCTTCTGGCGTACGTGCTGACGGTGGCCATCGCCAACCCGCTCGGCGCGGGCCCTGTGCTGCCGTTTGCCCTCGGGCTGCTCTTCGACCTGCTCGGAACGGGGCCGGTGGGCGGCATGGCGCTTCTGTTCACGCTCGCGTCGCTCGCCGCCTCGCGCGCGTTCGCCGTGCTCGACAACGACACGCTGTTCATGCCGCTCGCCATCCTCGTCGCGGCTTCGTTCGCCGTGGAGATGCTCTACGGCATCCTGCTCGTGGCGCTCGGCTCGCCGGTCGGCCTGGCAGACGCGTTCTTCTACCGCGCCCTGCCCTGCGCGCTCTACGACTGCGTCGTGGCGTTGGTGCTCTATCCCCTCGTCGTGCGCCTCGTGTCCGGCGCCGCCCAGGATCGCGGACCGCGCACGCCCCGGCTGCGCTAGGGGGCGGGGCCATGCTTGTCGCACTCGTCGCCTCCATCGTCACGCTTATCGTCGTGGTCGCCCTCGCCGTGGTCGTGCTCGTCCTGCGCGACCGCGCGAAGACGTCCAACGTGAGCGTCAAGAAAGACGTGCGCTCCATCAGCTCGGTGGGCGTGTCCTCGTCGCTTGGCAAGGCGGGCTCTGCCGCGGGAGGCGGCGCGCGGCCTGTGAGCCGCGCGGGCTCCTCGGCGCGCCCTGCGGCGAACCCCGCCGACAGCCTGAAGTCCCGTTTCGTCGCGATGGGCGTGTTCGCCGCCGCCGTCTTCGGCACGCTCTCGGCCAAGCTCTGGGTGATGCAGATCCTCGAGTCGGAGGAGTTCGGCAGCGCGTCGGAGGCGAACAAGTACGCCACGGTGCGCAAGCCCGCCCCCCGCGGCCTCATCTGCGACGCCGACGGCCTTCCGCTCGTGCGAAACCGCACGTCGCTCACCGTGCTGGCCGATCCCGACGTGGCCGACGACCGCGACATCGTGCTGCGGCTCTCGGCGCTGCTCGGCGTGCCGTACCACGTGGTGCGCCAGCGCATCCAGGACGCCTCGTCCGGCGCGCAGAGCCAGCGCGTGGTGGCGAGCGACGCGCGCTTGCGCGACGCGGCCTTCATCGCCGAGCATTCCGACGCGTTTCCCGGCGTGGACGTCGAGGAGCGCAGCGTGCGCGACTACCCGTACGGCGCGCTCGCCGCGCACGTGCTGGGCTACACCGGCACGGTCACCGAGAACGACCTCGCCTCGGCGGGCGAGGGGCGCTCCATCGAGCTCGACGACGTGGTGGGCCGCGCCGGCATCGAGCAGTACTACGACGACCTTCTGGCGGGCGACCACGGCGAGCGCACGGTGGTCGCGGACGCCGACGGCAACATCGTGGAGGTGGTGAGCGAGGTGCAGCCCACGAAGGGGTCCGATGTGCGCCTTTCGCTCAAGGGCCCCGTGCAGTACGTCTGCGACCGCGCGCTCGCTAAGCTCATCGCGCCCGAGGACGGCACCATCGGCACCGGCACCGGCGTGGCGGGCGCGGTGGTGGTCATGGACCTCTCCGACGGGGGGATCGTCGCCATGGCGAGCTACCCCACGTTCGATCCCGAGGTGTTCGAGGGGGTCGTCTCGCAGGAGACGTGGGACCTCTACCAGTCCGAGGAGACGTGGAACCCCCTCATGAACCGCGCCATCGGCGGCCAGTACCCCGCCGCGTCCACCTACAAGACGTTCACGAGCCTCGCCGCGCTCGAGAACGGCTTCGCCTCTGCTTCGACCGGGTGGACCTGCACCGGCTCGTGGGACGGCTGGGGCTCCGGCGAGGAGAAGCTGTGCTGGAACCACAACGGCCACGGCGGGCTCGACCTGCGCGGCGGCATCGTGCAATCGTGCGACACGGTGTTCTACGACATCGGCAAGCAGTTCTGGGACAACCGCGAGAGCGCGGGACAGAACGCTTTGCAGGACTTCCTCGCGAAGTACCCGCTTGAGAGCCTGACGGGCATCGACCTTGCCGGCGAGGCGGTCGGGCGCATCCCGACGCCCGAGTGGAAGGCCGAGAACTACCGGGACTATCCCGAGTCGGCGGCCTGGGTGGGCGGCGACACGGTGAACATGTGCATCGGGCAAGGCTACGTCTTGGTGACTCCCATCGAGCTGGCCGTGTCCTACGGCGCCGTGGCCACGGGCAAGGTGCTCAAACCGCATGTTCTGAAGGACGTGCGCAACGCCGAGGGCGAGGCGGTGCGCTCCTTCGAGCCGGAGGTGGTGGACGAGCCCGATGTGAACCCCGAGCATTTGGCGTACGTGCGCGAGGCGCTCAACGGCGTCGCCACGGACAACGCCGACGTCTCCGGCACGCTTTCGAAGTTCGGGATCGATCCGGCCATCGTGGCGTGCAAGACGGGCACCGCCGAGTACACCGACGACGGCGACACGGGCTGGTTCGCATGCTACGCTCCGGTGGACGATCCCAAGTACGTGGTGGCCTGCGTGGTCGAGCACGGCGGCGGCGGGTCGTCCGCGGCGGCCCCGCTCGGAGCGGAGGCGCTCGCTGCCGTGCTGTCCTACGACGCCGGGACGCTCGACGAGATGGGCGAGATCGCGGGCTCCACCGGCCGCGCGCTCGCCGACGCGTCCAAACGGGCCATGACCGGGCGCACCGACTAGCCGCAAGGAATCGGACGAGAGGAAGGAGGACCGCCCATGCCGCAGCTGCCGCAGATCGACTCGCTCAAGGCGCCCGACCGCGCCGTGGCGCAGGCCACGCGCACGCGGCGCTTCCCTTGGCTGAACCTTCCGTTCGTCGTCGTGGTCGCGCTCATCGTGTGCTACGGCCTCGTGGTCGTGATGTCCGCGGTCGCCAACGACCCCGACTACTCGTTCTCCCGCCAGCTGGCGGGCGTGGCCGCGGGCATCGTGGCCATGATCGTCGCATGGCGCTTCGACTACCGGCGCCTGTCGGACTTCACGACGCTGTTCCTCATCGTGAACGTGGTGCTCATCCTCTCGCCGCACATACCGGGCCTTGGCGTGGAGGCGAAAGGGGCCCAGTCGTGGATCAAGCTCGGCATACAGATACAGCCGGGAGAGTTCGCGAAGATCACGGTCATCCTGCTCGACGCGAGCGTCATGGCGCGCTACGGCGGGCGGCTCGACGACGCGCGCGAGTACGCGAAGGCCGTGGGCATCATGCTCGTGCCGTTTCTGTGCATCATGACTCAGCCCGACCTCGGCACGGGCCTCGTGTACCTGTTCATCGCGGCCACGGCGCTCGTGATGGGCGGTGCGCGACCGAAGTACCTGCTGGCAACGTTGGGCGCGCTCGTCCTGTGCGTTGTCGCCGTGTTCGTCGTCGACGAGTTCCTGAAGTACCAGAAGCCCGACGGCACGTGGGAGTACAAGCTGCTCAAAAACTACCAGCGCTCGCGTCTGCTCGTGTTCCTCGATCCGGATGCCGACCTCACGGGCGACGGGTACAACCTGCGCCAGGCGCAGATCGCCATCGGCTCGGGCGGCCTGTTCGGAAAAGGGCTCTTCAACGGCTCGCAGACTGCGCTCGGGTACGTGCCCGAGGCTCCGACGGACTTCATATTCTGCGTGTTGGCCGAAGGACTCGGGTTTTTCGGTGTGATGGCGCTCATCGCCCTGTATGCCGCGCTCGTTCTGATATGCTTGCGCATTGCCAGCGCGTCCTGCGACCTGTTCGGCATGGTTTTGGTCGCGTGCGTCGTGGGGATGTGGCTGTTCCAGATCCTCGAGAACATCGGCATGGACCTCGGGCTCATGCCCATCACGGGCATCCCGTTGCCTTTTGTGAGCTATGGGTCCTCGTTCATGGTCGTGAACTTCGCCCTGGTCGGGCTTATCGGCTCGGTGTGGGCCCACAACGTCCAGAAACGTTAGAAAGGGGGCGGCCATGCAGCTACCCGTTGACATCAAAGCGGTTATCGAAGAGGCTGCCAGCATAGACGGGGCGCGACAGACCCCGTTGTCGGTGAGCGTGTACGTGGACGACACCGCGCCCGGCGACGTGCAGGCGCACGTGCGCCAGGCATTCGCAAGCGCCTCTCCGCACGCCCGCGTGTCGCTCATGTACCTGGAGGGCCGACCGTTCTCGCCCTATGCGGGCGACGACATGGCCGTGATCGTGGCGGGCCTCGACGAGCAGGTGGGGGAGTGCGCGAGTCGGCTGCGCGAGGCGGGCGTGCCCGTGATGGTGGCAACCACGCTCCCCGCGCTCGTGGCCGACATCGCCCAGGCGTCCGGGCACGCCATCCCCGCAGGCGATCTCGTCGCTCCGAAGGCGCCGCGCGACCTTCCCGCGGAAAGCTCCGAGGGCGCGGCGGCGCAGCCGGTCCGCGCCGCCGCGCCCTCGGCGGCCGAGCCCTACGTGCTCGACGACTCTGCGGCCGCGTCTTTGTCCGAGCGCATGGGGGGCTGGGTGATCGACGCGTGCGCCGACAAGCGCCTCGCGTTCGCCCTCGCGTTCCCGTTCGTGCGCAAGCCGCTCGCCCTCGAGGCCGTGAACGCGACGGCGCTGCAAAACGCCGGCGTGGGGCTGCTCGTCATCATCCCGGGCGCCGATCTGCCCGTCATGACGCTCAATCAGGCGAAGATGCTGCTGCAGATAGCGGCGGCCTACGGCGAGGAGCTGGGCCTTGCGCGCGTGAAGGAGCTTGCGGCGGTCGTGGGCGGCGCGTTCGCGTGCCGGGCCGCGGCGCGCCAGCTCGTAGCGTTCGTGCCGGCCCTCGGGTGGGCCGTGAAGGCCGCCATCGGATACTCGGGGACGCAGGCCATGGGGCGCGCCGCCATCGAGTACTACGAGGGCGGCGTGACGGTGGGCCGCCTCGCCGACGCGGTGGGAAGGGCGCGCGACCGGGCGGTCCGCGCCGCCGCATCCCGCGCGGCGGCCAAGGCGCAGGAAGTGGGCGCGTGCGCGGTCGCGCGCCCTTCCCAC
>NZ_PPEL01000042.1 GCF_002899695.1 Rubneribacter badeniensis
AGGCAGGGGGTGGCGGGGGAGGGGCTCGTGTCCGACCCTGCGCGCATGCTGGCGTCGGTGCCCCGAAGCACGGCACGTCGGGCGCGGCGGGCCGTCTGGAGGGGCTCGCCGATGGCGCTCGGCAAGCGCGCGAGCCCGAAGCGCAGGTTCGGAACGGGAGGCTCCGGGCCGAGGGCTGCTGCGCGACGGCCGTCGGGCCGAGCGAGGCGGCGGTCGTCAAGCGCGCTAGGGAGGGCGGGAGGCCTGCGGCATCGCGCCGGGCAAGCTGAGCGCGAGGGGCGCGGGGCCCGTTCGGGAGGGGAGATCCTGCGGGCCTGCCCGCAGGGGGCCAAAGGCGATCGGGTCTGAACAGGATGCCGGCCAGCGCCCGGATCGTCTACATTGCGAGGAAGAGGCGGATCGTGGAGCGGGTCGCGAACGGGTGTGTCGCCATCGCGGGAGCGGCATCTCAGGGTTGGCGGCAGCCGTGTGCGGGCGCGAACCCTCCTTTTCCATTCGGTTCGTCATGCTTGCGGATTCGGTCGAACGATGCTGGCGGGGGGAGCCTCGTTCTCGATTATGTCGAGCAGTTCTTGACGCGAGTGGACGCCGGCCTTCTCGTAGATGCGGCGGAGATGGGTCTTCACCGTGTTGCGTGAGACAAACAGCTTGTCGGCGATCACGGCTGCAGACCGTCCGCGTACGAACTCTTCGAGCACTTCGGTCTCGCGTGCCGAAAGGCCGACGCGGCGGCCGAGTGCGCGCGTTTGCAGGGAGATCTTGTCGACGAGCACCACATTCGGCGTCGGTGCGCGCGAGGACTCCATTTCGGGAGGGTCTGCGCATGCGGCGAGCTCATCGGCGTTGTCGGATAGAGCGGAATCCTTGGCCTCTTCGCTTTTGGCAGCAAGTTCGGCGAGGTCTCGTTCGACTGCTCTGTTCCGGGAGGTCCAATACGTTCCAATGGCAAGTAGGACGAGCAGCCAGAACAGCATGAGCGACGAGATGGAGAGAATCGTGGTATCGACCTCTTCGCCTCGCAGCACGATCGAGGCGGCCATCCTGCCGGTCTGCGCGAAGACGAGCATCGCTCCTGATGCAAGTGCCAGGACGGGCGGGCCGCCCAGACGCAGGCGCGCATGTTCGCGTACCACGAAGACCCACGCGATGGACCAGTACAGCAGGTACCCCGTCATGATGGCGAGCTTGGAGAAGGGAAGCATGCTTGGCTCGGAAGGGTTGGCGAGGAGCGCTGCGGCGAACGCGGGCAGGACGAGGGCGATGGCGGCATCTGGCTTAAAAGGCTTGCGGTAGAGCATGAACGCGGCGGCCGCCCCGGCAGCGGCGAATACGTTGGCTTGCTGGACCGAACGGAAGGCGTCGGGCGTGCCCATCCATCCGTGAAGGTCGGTCATGGTTCCGAATGCGAAAGAGAATGCTGCAGCTCCCACGACAAGGGGCGCGTACCTCATCGCGAACACGGGGATCGCGCGTGGCGCGTCTTTGTGGCCGGCCTCGTAGTCTAGGTTGTGGCCACTACGCCGCGCGAGGGCGGCGCATCCCGTAAGCGCGGCAAGGCTCAGCGCAAGGCATGAAAGACGAGTCGAGAATATGGCGAAGGGAGCGCCGTCGAGGGAAAGCAGATTCATAAAGCTGCCGAACAGGAATCCTAGGGGGATGGCGGCGTCCTCTACAGGGCTGCCTCGTCGAAACGAGAGGATGATCCAGCAGAAGAAGACCGTTCCGTAAACGACGCGCTCGAGAAGCGCGTAAGCCAGAGAGAGTCCGGGGTCGGCCGCGAACGCCGCGCACATGAGCGCGAAGAGGATGGTGGACCCGTAGATCCAGGTAGGTGCGAGACGAGTGCATCCTATGCGCCACGTGTATGCTCCGAGAGCGACAACGACGATGCCGCTCGATGAGCGCAGTGCGAGGTCAGCCAGGGCAGGAAGCTTGGGGCTAACGGGCGCGTCAAGGAATCCTGCGCACCAGAGGAATCCGAATCCCGCTACGAAAAGGGCGTTGATCGCCGCGCGCACGCCTCTGCCACCTCCTTGAACCGAGCTTTCCTCTTTGCGCAGTATACCTGGTTGGCATGGGCGTTCAGGTACGGTTTCGCGTAATACTGCTTTTTGGGTGACATGCAGAAAAGTCCGATTTCACGTTTCGAGGATGACAACGGAAAACGTCGCTGGCTTTACGGTGGTGGCAGCAAGCGAAAAGCTTGGAGAGCGATATGCGGATGAAAAGGAGGCGCTATCATGATCGAAAGCGACGGAATGTCCCGCCGCGCATTTCTAGGCGGCGTATTGGCGAGCGGCGCTGTGGCAGCGACGATGGGGCTTGCGGGGTGCGCGCCGCAGGCGAAGGGCGATGGGAGCGGGAACGGCTCTGGGAAGGCGCAAGCCTCCGCATCCCAAGGGCCTTCGTTTCTTGAGGCGCCGGACCCCGTCAACGATGCCGACATCAAGGAGACGAAAGAGGCAGACGTCGTCGTGGTGGGTTGCGGCATAGCGGGCATGGCGGCCGCTCGCGCTGCGGCGGACGAAGGCGCGCGCGTGATCGTGGTGGAGAAGTCTGCGCGCTTCAATTGCCGGGGGAGTATGGGTTCGCAGCTCGGCAGCGTGGGAAGCTCCTATCAGAAGGAGGCCGGCTACCCTGAGATCGACAAGGCTGCGCTGGTGAACCGCTATATGCAGGACACGCTCCAGATGGCGAACCAGTTCTTTCTGAACTACTGGTTCGATCATTCCGGCGAGGACGTGGACTGGTTCCTTGAGCTCTGCGACGATGTGTCGGTGCTCGCGCCCGACGAGGGCGCACCCGAAGGCGGTTTGAACGGAAGCGTCTACCTTACGGCGCGGCCGACGGCGAACATCGAGGGACGCTATCCTGCGTTCCCCACAGCGATGAGCGTGAATTTCGATCCCTCGTTCCCAGAAGACGCGGGCTTTTACTATCCGATGCTCAGCTTTCAGGAGCATGTCGAGTCGAAAGGAGGCGAGTTCCTTTACGCGACCTGGGGTCGGCAGCTCGTGAAGGAGGACGGACGCGTAACCGGCGTCATCGTGCAGGACGAAAACGGCGACTATCGCAAGTTGGTCGCGGCAAAAGCCGTCGTGCTGGCATGCGGCGACTTCGGGAACAACAAGGAGATGCTCGAGCGCTACGCGCCTCAGGCGCTCGACCTCACGTGCACGTACAATTCCTTTGACGCGAAGGGCGAGGTGTGCAACCTGGGAGAAGGACACCAAATGGCCCTGTGGGCCGGCGCCGCCATGGAGAAGGCCCCTTACGCTCCCATGAGCCATCTGAGCGACGTGGCCGATCTGTTGCTGGTGCGCAGGGACGGCACGCGCTTCATTAACGAGGAGCTGGGTGCGCAGTCGCTTTGCAATGCGGTGATGCGCTGCCCTGGCGCGGTGGCGTACTGCGTCACTGGCAAGGCTCAGGGACCAAAGGTGTTGCAGCCCGGTCCCGAAGCAAAGCAGCCCGAACCGCTCGACACGATCGAGGCGGCTGCCGATGCGGTGGGATGCGACGTTGCTGTGCTTGAGGCGACCGTGTCCCGCTATAACGAGCTTGCGAGGTCGGGCGTCGACGACGACTTCGGCAAGTCGCCGAGCGCTCTGGCGCCGATCGAGCCCCCGTACTACGTTTACGAAGGGCATCCTGGCAGCATGCTCGTCATCATGGGCGGCATCGACTGTGACGACGCGTGCCGTGCGCTCAATGAAGAAGGCTGCCCGGTGGACGGCCTCTACGTAGCGGGCAACAATCAGGGGTGCCGTTTCGGGGCGGAGTACCCGATGACCGCGCCGGGTATCAGCCATGGTCTGGCTCTTTCGCTCGGCCGCCTCGCTGGCAAGAACGCAGCCACCTTGGCATAAGGTTTACCTGCATCGATCGCAAGAGGGCCGAAGGCGGTCCGCTTGTGATCGGGTGATTCACGTGAAGCATCCCGGTCCTTCGCTGGTTTCGACGGCTCAATGAGGCGAGCTCGCATGCCGTTGAACTGCCGACAGCGCGCGAATGACGCCATGGGCGCGTTGAACGGAAGCGAAAGAGGGAGCATGGGCCAGCAATCTGCAATGCCCGCAGCTTGTTTCGGGGAGTCTTCGAATTCGGCGCTTGGGCGGCTCGTCGCCAATGCGGGGTTCGTTGAAGTCGTAGGCGGCAAAGGCGAGCCGTGTATCTGCGCAAGAGGACATCGACGGGCGAATTCGTGCTCCGCGCGGCATGCGGGGGCATGCGCGGCGTCCCGATGCCTGCGAGCGCGGGGGCGTCACCTCGGTATCTGGAAGCGTGAGACGTCGCGCAAAGCAGGCGCCCCGCACGGGGCGCCTGCTTTGCGACGCCGCCGCGGCGTGCGACCGCAACGACGTCGGCGAGGTGACGAGCAGGCTCTTGGGGTGTCCCTCTCGTCTGCGGAGGCCTCGTCGGCCTCGCCGAGCAGCTTCGAAAAGGCCACGCGGGGTTTCGCCGCTTCGCCGAGGTGCTCGCCCTGCGTTCCGGCATCGTCGACGCGTCGGGGGCGATGGAACTCGCCGAGACGATGCGCGGCCGAAGCAGGACGCCGGCTTCTTTCGTCGGTGCGCTTCAGCTATGACGACGAGCGCGAGGTTTTGCACGAGCTCGGCCTTGACGTGCTTGCGGCCGCCATCGTGGCGCTCGTGGGAGCCTCGGGCGACGGCAAGATGCCGACGACGTCGCGCAAGGACGACGCGGTAAGCGAGCGCGCGCCGACGCCGTCGACCCCGATCGACCCTGCGCTGGATCGCAGAAGCGCGGCAAACGAGCGCGGGGCAGTTCGGGCCGACGGGGTGGCCGGTCGCGGCGCAGGGCCGCGGCGAGTAGGTCCGGCGCGCGGGCGCCAAGCCGCGCAGCGGCGCGGCCGCGCGAGATGCGGCTGGCGGCGGCGCGCGCCCGCGGGTCGGAACGGTTTTCGGCGAGGTTTTGCGAGGTTTGCGGTTTTGACGGCGATTGGGGCTTGCGATGGGGAAGGCGCTTTGGTATTATTCTGTTTCGCGTGTTTACGAAGCGAAAACGAGCGAGCGTTCGCGCGCTCGGCTTACCTGAAGGAGATAGAGAGCCATGGCTGTACCTAAGCGCAAAATGGGCCGTGCCCGCACCCACGCCCGCCGCAGCACCAACGACAAGATCGCCGCGCCTTCGCGCTCGGTGTGCCCGCAGTGCGGCGAGGCGAAGCTTCCGCATCGCGTGTGCCCGAACTGCGGCTTCTACAAGAACCGCGAGGTCATCGAAACCGAATAGATCGGTTCTCGTCTGCGCGTCGACGCCGTTCGGCGCGCATGGGAAAGCCTCCCCGCACATCGCGCGCTCGCGCGATGCGCCGGGAGGCTTTTTGCTAGGGTTCGCCGCCTCGCGGCGGCGAACGAGCCGACGCCGCGAGGTTTCGATGCACCTGATCTCGCCCGCTCCCTTCGAAGGAGAGCCGCCGTGCCGTCGCGCGCGCGGCGGGGAGGGGCGACATCAGGCACGTCGAAGCCTCTCGCCGACCGTGTTGCGAGAGGGAGGTTTGAAATGCCCGACACAGTGACCATCGCCGTCGACGCCATGGGGGGAGACGACGCGCCCGGCGTCGTGCTCGAGGGCGTCGAGGGCGCGCTTTGCGCCGATGAGGCCCTGCGCATCGTGCTGTGCGGCCCTGCCGAGGTGGTGGAGCCGTTCGCCTCCGCGCACGAGCGCTGCGAGGCCCGGGCCGCCTCCGAGGTCATCGGCATGGCCGAGCATCCGGCGGGCGCGGTGCGCGCGAAGAAGGACTCCTCCATCGTGGTGGGCTGCCGACTTGTGAAGGAGGGCGCGGCGGACGGGTTCTTCTCCGCGGGATCCACGGGAGCGTGCCTGGCGGCCGGGACGCTCGTCATGGGCCGCGTGCGCGGCATCGCGCGTCCGGCGCTCGCCACGGTCATCCCGTCGCCGGTGCGGCCCGTCGTCATGAGCGACATCGGCGCGAACGCCGATTGCAAGCCGGAGTACCTCGTGCAGTTCGGCCAGATGGCGTCCATCTACGCCGAAAAGGTGGTGGGCATCGACCGCCCGCGCGCGGCGCTGCTCAATATCGGAGAGGAGGATGCGAAGGGCTCGCAGTTCGCCCAGGAGGCCCATCGCCTCATGAGGGAGCGTTTGGGAAACTTCGCCGGCAACGCGGAGGGCGGCGACATCCTGTCCGCGACCTTCGACGTCATCGTCACCGACGGCTTCACGGGCAACGTGTGCCTCAAGACCATCGAGGGCACCTCCAAGACGCTGTTCAAGGCGCTCAAGGGCATCATGCTGGGAAGCCCGGTCGCGAAGCTGGGCGCGCTCGCCCTCAAGGGCGGCCTCAAAGAGCTCATGACCCAGGTGAGCCCCGACACCTACGGAGGCGCGCCGCTTCTGGGCGTGAAGGGCGCGCTGCTCGTGGGCCACGGCTCGTCGAACGCGCTCGCCATCAAAAACGGCGTGCTGACCACGGCGCGCACCGCGCGTGCCGACGTGGCCGGCATCATCGCCCGGACGGTGGCGGAGGCGCCCTCTTCGGACGGGCCGGGAAAGGCCCCGATCGGAGGTGCGGCATGATGGGCGCTCGCGACGGGGCGAACGAGGCGGCAGGGGGACGCAAGATCGACCTTTCGTTCGACGGGCCGCTCACCGACGAGCAGCGGCGCAAGCTCGATCGCGCGCAGGACGTCCTCGGCTACCGCTTCGAAAACGAGCAGCTGCTCCTGTCGGCCATCACGCATCCGTCGGCGACGGAGGGCAAGTCGGTCAAGTTCTCGTACGAGCGCCTTGAGTTCCTCGGCGACAGCATCCTCGGAGCCGTCGTCTCGTCCATCGCGTTCGACCGCTTCCACGACCTCGACGAAGGCGGGCTCACGCGCATCAAGGTGGCGCTCGTGTCGGGCGCGAGTCTTTCGGACGTGGCGGAGCGGCTGGGCTTCGCCGACGTCATCGTGTTCGGCTCGTCGGAGACGGGCACGGGCAAGCGCGGCCTGCACTCGGCGCTCGAGAACGTCTACGAGGCCGTGGTGGCGGCGCTCTTCCTCGACGGCGGCATCGATGCGGCCTGCGCGTTCGTGCGCGCCACGCTCATCCCGCGCATGTCGCTGGACATGGCGCGCGAGCCGGAGAACCCCAAGAGCGCGCTACAGGAGAAGCTGCAGGAAGACGGCATCACGCCCACCTACAAGCTCGTGGAGACGCAGGGCCCGCCGCACGACCGCACGTTTGTGGCGCAGGTGTTCGCGGGCAGCCAGGGGCTTGCGCGCGGCACGGGCCGCACGAAGAAGGAGGCCGAGAGCCAGGCCGCCAAGAGCACGCTCGCGCGCCTCGGCGAGTTCTTCGGCTTAGGCGCCACCGACGAGGAGCGCGCCGAGAAAGCCGAGGCCGCCAAGGCCGCCAAGGCCGAGAAGGCCGAAGCCGCCAAGCAGGCCAAGGCCGAGAAGGCCGCCGCGCGCGCCAAGGAGAAGGCCCGCAAGAGGTCCGAGCGCGAGCGGGCGCGCCAACGCAGGCAGGGGTAGCCGATGTACCTGAAGTCCCTCGTGCTCAAAGGGTTCAAGTCCTTCGCCGACCGCAGCGCGCTCTCGCTCGAGCCGGGCATCACGGCGGTGGTGGGGCCGAACGGGTCGGGCAAGTCGAACATATCCGACGCGGTTCTGTGGGTGCTCGGCGAGCGCAACGCGAAGCACTTGCGCGGCCAGGCCATGGAGGACGTCATCTTCGCCGGGTCGTCCGCGCGCAAGAGCGTGGGCGTCGCGGAGGTGGACCTCGTCTTGGACAACTCGGACGGCACGCTTCCGGTGGAGTACTCGGAGGTGGCCATCACGCGCCGCATGTACCGCTCGGGCGAGAGCGAGTACCTCATCAACGGAACGCTTGCGCGGCGCATGGACGTGCTCGACATCCTGCACGACTCGGGGCTGGGCACCGGCACGCACTCCATCATCAGCCAGGGCTCGCTCGACTCCATCCTGCAGTCGAGGCCGGAGGATCGCCGGGCGCTCATCGAAGAGGCCGCCGGCGTGCTCAAGCACAAGCAGCGCAAGGCGAAAAGCGAGCGCAAGCTGGCCGCGATGGACGCGCACCTCGCCCGCGTGAGGGACGTGGCCGCCGAGGTGGAGCGCCAGCTGGGGCCGCTCGAGCGCAAGGCCAAGCGCGCGCGGGCCTACCAGGAGCTGGCCGCCGAGCTGGCCGAGATGAGCCTCGCTCTGGCCGTGGACGACCTGCGCACGCTGCGCGGCCGTTGGGACGAGGCGTCCGCGCGCGAGCAGGCGCTTGCGGCCGAGCTCGAGGAGAGGCGCGCCGCGATCGCGAAGGCCGAAGAGCTGTCCGAGGAGCTGCAGGAGCGCATCAGGCGCGAGAGCGCGGATGCGGGCGAGCTGTCGCGCCGGCACCGGCGCGCGTCGTCGGCGGTGGAGCGCTTCGACGGGGCGACGCTGCTTCTGCACGAGAAGCGCCGCGCGGCGCAGGGCTACGAGGCCGAGCTGCGCGTGACGCTCGAGGCGAACAAGGCCAAGCGCGTCCAGGCCGAGGCCGACCGCGCCCAGGCCGAGGGGCAGCTGGCCGAGGTGCGCCGCGACCGCGCCCGGGCCGATGCGGACGTGGAGCGCCTTGCGTCCGAACAGGCGCTCAACGCCGAGCGCCGGCGCGGCCTCGAGCGCGAGGCCGACGAGCTCGAGCGCGCCAAGCGCGACGCCGAGCGCGAGCGCGAGCGGGTGCGCCGCGAGCTGGCCGAGACGCAGGAGGCGCTTGCGAGCGGCCTCGCGCACGTGAAGCTCATCGAGGGGCACGGCAAGGAGCTGGAGCTTCAGCTCGAGCGCGCTCAGGCCGAGGCCGCAGCGCTCGCCGAGGCTGCGACGAGCGCCGGGCAGGAGCTCGAAAGGCTCGCGGAGGACGAGGGGGCGGCCCGGACGCGCGTGGGGGAGGCGCACGCCGCGCGCGAGGACGCGCGCGCGACGCTCGACGAGGCGCGCGACGCGGCCTTGCTTCTGGCGTCCGAGATCAAGGCGCTCGAAGAGGTCGAACGCGCGAGCGCCGCCGCCGGCCCGGCGCGCGCGTGGGCGCTCGACAACGCTGCCGACCTCGGGGTGAGCCTCGATCCCGTCGCGCGCGCCGTGCGCGCCTCGGAGGGCTTCGAGGCGCTTGTGGAGCGTCTTTTGGGCGCGGACGTGGCGGCGCTGCTCGTGGACGACGCGTCCCGCGCGAGCGCCGTGGCCCTCGCGCTGGCCTCGCGCGACGAACGGGGCGAGGTGGTGCTCGTGCCGCGTTCGGGCGAGCCGCGCCGTGCGTGCCCCGCCCGCGCGGCGGCCGCCGCCGGACTGGGGCGCGCGCTCGTGGACGAGCTGGCCTACACGCAAGCCGACGCATCCGCGGTGGAGGCGCTGCTGGGCGACGTCGTCGTGTGCGACGACGTCGACGCGGCGTTCGCCGCGCATGCGCGAGGGGCGCACGACGTGCGTTTCGTGACGCGCGGAGGATGCGTCGTGTGGCCGAACGGCAAGGTGTCCGTGGGCTTGGCAGAGGGCGTGAGCGAGGAGGGCGTGCTCGCCCGTGCGCGCCGCTTGGAGGAGCTGCGCGCGCAGCTGGGCGCGGCGGAGAGTGAGCGCGAGGCGGCGCAGGAGCGCGCGGCGCAGGCCGAGGAGGCGCTGCGGGAAGCGCAAGCGGCGAGTCTGCGCTTGTCGCAGGAGCTGGCCGAGCGGCGCGGCAAGACGGACGCGGCGCGCGCCGACGCCCGTCGGGCCGAGGAGAAGCTTGCGAGCGTGCGGCGCGAGTTCGAGGACGTCGAGCGCCAGCGCGCCCAGGCCGAGCGCACGGTGGCCGAGGCGCGCCCGTCGGCAGAGGCCCTCGAAGCGCGGCTCGGCGAGCTGGCCCGCGCGCTCGAGGAGGGTGCCGCGCGCTTCGACGAGGCGCAGGAGGCGGTCGTGCCGCTGCGCAAGGAGGCGGCCCGCGTGCGCGACGCGCTGGCCGAGGCGAAGCTCAAGGCCGCCACGCTCACTGAGCGCGAGACGTACACCGCGCGCGTCGTCGAGGCCCGTGCGCGCGACCTCGAGGCCGTCGCACGAAGCGACACCGAGGCGCGCGAGGCCCTGGCGAGGAAGGTCGCGGCCCAGGCGCGCGTCGTGCCTCTGCTCGCGCTCTTCGAGGAGCTCGAGGCGAGCGCGCGACGCTGGACGCGCGAGCTTGAAGATGCCGCGAACGCCGCGCAGGACTCTTCGGCGGGGCTGCACGCCCAGGCGAACGACGCCCGCGCGGCCGCTCGGGCGGCCCATGGCGCCTTCGACGACGCGAACGCGCGGCTCTCGTCGGCGCGCGTGGAGAAAGGGCGCCTCGAGGTGCAGGTGGACACCGCAGTGAACGCCATCGTCTGCGACTGCGGCGTGCCGCTCGACCGCGCGCTCGAGGTTCCCAAGCTTGAGGACCGCGGCGCGGCAGAGGATGCGGCCTTCAAGCTGCGCCGTCGCATCGCCAACATGGGCACCATCAATCCCGACGCGGCCGAGGAGTACGAAGGGCTCAAGGCCCGCTACGACTACCTGGCCGCGCAGCTGGCCGATCTCGACGGCGCGCGGCGCGCCCTCGCCAAGATCGTGCGGGTGATCGACGCGCGCATGAAGGACGACTTCGTGCGCACCTACGAGGCGGTGGACGCGAACTTCCGCGAGATATTCGCCGTGCTGTTCCCCGGTGGATCCGCGAGCCTCTCCCTCGTCGATCCCGACGACTTGGAGAACACGGGCGTGGAGGTGACGGCGCAGCCGAGGGGCAAGCGCATCGCGAAGATGACGCTCATGTCCGGTGGCGAGAAGTCCCTGACGGCGCTCGCGCTCCTGTTCGCGGTCTACCGCATCCGCGCCACGCCGTTCTACATCTTGGACGAGGTGGAGGCCGCGCTCGACGACTCGAACCTGCGCCGCCTGACGGCGTACCTCGACAGCCTGCGCGGCTCCACGCAGCTCATCATGATCACGCACCAGAGGCGCACGATGGAGATGGCCGACGTGCTGTTCGGCGTGTCCATGCAGTCCGACGGCGTGACGAAGGTGGTCAGCCAGAAGCTCGAGAACGCCCTGCGCCACGCGGAGTAGGGCGCGCCTTCCTCATCCAGAAGGGAGGGGCGAAAGATGCGAGGGGCCCTGCGCGGCGGGAGTCGATCTCCGATGCGCAGGGCCCCTCGGCCTCAGGTTCGCGCCCGTCTGCGCCTCGCGCGCGACGGGCGGGCGAAGGCGGGCTAGCTGAGCAGGACGGGGACGATCACGGTGAGCGCGAATACGGCCATGAGCGCCCAGTTCGCCTTCGTCAGGACGTGCACGGCGGGGCTTGTCGTGCGTCGCGACTGGTCGAAGCCCACGGAGCAGAAGAACACGATGGCGGCGGGCAGCTCGAGCTTTTCGGCGCCGAGCGCATCCCCGAGGGCGAGCTTCACGAAATACCAGATGATCAGCGCCATCGACGCGACGAGCAGGATCAGCGCGACCACGGTGTCCCGTTTTTCGCCCGCCGTCTTGTCGGCCATCTTCGGGCGCGCCTCGTCGCCGCATATCTCGGTCATGGTTCCCTTTCTCCTTTCAAGCAAGGGCCGTCTCCCGCTTTCGGCGGCAGCGCCCGTCGTTCCCGCCGAAGGATCTGCCCATGGTTTCGCGCGACGGCCTTCGATGGGGTATAGTGTTGTCCGCTTGCAAGCAACGAAAGTATAGCATAGTATATCCATTATGGATATATGGAAGGAACGTGATGGCGAAGCGCAGCCCGTACGAGACGGGGGAGCTTTCCGACAGCATCTTTCTCATCCTGTTGGCGACCTTCGAGCCGGTGCATGGGTACCGCATCATGCACGACATCGAATCGTCCACGCACGGCGCGGTCAAAGTCGGCCCCGCCACCATGTACACGACGCTCAAGAAGCTCAAGGCGACGGGATGGATCGTCGAGATCGCCGAGGAAGGGGGCCGCATCCTCTATGCGGCGACCGACGAGGGCCGGGCGGTGCTGCGGGCCGATTTCTCGCGGCGCAAGCGACTTGTCTCCGTGGCCGAGGAACGGCTGGGGGAAACGACCGAGGGGGGGGGGGTAATGGCTAAGTACCGTCTGTGCGGCGGCCTGGCGATGATGGCCGAGCACGACATGGGCATGCTCAAGGACATGAGCGCGAAGGGATGGCACGTGAGCGGCCTGTCCGGAGGCCTTTTCTACCGTTTTGAGCAGGGGGTGCCGCACGACTTCGACTACGCGGTGGGCTTCGAGCGCGACTTCACGCCGGAGGTGCAGAAGCTGTTCCGCGCCGGTGGCTGGCATCCCGTGATCGCGGCTCCCGGTTGGCAGATCCTGCGCGCCGAGGCGGGCGAGACGCCGCTGTTCACCGACGAGGAGTCGAAGGAGGAGGCGCTGCGCGCGGTCCGTGTGCGGACGGGCCGCTGGGCGCTCGTGTGGGCGGCTCTGCTGGCCGTGCTGCTCGCGGCCGAGATGCACCTCGACGCGCAAGGCGTCGAGCCGGCCGCGTCGGCCTGCCTTGTGGGGGCGGTTGCGGCAGGCGCGGGGCTCACTTTCACGGCGCTGCCGTTCTTCGGCTACACGGCCTCGCTGCGAAGGCTTCGCGCGGGCCGGTAGCGCTTTGCGCGTCGTCCGCTGGCGGGGGCTTCGGGCTTCGAGGCCGTTGGCGCTTTCGGTCTGCGCGGCCGCCGGCTTCGGCTTCCGCGTTTGCTGGCGCTTTCGGTCTGCGCGGCCGCCGGCTCCTCTTATCCACCGCTTCCGCGCCCGCCGGCGCCTTTGGCCTTCGCGACCGTCGACTTCAGCTTCCGCGCCCGTCGGCGCTTTCGGTCTGCGCTGCCACTGCATCTTCCCGTCTGCCGGGGTCGCGAGGCGAAATTTTGCCGCGACGGTAACGGATTGGGGAATTTTCTCCCATATTTTACCGTAGCGCCTTCTCGATCTGCTTCATGCGTTCAAATTGGTAATATCTCGAGATATTTTCCAAAATATTTTACCGTTTGCGGGGTTTGAAGGGATATGAAAAGCTCTGAAGCCCTCTGTTCGGTTATTTACGGTAACATATCAAATTTTTTCTCCGGATTCGTTACCGCTACATTGCGGAGGGTTGGCGAGCGAGGGGCGGGCCAACGGGCGGGGGCGTCGGTGCGCTTGGTGCGCGCGACAAGGGGCTGGGCCGTGGAAGGCGCAAAGCGGTTTTCCCATAGGCCGTTCTAGATTTGCGGCGGCTCGGCGGGGTATTGGCGCGCCGACGGCGGGCGTGCATCGAAGCACCTGGGATTCTAGGATTCGGTTCTCGAAGCCATGATCTCGTCCGCGATGTCGATGCCTTCCTGTTTGTTGTGCAGGTCCATGTTCTTGCGAATGGATCTGCTGTGCGCGGCGACGGTGCTTACCGTGATGCGAAGGGTTTCCTCCATCCGGTTCACGCTGTAGCCCAAAGAAAGGTAGAGAAGGGTGTTCGCTTCCCTGTTCGACAAGCGTTACCTCCTCGCAAGCGCTTCGGTCGCCACTCGGCGATCGAGCGACCTCGCATCCGCGGCTTTCTCGGCAGCTTTTGTCGTTCTTGCAGATGGGCGGCGAAAAGCCCGCAAGGTGTAAGCGGGACGAGCGCCACGCCCAAAGCGAAGGGCAGCACCATGCGAAGCTCGAAGGAATCGACTATGATCACTTCGCCGGTGCCATAGTAAGGGGGTGGGTATCCGAACGGGATCGAAGGCGGTCGAACTCATGGTCGAAGCGGGCGATTTTGCAGGTGTGCGCGTCTCGCAAGGCGAGGGCTCTTACGAAGTGCGCGCGAAGAAGGTGGTCTTTGCATGTGGGGGCTTCGCGCAAAACGAAGATATGGTGGGCGAGCTCGCAGGAGGCGTCGCTGGGGAGTGCATTCCTTTCTGCAGCGCGGACTCGACGGGAGGCGCGTTCGCTCTGACCGAAAGTTTGGGAGGCGTTTCCGTAGGCAAGGGGGCGTTCACCTATTGGCGGGATCTCTTCGGCTTGGGGGCGTTGGGGCGGCGTGAGCGCCGCCCTCTGCCGTTTCCGCGGTTGCTCTTGCGTTGGCGCTGGCGAGCGCTTGCATTTGAGCTACACTAAAGGGGTTTCGGCGAAAGGAGCCCATCATGGGATTGTTCGATAGGATCAGCGAGGGCCTGGCGCGCTCGCGCGATCGGTTCAAAGAGCAGATGAACGTCCTTCTCGATCGCGGTCCCGACCTCGACGAGGGGTTCTGGGACGGCCTCGAGGAGACGCTCATTCTGTCCGACATCGGCGGCGGGGCGGCCTGCGAGATCGTGGAGGGGCTGCGCGACACGGCGGTGCGCAAGGCGCTGCCGGACGCCTACGCCGTGCTCGACCTGCTGAACGACCGGATCGCGGAGACGTTCGCGACCGGAGGGGAAGGGGTGCTCTCGGGCGGGCCCGCCGTGGTGCTGTTCGTCGGCATCAACGGCACGGGCAAGACCACCACGGTGGGCAAGCTCGCCAAGGAGGTGACCGACGAGGGCCGCACGGTGCTTTTGGGAAGCGCAGACACATTCCGCGCGGCGGCCATCGAGCAGCTCGAGGCGTGGGCCGCGCGCTCGGGCGTTGAGGTGGTCACGCGCGAGCGCGGCAGCGATCCGGCGAGCGTGTGCTACGACACCCTCGAGCGCGCCGAGGCGCAAGGGGCCGATCTTGTGCTCATCGACACGGCGGGCCGTCTGCACACCTCGGCCGACCTCATGCGCGAGCTGGAGAAAGTGGTGGGCGTGGTGCGCAAGCGCTCGAAGCTGCCCGTGTTCACAGTGCTCGTCATCGACGCCACCACCGGCCAGAACGGCTTGTCGCAGGCGCGCGAGTTCGACCGCGCGCTCGATTTGGACGGCGTGATCGTCACGAAGCTCGACGGCACGGCGAAAGGCGGCATCGCCCTTGCGGTGAGCCACGAGCTGGGGCTGCCCGTGCTCAAGATCGGCGTGGGCGAGGGCCTCGACGACCTCAAGGACTTCGACGCACACGATTTCGCCCGCGCCCTCGTGGGCGACTTCGACGAGCGAGGGTAGGGCGGCTTTCGTTTAGGGGAGATCGATTCGACGTGGAAAACGACTTCGCTCACCGGGGGATAGGCGCGGAAAGGCGTGCGACGGAAAGCCTGTTTAAGCTGTTGACGGAAAGAGGGTATCCTTCGGATCGGATAGCGATGGAGCCGGCTCTGCGCAATGGCTGCAGGGCAGACTTCGTCGTCTACGCTAAGAGCGCTCCGCTGCCTTTGGCGATAATCGAGTTGAAGATAGGGGATGAACTTGCAAACAAGGATTGCGTTGCCGATCAGCTTCATGCGTATTCCGAACGAATGGGAGCGAGCGTCGAAGTTTTTCTCGCCCTCTTTTCTAAGGAAGGCAAAGGGTTTCGCTTCTTCCGGTTCAACCGATCAGACAAGAGCTTTCGAGAAACGGATTTGCCAAGTTACGACCCGCTCAATATGGCTACGAATGCTGCGCTTTTCAATGGAGGAGTGACTGCAAAAAAGCATGCATCGATTCAGCTGAAGGTTATTTCCTGGGGAATTATTCCGGCGGTTGTTTTGTCGTGCATCGTTCTGGATGCTTTGCAGATTTACTCTTTATCATTCGAGCGGCTTGCTCTTATAGGAATCTTGTTCGTGTCGTTGTTGGTGCCTTCGGTAAAAGAGGTGAAAATCGGAGAGTACGTGCTGTCGTTGTTTGACAAATATGAAAAATGACAAGTCCGATCATTGGCTGTGCGAAAGTCTTCGTTCCGCGCAGCTCCTCTGTTCATGGACTTTGCTCACTGGAAGAGTAGGAGGAATGTCGATCGATGTTATTTGACCAAGTCCACAGCAATCCCGACGTGTTCGAGGTGAGGGTGCCGTTCGAGAACGTGTCCACGAGCGCCACGAACTGCTTCGTCGTGCTCGACGAGGGCGAGGCGCTGGTCATCGACACGGGCGCGCCCACCGACGAAGGGGCGGCCGTGCTCGAAATGGCCCTCGACGAGCTGGGCGTGGACCGCTCTCGGGCGACGTTCTTCCTCACGCACGTGCATCTCGACCACGCGGGGCTCATCGACCGCGTGGCACCCGAGGGCGCGCCGGTACTCGTGAGCGCGGCCGACTTCGACGCGCTGCGCGCCCCGGGCGCGTCCACGTACGAGAGGGTGCGCCGTCTGCTCGCCTCCGAGGGAGTGTCCCTTCCGGAGGCGTCGGGCTACGCGCGCCATTCCGTCGAGATGCCGCTGTTCGATCCTGCGCGCGTGGACGTGCGCTTCGCGGCCGAAGGCGACGAGGTGGCCGTCGGAAGCCGGCGCTTTCGCGTGGTGGAGGTGCCGGGCCACACGCCGGGCAGCCTCGCGCTGTTCGACCCCGTCTCGCGCATCCTGTTCGGTGGCGATCACGTGCTGTTCGTCATCTCGCCGGGAATCGCCTTGTTCCCCGACGGCCGCGACGGCCTGCAGGCCTATCTCGACAGCTTGGAGAAGGTGCGCGCGCTCGGTTGCTCCCGCCTGTTCGCAGCCCATGGGGACGAGCGCGCCGACTTCGAAGCGCGCATCGACTGGCTGCGCGCGCACCACTTGGAGCGCCTTGAGGAGGCGCAGGCCATCGTGCGAGCCCGGCCGGGGCTGTCCGGCGAGGAGGTCGTCCGCGCCATCAAGTGGAACGTGCCTTTCGAGCGGTGGGAGGACATCTCCTTCATGCAGCGCTGGTGCATCGTCATGGAGGGCCTCGTGTTTCTGAACCACCTCGTCGGCCGGGGCCTCGTGCGCAGGGAAGAGGACGAGGCGGGCGTTCGGCGGTACTTCTAGGAGCCGCTTGGGGCACCGGCGGGCTTTCCCGTGGGTTTTCCCGTGTTCATGCGAAGGCCGCAGTCGGAATGCTTGTGCGTTTATGGTCTGCGCGGGCGGCGTGGCGTATAATCGGGACGCCACGCTTGATCGACTATACGACGAGGAGCCTACCGATTATGCTCGAAAGCCTTTCCAACCGCCTGCAGGGCATATTTTCCGGACTGCGCGGCAAGGGCCGCCTGACCGAGGACGACATCAACGACGCTATGCGCGAGATACGCATGGCGCTTCTGGAGGCCGACGTCAACTTCAAGGTGGTGAAGTCGTTCGTCGCGCGCACGAAGGAGCGCTGCCTCGACGCCGAGGTGCTCGACTCGCTCACGCCGGCGCAGAACGTCGTGAAGATCGTGCTCGACGAGCTCACCGAGCTGTTGGGCCGTACCGACTCCAAGCTCGTGCTCTCGAGCCGCATCCCCAACGTCATCATGCTCGTGGGCCTGCAGGGCTCCGGCAAGACGACGGCCGCCGCGAAGCTGGCCTGGCGCCTGAAGCAGGAGAACCACGCGCCGTTGCTCGTGGCCTGCGACGTGTACCGACCCGCCGCGGCCGATCAGCTGGAGACGCTCGGTGGCGAGATCGGCGTGCGGGTGTACCGCGGCGACGGGCAGGATCCGGTGAGGATCGCGACCGAGGGCGTCCAGGACGCCATCGACAACCTGCGCGACGTGGTCATCGTGGACACGGCGGGACGGCTGCATGTGGACGAGGCGATGATGGAGGAGGCAGAGGCCATCAAGGCCGCCGTGAAGCCCGACCAGATCCTCATGGTGGTGGACGCGATGACCGGCCAGGACGTGGTGAACGTGGCCGCGGCGTTCGCGGAGCGCGTGGACTTCGACGGCGTGATCATGTCGAAGATGGACGGCGACGCCCGCGGCGGCGGCGCGCTGTCCATCAAGGAGGTCACGGGCAAGCCCATCAAGTTCATCAGCTCGGGCGAGAAGCCCGACTCGCTCGAGGAGTTCCATCCCGACCGCATGGCCAAGCGCATCCTCGGCATGGGCGACATGGTCAGCCTCATCGAGAGCGCCGTCAAGGTGCAGCAGGAGGAGATCGAGCAGGAGCAGGCCGAGCGCATGATGCGCGCGAACCTCAACCTCAACGACTTCATCGAGATGAACCGCCAGATCCGCAAGATGGGCGGCATCGCGAAGCTCGTCAGCGCGCTGCCCGGCGGCGACAAGGCCATGGCGGCCGGACAGGTGGACGAGGGCGCGCTCGACCATATGGAGGTCATCATCAACTCCATGACGAAGGCCGAGCGCGAAAGGCCCGAGCTTTTGAACGGCAGCCGCCGCGCGCGCATCGCCGCAGGGGCGGGCGTCACCGTGCCCGAAGTGAACCAGCTTGTCAAGAAGTTCAACGAGACGAAGAAGATGATGAAGCGCTTCATGCCCGCCGCCGAGGAGATGGCGGGCGGCAAGAGGGGCAAGAAGGGCAAGAAGGGCCGTCGCCGCCGCATGGGGCTGCCCGGAGGCATGAGCATGGCCGACCTCAGGAAGCTCCAGGACATGATGGGGGAGTAGGCCCGGCGCGGAAGCTGCGTCGGGCGCGGCTTTCCCGCCGCGCCGAGCCGCTCGCCGCTCGGCCTGCGCGGTCGGGTCTTTCGGCTTCGCGCTTCGCTCCGGCGGCCTCTGGCACCCCTGGCGCTGATGCTGCAAACATGGGGTTTTCGAGGACGCGCGGGGTCGGCGTTCGCGCCGTTCGCGCCGTTCGCTACAATTCAAAGCAGTAATGCGCTTGTCAAACGGCCGTTTGAGCCGTATCATAAGCAATTGCTGTTTTCGCTGCGCCGCGAACCGCGGCGTCGAGCGTCGAATCGAAGGCAAGAAGCAAAAAGGAGTTCAACTTCATGGCAGTCAAAATCCGCCTCGCCCGTCACGGCGCGAAGAAGCGCCCGTATTACCGTATCGTCGTCGCCGACTCGCGCAGCCCGCGCGACGGCCGCTTCATCGAGGAGGTGGGCCGCTACAATCCCTGCGTCGAGCCGTCCATGGTGAAGTTCGACATGGACAAGGTCGACCAGTGGATCAAGAACGGCGCGCAGCCCACCGACACGGTCGCCGCGCTCCTTAAGCGCGCCCGCGAGAACGCCTAGCCCCATGGCTGAGCAGACCGAAGACATCGTCGGCCTCGTCGAGTCGGTCGTCCGTCCCCTCATCGACTTCCCCGACGATCTGGAGATCTCGGCGAGCGATGCGGAAGACGGCTCGATCCTTGTGGAGATGCGCGTGAACGAAGAGGACGCCGGCAAGGTCATCGGCCGCCAAGGCCGGGTCATCAAGGCGATCCGCACGCTCGCTCGCGCGGCCGCCTCGCGCACGGGCGCCCATGTCGAAGTGGAGCTTCTCGACTAGATGCGCGCGTGGGCGAACGTGGCCGAGCTGGCCAAACCGAAGAATCTGGCCGGAGGGCTCGTCGCGCGCAGCGCGCCGGGCCTTCCTTTTTTGCTGCGCGAGGGCCTTGAGGTGGCTTTCGTCCCCCCGCAACTCGACGCGCCGCGCCGTGCGCGGGTCGCCTCGGTGCGGGAGCAGGCGAAGGGCACCTTCCTCGTGACGTTCGAGGGCGTTGACTCCATCGAGGTCGCCGAGCGCCTTGCGGGTTGCTGCTGCCTCGTGCGCCGCGCCGACCTTCCGCGGGACGCGCTCGCCCCGTCCTCGACGGGGCTTGAGGGCTTCGAGGTGCGCGACGCGCGCGCGGGGCACGTGGGGTTCGTGGCCAAAGTGGAGGAAGGCCCGGGCCAGACGCTCCTTTGCGTCGAGCGGCCCGACGGTCGCACGTCGCTCGTGCCGCTCGTCGACGCCTTCGTCGCCGACATCGACGAGGACGCGCGCCGCATCGACGTCGACGTGCCGGACGGTCTGCTCGACCTGTAGCGCGCCGCGCCGACCGAAAGGACCCCTCCATGATCGTAGAGACGCTTTCGACGTTTCCCGGCATGTACGACTCCGTGATGGGCTCGTCCATGATGCGCATCGCCCAGGAGAAGGGCATCATCGAGTTTCGCGCGCACGATCTGCGCGACTGGACGCATGACCGCCATCGCACCACCGACGACGACCCGTACGGCGGCGGCGCGGGCCTCGTGATGAAGTGCGAGCCCATTTTCGAGGCCCACGACGCGATCGCCGCGTGCGGGCCGCGTCCGACGACGGTGTTCCTTGCCCCGTGCGGACGCCGGTTCGACGACGCTTTAGCCTGCGAGCTCGCGCGCGAGGAGCACCTTCTGTTCGTGTGCGGCCACTACGAGGGCATCGACGAGCGGGCCTATGCGCTGGCGGATCGCACGATCTCGCTGGGCGACTACGTGCTGACGAGCGGCGAGCTGGCGTCCATGGTGGTCATCGACGCGGTGGTGCGCAAGCTTCCCGGCGTGCTGGGGGCCGCGACCGGCGCGCTCGACGAGAGCTTTTCCGACGGGCTGCTTGAGCATCCCCAGTACACGCGTCCGGCCTCGTTTCGGGGCATGGAGGTGCCCGCGGTCCTTCTGTCGGGCGACCACGGCGCGGTGGCGCGCTGGCGGCGCGAGCGCAGCTTGGAGCGGACGGCGCGTTTGCGCCCCGACCTCTTGGGGGGCGCGGAGCTTTCGCGCGCCGACCGGGAATTTCTGCAAACTTTGTCGAAGGGGGCTTCCGAAAGGCCCTGACGCGTTATCATGGGGCCTCGTGGCCTCATCCGGGCATCGCGCCCGTTCGGAAAGGAAAGACGCATCTCATGGATTCCGGTCAGCACGCCGATCGCCAGAGCCCGGGGGCGCTCAGGACGTTTCTCGGGCTGCTCGTCATGGTGGCCTTCGTGCTGGGGCTTTCGTGGTTCTTGCGGACGTTTCTGCTCCAAGCCTACGAGATACCCTCCGGCTCCATGGAGGAGACGATCATGACCGGCGACATGGTGTTCGCCGAGAAGGTGAGCTACCGCTTCCGCGATCCCGAGCCGGGCGACATCGTGACGTTTCAAGATCCCGAGATACCCGGCCGCATCCTCATCAAGCGCTGCATCGCCGTGGGCGGGCAGACCGTCGACATCAACGACGAGGACGGCCTCGTGTACGTGGACGGCGAGCCGCTTGCGGAGCCCTACACCGACGGGAAGCCGTCGTATCGGCTGGCCAGCGACGTGACCTACCCCTACACGGTGCCCGAAGGGCACGTGTGGGTGATGGGGGACAACCGCACGAACTCCCAGGACTCCCGCTTCTTCGGCTCCATCCCCATCTCTTCGGTGACGGGGCGGGGGGCGCTAGTGTACTGGCCGCTCAACGATTTCAAGCTCCTCGACTAGCGCCAAGGTCGAGGGCGACGGGTTTTGATCGAGACAAGGAGAACCATGGCAACGCACACCGCATCAGCGCACGGGGGGCGCGAGGGGGCCGAAGGGCGGCCCGCGCCGACGTTCCAAGACGTCATCATGAGCCTGCAGCGCTACTGGGCCGACCAGGGCTGCGTCATCCTGCAGCCCTACGACAACGAGGTGGGCGCGGGCACGAACGCGCCGGCCACCACGCTGCGCTCGCTCGGCCCCGACACGTGGCGCACCGCCTACGTGCAGGGATGCCGCCGCCCCACGGACGGGCGCTACGGCGAGAACCCGAACCGCACCCAGTTCTACTACCAGTTCCAGGTGCTCATGAAGCCCTCGCCCGACAACATCCAGGACCTGTACCTGGGCAGCTTGCGCGCCATCGGCATCGACGTGGACGCGCACGACGTGCGCTTCGTCGAGGACGACTGGGAAAGCCCCACGCTCGGCGCGTGGGGGCTTGGGTGGGAAGTGTGGATCGACGGCATGGAGGTGACGCAGTTCACCTACTTCCAGCAGGTGGGCGGCTTCGAGTGCGCGCCCGTGCCCGTCGAGATCGCCTACGGCCTCGAGCGCCTCACCATGTACATCCAGGGCGTGGACAGCATGTTCGACATCGTGTGGAGCCGCGGCGCGGACGGCGTCGTGTTCACCTACGGCGACGTGTACCTCGAGAACGAGCGCCAGTACTCGCGCTACAACTTCGAGGTGGCCGACACCGACTTTCTGTTCCAGGAGTTCAACGACCGCGAGGCCGAGTGCCTGCGCACGCTGGAGGCGAACCTGCCGCTGCCGGCCTACGACAGCGTGCTCAAGTGCTGCCACGCGTTCAACCTGCTCGACGCGCGCGGCGTGATCTCGGCCACCGAGCGCATGGCCTACATCCTGCGCGTGCGCACGCTCGCGAAGGCGTGCTGCGCGAGCTACATGGAGCACGTGGTGGGCATCGCGCCCGCCGAGGAGGGCGAGGCCGCCGCGTCCGCGGCGGGGAAGGAGGAAGGCCGTGAGTAACCTGCACACGCTCGCGTTCGAGATCGGCACCGAGGAGATCCCGGCGTTCGACCTGCACCGCGCGACCGCGCAGCTGGCCCGCCTCGTGCCCGACGCGCTCGACGCCGTGCGCATCCCGCACGGCGAGGTGGCCGTCCACACGACGCCGCGCCGCCTCGTCGCCATCGTGGAGGACGTGGCCGAATCCACCGAAGCCCTTGAGGAGACGTTCCGCGGCCCGTCGGCCAAGATCGCCTTCGATGCCGAGGGCAACCCCACGAAGGCCGCCGTCGGCTTCGCCCGCGGCAAGGGCGTGGACGTGGGCGCGCTCGAGGTGCGCGAGGAGAAGGGCGTCGAGTACGTGTTCGCCACGCGCCGCGTGGAGGCGCGCGACGCGGCGGAGCTCTTGCCGGAGGTGCTCGAGGGCGTGATCGCGGGCATCGCGTGGCCGAAGTCGTGCCGCTGGGGCTCGACGAGCGAGTACTTCTCGCGTCCGGTGCGCTGGATCGTGGCGATGCTCGACGAGCGCGTCGTCCCCGTGCGCTTCGCGGGCCTTGAGGCCGGCAACCTGACGCGCGGCCATCGTTTCCTTTCGCCTGGGCCGCACGAGGTGCCGACGGCCCGCGCCCTTCTCGACGTGCTCGAGGGCGCCCACGTGGTGACGAGCGAGCAGGCGCGCGAGCGGGCCATCCGCGAGGGCGTCGCCCGCATCGAGGAGGAATGCGGCGCGCGCGCCGAGCTGCCCGAGAAGACGCTTTTGGAGGTCGTGAACCTCTGCGAGCAGCCCACCGTGCTCGTCGGCGCGTTCGACGAGGAGTTCTTGCAGGTGCCCGAGGAGATCATCGTGGACGCGATGCTCATGCACCAGCGCTATTTCCCGCTTTACGACGAGAACGGCAAGCTCACGAACCGCTTCATCGTGGTGAGCAACGGCGATCCGGCGTGCGCTGCCACCATCGCAGACGGCAACGAGCGCGTCGTGCGCGCGCGCCTGTCCGACGCGAAGTTCTTCTACGAGGAGGACCTCAAGCGCCCGCTTGAGGCCTACGTGGAGCGTTTGGACGAGGTGGTGTTCCAAGAATCGCTCGGCACGATGCGCGCGAAGGCCGAGCGCATCACGGCGCTCGCGCGGCACCTCGCGGCCGACGCGGGGCTGTCCGCGGCCGACGCGGCCGTAGCCGAACGGGCCGCGCACCTTGCGAAGGCCGACCTCGTGACGAGCGCCGTCGTGGAGTTCACGAGCGTGCAGGGCGTCATGGGGTCCTACTACGCCGCCGCGTGCGGGGAGGGCGACAAGGTCGCCTGCGCCATCGCCGACCACTATCGCCCGCGCTTCGCCGGCGACGCGCTGCCGGCGTCCGCGGCGGGGCGCATCGTCGCCATGGCCGACAAGCTGGACACCATTTGCGGCCTCATCGCCGCAGGACAGGGCCCCACGGGGTCGTCCGATCCGTTCGCGCTGAGGCGCAGCGCGCTCGGCATCCTGTCCATGCTGCTCGACGAGGGGCTGCCGCTTCGCGTCGGGCTCGTGCGCGCCATCGACGCGGCGCTTGCGTCCTACGCGGCCCAAGGCGTCGCCTTCGACGCGCAGGCGGTGCGCGAGGAGGTGGCGGACTTCTTCATCGCGCGCGCGAAGGTGCTGCTGCGCGACGAGGGCCGCGCCCCCGACACGATCGACGCGGTGCTGGCCGCGGGCGTGCGCGAGCCTGTCGAGTTCGCGTCGCGGGTGCGCGCTCTCGACGCGGCGCGCGAGGGCGACCCCGACGCGTTCGCAGATCTGGCGACGGCCTTCGCCCGCGCGAACAACCTGCGCGACGCATCGCTTGGCGCGGAGGTGGACGAGGGTCTGCTTTCCGAGGTGGAGCGCGCGCTGTCGTGCGCGGTCGCGCAGGCCGAGAGCCGCGTGGGGAGCGCGCTGGCCGCCGACGACTACCCGTCGGCCCTCGCCGAGCTCGCCGGCCTGCGCAAGCCCGTCGACGCCTTCTTCGAGGGCGTCATGGTCATGGACGAGGACCGGGCGCTGCGCGAGAACCGCCTGCGGCTGCTCAACCGCTTCGTGGCCGTGTTCGAGGGCGTGGCGGACTTCGGCAAGATGGCGAAGGGGGCACGGTAGCCGCCATGGCCGACTTCATCGCCTACGGAAGCTCCACCGAGCTGCCCACGATCCACGTGATCAGCGACTCGGTGGGGCTCACCGCCCAGGCGGTGGCCCGCGCCGCCGCCGCCCAGTTCGGCGTCACGAACCCCACCATCGAGGTGCTGCCGAAGGTGCGCCGCTTCGAGGAGATACGCCGCTTCGTCGACGAGCACAGCGCCGTCCACGCGCGCAACACCGGCGATGGGCGCATGCTTGTGTTCTACACGCTCGTGGATCGCGTGCTATCGCGCCAGCTGGCCGAGTACGCCGCCGAGCGCGACGACATCGTGGCGGTGGATCTGGTCACCGACGCCATCGGGGCCATCTCGCGCATGACGGGCCGCGAGCCGTCCACGAAGCCCGGCGGCCTGCACGTGGCCGACCAGTACTACTTCCAGCGCATCGAGGCCATCGAGTTCACCATCGCCCACGACGACGGACGCAACCCGCAGGAGCTGCACCAGGCGGACATCGTGCTTCTGGGCGTGTCGCGCTCGTCGAAGACCCCCACGTCGATCTATCTGTCCCAGCAGGGCTACAAGGTGGCGAACATCCCGCTCGATCCGTCCACCGAGCCGCCCGCCGAGTTGGCGAGCGTTGATCGGACCCGCCTGTTCGGCCTGATGACGACCGCCGAGGTGCTCATCGGCATCCGGCAGCGCCGCCTCGGGCGCGCCGTCGGGGTGGCGTCGCGCTACGCTGATCCCGAGTACGTCTACGAGGACCTCGAGAAGGCCCGCTCGCTCATGCGCAAGCTGGGCTGCATCGTCGTCAACACGGAGAACCGGGCCGTGGAGGAGACGGCCCAGGAGATCCTGCGCTACTACGAGCGCGTGCACCCTCCCTCGATCGCTCCGGGTTTGCGCTGATGGCACCGAGGCGTGGGGGCGTGACAGGGGGGGGGC
>NZ_PPEL01000043.1 GCF_002899695.1 Rubneribacter badeniensis
GCTCGGCCGCCTCGGTCAGGCTGAACCCCGCCGCGACGGCCTCCACGGCGAGCTCCCTGGTCTCCAACGGGTACATGCGGACTCCAATCCGGACACCGGAGTGTCCAACTTTTTGTCCGCACCCCCATCTTCCACAAAGAAAGGTTTCTCGCCCGTTTTTCGGTGCTTTTCTGCCCTATGCAGGGCTGGAAGCTGCCCCATTCCGTTTCATAGGCGGTGTTTGTTCATGATTCGGTAAAATATCATGGGAAATTATCAGATTCGTTACCGATTCGTCTTGGGAATGGGATGGCATGAGCCGATTGGGGCGAGAACGACGGAAAAGGGGCGGGGCGGCGGTGCCGAGCAGGCTGAGGAGCGCTTGCCAACGGGCCAGGGCAGGGCGTGCGATTCCGAGCTTGGGGAAGCGGGCAGAGCTTTCTATCGCTTCGCGTTGCTTTAGCGGTCTTGCCTCTGTTGCGGGCCGTGCGGCCTGTTCGGGATATGCGAGGGCATGCGAACCGGGCGGTTCGCTCGGGACGCGCGTAGCCATGCGATTGGCGTTCGGCTTTGCAAAGGGATTCGAGGCTGCGTATCGTGCCTTGCAGGGATCCGTCCCACGCCATGGATCGCGTTTCGCCGAATTGCGCCTCGCTGTGCGTTCGCCCCGCCTTCCCCTTTGCGCCTCCTCAGGAGAGGGCTCGCTTTCGGCTGCAGGTCCTTCGTCGTACCCGCCTCTCGTTGCGGGCCGGCATGCAGATCGGCCCGTCGTCGTTCCTGCGCGCCGCCGCTGCCCGCTCGCGCCCAATAGGTTGAATGTCGCAAAACATTGTGATAATCTGACTGCCGAAAGACGCGAGGGCTCCATGCCGGGACGCTTCCGAGCGGGGCATGCAGCCAGGGGTTTGGCGAGGAGACAGGGGATGGCCGTGATCGAGGGGGAGACGATGGGCGCTGAAACGTGGCAGGTGCGGGCTTCGGCATGCGAGCTGCTTTCCTTGAGCCTGCGCTATCCCGATGATGCGCTGGCGCGGATCGTGGCTTCGGGGGAATGGGCCGATGCGGCGCGCGAGATATGGGACGCGCTGGGCATCGCGCTGCCTTCCGATTGGGCGGCTGGCGTCGAGGACACGGAGCTGCACGCGCTTCGCGCCGAGGCCACCCGGCTCTTCGTGGGTGCGCCCCAGGCGGCGTGCAGCCCCTACGAGGGCTTTTGGCGGGCGGGCGACGACGGCGTACAGCCCTTGATGTTCGTGAACCCGCACAGCATGGCCGTGGAGCGCTTCTGCAAGGATTGCGGCCTCGGCCAGGCCGAAGGCGCTCCGAACGAGCCGCTCGACCATATCGCGACCGAGTTCGAGCTTCTGCAGCACCTGGCGTCGGTCGAGGCGGGCATCGTCGAGCCCCATCCCGACGGGCCTTCTACGGGCGACCTTCCCGACGGCGGTGCTGGTGCGGCCTACGAGCGATTTGTGACCGACCATCTGCGCACGTTCGCCCCGCGCTTCGCGGATCGTCTGGCAGTGGAGGCTCGCGTGCCGTATTACCGCGCTGTCGCGCGCCTTCTGTCGGCGTATCTGGGGTAGCGCCCGCGCTGCACGCCGCAGCGCAGGAAGGCGAGACGGCGAAGACCGGTCATCGCGGCGAAAAGCGGGCGCGGCCCTTCCCCTGTGGCGGGCGGCTTGGCCGCGCCGACGGTTCGTGGAAGAAGGGGGTTTCATGGCGTCGTTCGACGACAATCCGGCTGCGCGTGCCGCGCTTGAGCTGTACGAGGAGATAGAGGCCGAGCATCTACGAGCCCTCGAGGAGACGGGCGTGACGTTCGCTCCGCGCGACGACGTGCGCGAGGAGGCGCATGCTTTGATGGAGAAGTTGCGGGCGGTGGGCGCGCGCGTTCGCAACGGAGGGGCGAGTGTGGCGCTCGGCCGTCTGAGTCCCGGCTGCGTCGCATGCACGGGCTCTTGTGCAAGCCGCACGCTCGCCCTCTCGAACAACTGCCATCGCGACTGCTTCTTCTGCTTCAACCCCAACCAAGAGGGATTCGCGTACTACTGCGAGCATCCGTTCCCGTGGCGCGACCAGCTCGACGATCTGGCCGCCGGCGACGCGAGCCTGGCGTGCCTTGCCCTGTCCGGCGGCGAACCTTTGCTCTATCCGGACGAGGCCTGCGCGTTCTTCTCCCGCGCTCGCGCGCTTTTCCCCGCTGCCCATCTGCGCATGTACACGTCAGGCGATCTGCTCGATGCAGATTTGGCCGAACGGCTGCACTTGTGCGGATTGGACGAGGTACGCTTCTCGATCAAGCAGGACGATCCTCCGCACGTGCTCGATGCCGTGCTGGCGAACATGGGCTTGGCGAAACGAGCGGGGCTTGCGGTGATGGTCGAGATGCCTCCGATCCCGGGAACCGAGGAGCAGATGCGCGAGGTGCTGCGGCGCATCGACGCTGCGGGCGCCCAGGGAATCAACCTGTTGGAATTCGCCTACCCCATGTGGAACTGGGAGGTGTTCGAGGCGCTGGGCCTTGTCCTGCGCAACCCTCCCTACCGCGTGGCCTACGATTACGAGTACGCGGGCTCGCTTGCCGTGGACGGCAGCGAGGAGCTGTGCCTTCGGCTCATGCTGTGGGCGCATGAGCACGGGCTTGGGCTGAGCATGCATTACTGTTCCCTTGAGAACAAGCACCGGGCGCAGATGCGCATCATCAACGAGCCGCATGCCGATATCAGCGCATGCCACGCCTTCGATCGCGACGACTTCTTCCTGAAGGCCGGCGTGGTGTTCGGCGCCGATCGCGCGCCGGTGCGCGAGGCTTTGGGCGCGTTGGGGTGCACGGACTTCGTTGAAGACGACGGCGCGGACGCGACATCGTTTCATCCGAGGTGGCTGTCTGCGGCATCGCGCGTGCGCGCACGTGGCGGGAGGTTGGTCCAGCCATGCGTGTCCACGGGCATCGCGGTCGAAGCGGACGGGGTGCGCGCGCTTCGCGAACTCAAGGTCGAGTCGGCAGAGGATGCCGCTCCTGTTCAGCTCGAGGACGTCACCCGGATGGCCGACGAGGCCGCCGGCGACGTGATTATATCCCCAAAATAGAATAATCCAAATTGTCGCAATAGCTTGCGACAAAGCGATAATGAGCGTACACTGAGGGCCGCGGGGAGGTGGCCAGCCTCGCGCATGGACGAGGCGCTCATGCATGGCGCTTGCGTCCTGACGGGGGAGAATGCACAGGGCGTTCTTCATGTTCCACCAGTTCTTAGGAGGAGGAATGGCGGAGTTTCAAGTTCCTCGAAAGGGGATCTCTCGCAGAAGCTTTCTCAAAACCTCGGCCGCCGTGGCGGGCGTCGCTGCGGCAAGCGGCACGGCGACGATGAGCGCGCTTGCGGCAGACGGATCCGACGGCGGCGCGCCAGAGGAGCACGATGTCGTGTGCGTGTGCGGCTGCAACTGCCAGGGGACGTGCTCGCTTGTCGCGACCGTCCGCGAGGGCAGGATGGTCAACATACGCTCGAACGAGAACATACCGTATCCGGCCTACGAGCGAATCTGCAACCGCGGTTTCAGCCATGCGAACCGACTGTACGATTTCAATCGCGTGAAGTATCCGCTGAAGCGCGCGACGTGGAGCATCGAAGAGCCCCACGTCGAAAACCGCGGCAGCGACGAATGGGAACGTCTGTCGTGGGACGAGGCCGCCAAACTCGTCGCCGACACGTTGAAGTACAACACCGAGAACTACGGTGCGCGATCCAACCTGTTCTTGCGCTCGGCGGGAAACTCCTTCGGTGTGTACGGAGGATCGTTCACGGGAAACAGCTTCGCCAACGTGAACGGCTACACGACGCTCGACGTGTGCTTGGACTACGGCGATCTTCACGGTATCGGTCAGGTCACCGGAGGCGGTTGGGATTTCAACCAGCGTAACATGTCCGGCGACTACCGGTTTGCGAAGACACTCTTCATCTGGGACACCAACCCGCCGAACTCCCAACCTCATAATTGGCATTTCTGCATCGAAGCCAAGGAGGCGGGCTCGAATCTGGTGGTCATTGACCCCACGTACACCGTTGCCGCCTCCCAGGCGACGAAGTGGGTGCCCATCAAACCGGGGACGGATCCTGCGCTCGGCATGGCCATTCTGAACGTCGTCATCGCCAATGAGTGGTACGACACGGACTTCCTGCGCGAAAAAACGTGCGCTCCTCTGCTGGTGAGGGAGGACAACGGGCATTTCCTCCGTTCCACCGATTTCGGCGAGGACGGCCCCGCGCAGTTGCCGGAGTATCCGTTCTACGGCATGCTGCTCCTCCAGGCCTCCAAGGCGAACAAGGTCCCCACCCTTGAGCAGACCGCCGATTACGTGGTGTGGGATGCCGATGCGAACGCGCGCGGCGCCATCAACGAGACGGCAAATCCCGCGCTCGAAGGGCGCTACGAGGTGGACGGCGTGAAGGTGACCACCGCTTGGACGCTGCTCAAAGAGCACATGGCGGAATGCACGCCCGAATGGGCCGAGAAGATCACCGAGGTTCCCGCCGACACCATCGTGGAGCTTGCGCGCATGTACGCCCAGGACGCTCCCTCGACCATCTACGCCGGCTACCACCTGTACGACAATTGCGAGGTCATGGGCATGACGTGGGCCACCATGGCGGCGATCACGGGGAATATCGGCAAGAAGGGCGCTTCCATCGGGCATCTCGGCAAAGACAAGCCCTATCTGAACCGCACGCCCGATCTGTTCCCGAACGGCCTGACAGGGCTTGCGAACGATATCCCGTGGCTTGCCCTGAACGAGATTTTGGAGACGGGGCAGTACCTGGGCAAGGAGTTCCCCGTTCGCTTGCTGTACAACGTGGGGGCGAACCCGGTGGGCAGTTACGCCGCCCAAAAGCGCATTATCGACGAGATGCTTCCGAAGATCAACTGCATCGTGACGAACGATCTGGAGTTCTCCGACACCGTGCGCTATAGCGACATCGTGCTGCCATGCACCCATTATTTCGAATACGAATGGATACAGGGCGCGTCCCACGTTCCCTTCATCAACCACGCGAACAAGGTGGTGGAGCCCATCGGCGAGGCCAAAGAGGACGTCGACATCTTCCGCGAGATATCGAAGCATCTTGGCAACGACGCGTGCACGAAATTCTATTCCAAGACGAACGAGGAGATGATGCGCGTCATCGTCGACACGGAAGCCGGTGCGAAGCTGGGCATCAGCCTGGACAACCTGCGCAAGGAGGGCGTCATCGCCGATCGCGAGGAGAACTGGGTTCACTGGGAGGATCAGCGGTTTCCCACGCTTTCCGGACGTTTGGAGTTCTACGTTGAGAATCCCGGCGCCCGCATCAACATCGGCAAGCCCATTGACAAGGAGTTCTACCATCTGCCTACGTACCATGAGCCGAACGAGGCATACGATGGCAGCGAGCAACATGGGAAGTACCCCCTGTACCACTATTGCGAGCGCACGCGGTGGCACATGCACACGCAGTTCAACTACGCGCCCATTCTGCGCGAGCTTGACCCCGAGCCGTTTTTGCGCATGAACCCCGTCGACGCCGAGAGCCGCGGCATTGCGGACGGCGATTACGTGGAGGCGTACAACGACCGCGGGCACTGCGTGTGCAAGGCGAAGTTCGACATGGGCGTGCGACCCGGCATGGTGTCTTCGCCGAAGGGTTGGCCGCGCGACCTCTACGTCGCCGGCAGCTACCAAGAGCTGACGAACGACCATCTGAACACCATGCATCAGAACACCTCGTTCGACGACACGCTTGTCGAGGTGCGCAAGTACGAGGGAGAGGTGAAGTGATGACCCGCTACGGAATGGTGATCGACACCAAGAAATGCATCGGCTGCCATGTGTGCGCCATGGCGTGCAAGCTGGAGAACAACCTGCCCAACGACGTGTGGTGGAACCGCATCCTCACCGACAACGGAGGCGGCGTGGGTTTCGACATGGTGGGCGGGAGCTATCCCGACAACCTCAAACTCGGGTTCATCGCCATGGGCTGCCAGCACTGCGACAACCCCGCGTGCGTGAAGGTGTGCCCCGTGGGGGCCACGTACAAGGACCCCGAGACGGGGGTCGTGCGTCAGGACTACGACAAGTGCATCGGCTGCCGCATGTGCATGTCGGCGTGCCCCTACACGGGCGTGCGCAGCTTCAACTGGGAGGAGCCCCAGTACCATATGGACTACGCCGTGGGCGGCAAAGACGTCCCCGTGCATCAGAAGCACGTGGTTGAGAAATGCACCTTCTGCTACCACCGCATCTCGAAGGGGGAGGAGCCGGCGTGCATGCATCTCTGCGTCGGCCGTGCCCGCCACTGGGGCGATCTCGACGATCCGAACTCCGAGGTGTCGCAGCTCATCCGGGATCGCGAGTACAAGCAGCTTTTGCCCGAGCGCGGCACCGATCCGTCCGTCTACTACCTCGTGTAAAGGGGGCATCATGACTGAGAATGCACCTGCGGTTTCGACCGCGACCGCTCCCGCCGCGGGCGGGCGCTTCGGAGGCCGGGGCCTCAACGTCGCCATCGTCGTGGCGGCTGCCGTGACCGTCGCGGGGCTGGCGCTCTGGGGCGTGCAGCTTTCCGGCGGCATGGCGCAGACCGGCATGCGCAACCTCGACTCCTGGGGGCTCTACATCACGATGTTCATGTTCTTCGTGGGCCTGTCGGCCGGCGGCCTCATCATCAGCTCGGTGCCGAAGGCCTTCGGCATGGAGGGCTTCGGCGGCATCAGCAAGGTGGCGGTGTGGACGAGCATCTGCTGCACGGTGCTCGCCATCGGCTTCGTGGTGGTCGACCTGGGACAGCCTTTCCGGGTGTGGGAGCTGTTCGCGTACTCCAACCTGGGAAGCCCGCTCATGTGGGACATCCTCGTGCTGGGAACGTACCTCGTCCTGTCGGTGGTCTACCTGTGGGCCACGCTGCGTGCCGAGGCGGGGAAGGTGTCGCCGGTTGCCCTGCGCGTGGTGAGCGTGATCGCGCTCGTGTGCGCGGTGCTGGTGCACTCCGTGACCGCGTGGATATTCAGCCTCCAGCAAGCGCACGACCTTTGGCACACGGCGCTTCTGGCGCCGTGGTTCGTGAGCTCGGCGCTCGTGTGCGGTACGGCGCTCGTGCTCGTGGTGGTGATCGCGCTGCGCCGCGCGGGCTACATCTCGCTTGAGCGGCGCCATCTGGAGCGCCTTGTGAAGATGCTCGGCGCGTTTCTGTGCGTCGATCTGTACTTCTTCGGATGCGATTTGCTCACTGAGGCGTTTCCGGGCGGGGAGGGGGCCGAGACGGTTGCCATGCTCGTCTCCGGCCCGCTCGCGCCGTTCTTCTGGGTCGAAGTCGTCGGCTGCGCGGTGGCCGCCGTGGTGTGCTTCGCCCCGGCGCTGCGCAGAAACGGCCTGATCGTGGTCGCGTCGCTTCTGGCCATCGCGGGCATTTTCTGCAAGCGCGTGCAGCTTCTGGTGGGCGGCTTCCAGATTCCGAACCTCGACTACGCGTTCCAAGCGAACGCCATGACGGTCACGGACTGGGAGGGGGGCTTTGAGGCGGCCTACCAGGGCCTCGTGTACTGGCCGACGCCGCTCGAGCTCGGCGTGGCGCTGGGCGTGCTCGGCCTCGGGGCGCTCATGCTGTGCCTCGGGCTGAAGCTCCTGCCGCTCGGCTCGGCGAAGCGTCCGCGCTAGGGTGTGCGATGGCGGGCCGGACGGGGAGTTCGGCCCGCCCGAGGAGGCTCCATGGTTCGCAAGGTTCTCATGACGCTGGCCGCGTTCGTCTTGGCGTGCGCGGCCGTGTACGGGGCGGGCTCGCTCGCCGAGCCCTCGACGGGTGTCGCGCGCATCGAGCCCGGCTCCCCCTGCCCGGTCGCGGGGTGCGCGTCGGACGCGTGCCATGGCTTCGACGACGTGCCCGAGCCCGACGGCGTGCACGAGATGACGTGCCCCGAAGTCTCGTGCGCCTCGACCGAGTGCCATGCGTGGGACTCGCTCTCGGGCCGCTACCATCAGGCGTCCGACGCGAGCCTGAACCTCTGGGTGCTCGCCCCCGTGGCGCTGGCCGTGGGGCTCGTCGCCCTCGTTCGGAAGGCGGGGTGAGGGGGATGCGCAGGATCGTCTTCGACGCCGTGCTGATCGCGGCCTACGCGCTGGTCGCCGTCCCGGCGCTCACGGGCGTCGGGGCCCACGAGTGGTTGGGCGTCGCCGTGGTCGCGGCGCTGCTGGCCCACTGCGCGCGACGCGGCGCGGCACCCGCCCGCGGCGCGGCCGCGGCGGGGCGGGCCGTCCTGAACGGCCTGATCGTGGTTGCGCTCGCTGCCTGCGCGGTGTCGGGCGCCATGGTGTCCGGCGCGGTGCTGCCCGCGCTCGGGCTGTACGCGCGGGGCTATTTCTTCTGGGACCCCCTGCACGCCGCGTCAGCGAAGGTCCTGCTGGCGCTGCTGCTTGTGCACTTAGCGCTCAACGCGAGCGCCGTCGTGCGCGCGGTGCGAGCCCGCCGTTGCGACCGCCCGTAGGCGGCGCGCGGCCGTGCGGCGTCGGAGTTGGGGCGTCGCACGGCGCGGCCCTTCGGTTCTTGGGCGGGCCCGCCGCGTGCGGGGCCGTCTGCGTTTCGGGAAATGCGGGAGCGCGGCCCCTCGATGTCGGCCTTCCGACGTCTCCGTGCGCGTTTTCGGCTGAAAAATGGCCACGAAACCGCGTTCTGGCACGGCGACGGCGCTCCTTCGTCTCGGGAGGGCGTTCCTTCGCGGCGAAAGCCCAGGTCGGCAATTTCGCTAGAGGCGATGCGCCGCTGAAATGGGCTCGATCCGTGCCAGAGCGCGGTTTCGTGGCCATGTTCCGATCCTTTTCGTGCATAGGCCCCTTTGATCGCGATCCTGTCGGGCGCTCCCCTTCCTTTTCTTTGGATATATGACACGGTGTCATATGCAGGGAGACGGTTTTGTGCCATACTGGGCGGGGAAGCGTTTTCCGCGCGGCGCGTTGCGCGCGGCTTGGGTGCAGATGCGTTTTGCGAGGCGCGTCTCGGCGCGATCCTTGCGTTGCAAGCCGCAGGCTGCAAGCTGCGAACCGCGAAGTGTCGCATGTGCGGTGGCGCGCGCTTGGCACGCGTTTCGGACGGCGAGGACGACGGGGATACGAGGGCGAGGAGGGGTCGTGTTCGGCATCTTGGTTGTGGCCTACCTGTTCCTCGGGGGCGCGGGGGCCGGCGCGATCGTGCTCGCTTGCCTCGTCGATCTCGCGTGGGTGCGCGAGCCGTTCGGCATGCGTGCGCGCGCGTCGCTTGACGAGGCGCGCCCGTCCGAGCGCATCGTGGCGTTCGGCCTGCTCGTTGGTCTCGCGGCGGTTGCGCTTGGCGCGCTATGCCTCATGTTCGATCTAGGTCGCCCTGATCGGCTCGATGCGCTGCTGACGAGCGCCGTGCCCTCGCTCATCGTCGTGGGCGCCTACGCGGTGGCGCTGCTCGTCGCGTGCGTGGCGTTTCTGGCGGCCGTGCGCTTCGCGTATGTGCCGGTCGTGCCGCGCGCGGCGGTGGTCGTCGTCGAGACGGCGGCTGCGGCGTCGGGCGCCGTCGTCATGCTGTACACGGGTCTGCTTCTGCAGAGCGCCGTCGGCGTCGCCCTGTGGCGCACGCCGCTCGTGCCCGTGCTGTTCGCGCTGTCGTCGCTGTCGTGCGGGATCGCCGTCCTGCTTGCATGTGCGCGCTTCGCAGGGCCCCTCGACGCGTGCGCCGCGCGCCTTGCGCGCCGGTTCGCGCGGGCCGATCTCGCGATCGTCGCGCTCGAGGCGGCGTGCGCGGCGCTGTTCGCGGGCCTCGCGCTCGCAAGCGACCATCCCGCGCGGGCCGCGTCCGCCGAGAGCCTTGTGGCGGGCGCGCATGCGGCGCTGTGGTGGGTCGGCTTCGCGGGGTGCGGCCTCGTCGCACCCTTCGCGCTCGAGGCGGCCTCTGCCCGCATGCGGCCCGACCTTGCGCGCGCGACGCTTGCGGTCGCGGCGGTGCTCGTGCTGGTGGGAGGCTTCTGCCTGCGCGCGTCGATTGTGGACGCCGGCGGGCATCGCGCCTTGGAATTGGAAGAGACGTCGAGCGCTTTCGCGCTTCGGCTGGAATAGGAAACGATACGTGGCCCTTTTCGAGATCGACGAGAAAAGCAGCATCCCCATCTGGTTGCAGCTGAAGAACCGGTTCATCTACCTCATCACGTCGGGGTACTACAAGCCGGGCGACCAGTTGCCCACGGTGCGCGGTCTGGCCGCCGACGTCGAGGTGAACTACAACACCGTGAGCAAGGTGTACATGAGCCTTGAGCAGGACGGCTACATCCAGTCGAAGCGCCGGCAGGGCGCGTTCGTTTCGGACGTGAGCGACAAGCCGGGGGTGAGCATCTCGTCCACGGCCGAGATCGTGACGCAGGAGTACCTCAAGCGCTGCTTCGAGCTGGGCATGTCGCTTGAGGATATCGAGGAGCAGTTCGCACGCGGTGTCCGCGAGGCGAAGGAGAGGCGGCGCGTCGACGGCTGATCGGCGCATCGGGGGAAGGAGCATGGCCATGAAGCGCAGAAGGCACGAAGGGGCGCCCGCGTCGGCGGGGGCGGCGGGGGAGTCTGTCTTCGCCTCGATGCCGGCGGGTGCGAGCGCGGGGGCGGGAGCGTCCTGGCCGGACGGCGGGGCCCATCTCGAAACGGGTCGCCCAAGGGCCTCGCGCAACGGCGCCGTTGTGTTCGCGGTGGCGGTGTTCGCGGCGGCTTTCGCCATCGTGTTGGTTGCAGCCCAGCTGGCGGCGGGAGGCGTCGGCTTGGCGGCGCTCGCCGTCGCGGTTGTGGCAGGGTGGCTGGCCTCCTCGTCCGTGCATGTCGTGCTGGAGTGGGAGAAGGCGGTGGTGCTGCGCTTCGGCAAGTTCAACCGCGTGGCCGGTCCGGGCATCGTGTTCACCTGGCCCATCATCGAGTTCTACACGCTGCGCGTCGATCAGCGCGTGTCCGCCACGTACTTCGGTGCGGAGGAGACGCTTACGAGCGATCTCGTGCCCGTCAACGTGGACGCCGTGCTGTTCTGGATGGTGTGGAGTGCGAAGAACGCGGCTGTCGAAGTGGAGGACTACGCGTCGGCCGTGTCGTGGGTCGCCCAGACCGCCATGCGCAAGGCCATCGGCCGCGCGACCGTGGCCGAGGTGGCCACGCGGCGCGACCAGCTGGACGAAGAGCTGAAGGAGGTCATCGAGGAGAAGCTCAATCCATGGGGCATCACCATCATCGACGTGGAGATCCGCGACATCGTCATTCCGAAGGAGCTGCAGCGCGCCATGGCGCAGGAGGCCGTGGCCGAACGCAAGAAGAATGCCCGCATGGTGTTGGCCGAGGCCGAGAAGGACATCTCGGAAATGCTCTCGGACGCCGCCGAGGTCTACGGAGGCGAGGGCGACGCCCTGCGGCTTCGCACGATGCATCTGGCCTACGAGAGCGTGGAGCAGTCCGGTGGCACGCTCGTCGTTCCCAGCGCGTTTTCCGAGGGGTTCGTGGACCAGCCTGCGACGCGGCGGGGAGATCGGACGGGGAAGGGCGGCGCGAAGGCGGGCGTCCCGGCGGCGAGGGAGGGCTAGCCGCCCTTTTGCGCCCTGCTCGGGGAAGGGGTCGCTTGCGCACGATTCCTATCGGCCTCGCGGGATTTGGCACTTCTTGAGCGGGTTGGGGGTTTGCGCACTCGTGCGCTCCGTGGGTTCTCGCGCGCGGTTCCCGTCGGTCTTGCAGGAATTTGACGCGTCTCGGGCGGGTTGCGCACTCGCGTGGCCTCGCGCACCCCGCAGGCTCGCGCGCTGCTTCGCGAACTCCCTTTGCAAGCCTTTCCGCATAGATGCGCCAGACGTTTTCGCCTCTGTTCGTTTGCCGGTTTTCGCGCTCTCGGCACCTTTCATGCCTGTCCCGATGGGCCGTTTTCCTCTGTGAAGTCTTACGGTAAAGAATCGAGAGAAATTTTTCCATATTGTACCGTTTGCCTGAATTTCAGGCGTCGAATCCGAGATTTTGCGCCAAATTGCGCTGTTTTGAGGTTGAAAACCCCTTTCACAAGGGGTTTTCACCCCCTTGTGATCCTCATACGGTAAAATATTAAGTAATTATTTCAGTTTCGTTACCGTATCCTCGGAAAGGAGCGCACGGTGATATATCAGCAGCTTGAAAACGCCCTCGCTCAGCTTCAAGAAGCGCGCACGCGCTACGAGTTCGAGCTTGAAGGGATGCCCGACGGCAAGCTCGTCCATGTGAAGGCGGCTGACGGCGAGCGCTACTACGTCGAAGTGCGCGACGGCGAGCGCCCGTCGCGTCGGGGCATCACGCGGCGTCCGGATCTCGTGGCGACCTTCGCGCGCAAGGAGTACCTTCGCAAGGCGCTGGCCGTCATCGACCACGATGTGCGCACGCTCGAGCGCGCCGTGCGCCGCTACAAGCGCTTCGACCCTGAGGAAGTGGTGGGAAGCCTGTCCTCGGCCTATCGGGATCTGCCTCTCGATGCGTTTTACCATCCCCTTGTGGACACGGTCGCGCTCTCTCTCGACGCGACCGACGAGCAGCGCATCGCGTCGCATGCGGCGTGGGGCGCCGAGGCGCCTGGGCCGAGCGACTACTTGCCCGAGGGCCGCACTTTGCGCACGTCGCGAGGCGAGCGCATGCGGTCGAAGGCCGAGGTGCTCATCGCCGAGACGCTGTACAGCTACGGGATACCCTTCCGCTACGAGCAGGAGCTTGAAGCGGGCGGCGCGACCTTCCATCCGGATTTCACCTTCGAGGGCGCGGGCGGCAAGGAGTTCTACCTGGAGTTCTGCGGCATGATGGACGATCCCGCCTACGTCGAGGGCCACAAGCGCAAGCGCAGCGCCTACGAGGCGGCGGGCATTGCGGAATGGGACAACATCATCTACCTGTACGCGAGCGGGAACAGCACGGACATGATGTACGTGGACAGCGTCGTGCGAACCCTCGTCGTGCCGAAGCTCTAGCGGGATGCCGCGACGCGGTCGCTGCAGGCTTCGGGTTTGCAGCTGGTTGCCGCTGGTTTCGCTCGGTTGATTGCCAGGGCAAGTGTAATGCCCTCGCTTTCTGCGCGTCCAATGGCAATCAACCCGCTCAATGTCCGGTAAAACGCCTTATGACAGGCTGAGTGCCTGTCATTTTGCATGAGGTTTGACAATCGACCGTTGGTTGCACGTCCAATGGCAATCAACCTCTGGTTGCAACTCTCTCGAAAATGCCGGGTAGATTTCCTCGAAAATGCCAAATATAATACCTCGAAAATGTCGATTAACTCCGAGGACGGTTGAAATGCGGGATGGGCTTCGCTATGGCTCCGAAAAACCTGTCGGCTATCTTCCGCGCGTTGTGGATGCGCGCATACGTTCGTTGCTTGATTTGTTCGGCGCGGTCGAAGTGGCGGGGACGAAATGGTGCGGAAAAACCTGGAGCGCTCTCGCGTTCGGCGAAAGCGTGGTTCGCATAGACGATGAGCGTGTGAAAAACCTGGTAGCCGCAGATCCTGCTTTGGCTTTGGAAGGTGCGCAGCCTCATGTCGTCGACGAATGGCAGGAGGTGCCTTCCATTTGGGACGCGGCGCGTCGGGCCATCGACGCATCCGGCTCTCGAAAGGGAAGCTATCTTTTGACGGGCTCTTCCACGCCTGAAAAAGACAAGGTGACGCATAGCGGCGCAGGGCGTATCGCCCGCGTCTGCATGCACACCATGAGCCTTTGGGAGGAGGGGGCGTCGACGGGTACAGTGTCCCTTAAGGGTTTGTTCGAGGGGTCGTTCAAACCGGATCTCGTCGACGGTTCGGGTTTACGGTCGATCGCTGAATCGATCTGTCGAGGTGGGTGGCCTGCTCTTGTAGGAGCGAGCCCGGATGCCGCCGCCGCGACGGTCGAGCAATATCTCGACGCCCTCTTCGAGGTGAGCGTGCCGAGGAAAGGAGGAGTTTCCCACACTGCACGAAAGCTGGCTGCCTCGCTTGCACGCAACGTCGCGACTTCAGCCACGCTTGAAACTCTCGCCGCCGATGCCCTTGGCGACGGACGGTCCGCGCTCTCGCGGGAAACGGTATCGCTGTATCTCAATGTCTTCAAGGATCTCTACTTTGTCGAAGAGCTTTTCGGTTGGGACGCGCCGGTGCGTTCGAAGTCTCGCGTGCGGAGCAAGCCCAAGCGATATTTCGCCGATCCGTCCATTCCGGCCGTGTTGCTTGGCATGAACGTCGACAGGTTGCTTGCCGACGCCCAAACGTTCGGGCTTCTGTTCGAGTCGCTTTGCATCCGCGATCTGCGTGTGTACGCATCGGTCTTGCCGGAAGCTCCTGCCGATCCGTTGCGATATTACCAAGATGCCGATGGCCTGGAGGTTGATGCGATCATCGAGCTTCGCGATGGCCGATGGGCGGGCATCGAAGTGAAGCTCGGCGAGAACAAGGTCCCCGATGCCATTGCGAACCTCAATCGCCTGCGCAGCAAAGTTCGGTCGAACCCCGCTGCTCGCAACAACGAACCGTCTTTCATGGCGGTGGTGACTGCCAATTCCCCTTTTGCCCGTTACGATCATGAAAACGATGTGTACGTGGTGCCGATCACCTGCTTGCGTTCTTGAACATCCAGGAAAACGCCTGATCATCTTGACAAACATAGCGATGCAGTCTAGCTTTGCAGCAGTTCGGGGCAAACGCCGGGGAAAACGTCGTAGGATGTGGGAGTGTCGCAGGAGTCGTGCGAACCCTCGTCGTGCCGAAGCTCTAGCGGGGCGCCGCGACGCGGTCGCTGCGGGCTTCGGGCTGTGCTCTGGTTATGACGGGTCGCAGCCTCAGATCGCGACCTCGTCGTAGCAGAGACCGCGCTCGCGGAGCATCCAATCGAAAAACTCTTCGCAGTCCATTGCTTTGATGAGGCCGCTCTCGAAATCCGATGTGTTGCGCGTGATGAGCGCGTCCGCTTTTATGCTCAGCGCCACCTCGAACAGCAAAGCGTCTTCGGGGTCTTTCCACGACGATGCAAGCATCCGGTCTATCTCGCTGTCACTTGCGGGGTGGATGTTGACGAACGTTCTCAGGCCGCGCAAGCGCTCCAAAACGAGGGGGATGAGGGACTGCGCTCCTCCTTCGGACAGGATGTAGATCAGATCGGTTATCTGAGAGGATGACATCCAGAGATCGAATTCCCCTACACGACCTGCGATCATGAGAAGCCGCGCCTTTTGGTAGTAAGGCTCGCGCTCGTTGAGGTAGTCGATGACGATGTTCGTATCGAGGAGCAGCTTCGCTTGGGCCATGGCTACATCAATCCTCGTTTCTGCAGCCGCTCGATGCGAATCTCCCGATCGCTCATGGCGTCGAAGCGCGATGTGCGTTTTTCCGAGAGGGAATCGACGAACTGGGCCGCATTATGCCAAGCGGTCGCGAGAGGGGAGACCGATTTCCCTGTGAGGAATTCTGCGCTTCCGTCCGAAATGACGCGGTCGTACAGCAGGTTGATGGCTTGCGAGGCGTTCAGCCCGTCTCTCTGCAGGATGCGCCCTCCTCGTGCCTTTTTCTCCGTTGTCATGCGTCCGGTAACCATCGCTTCGCTCATAGCGCGTACCTCCTTCTTGCCTCTAGTATATATGTACAACAATGAAAGTACAACTGAAAATCGAAAGATAGGGGGAGGGATTTCGGCTCTCCCGGCTCTCCTGTGGGCTTCTGACTGCGCTCTTTCCGAACGTTTCGCTTCGAGGCTTTGCAGCGAGCTTCGAGCTGCTTGGCGCTTCATGGTTTTCCCGGCGGTCGCGCGTCGTTTTGGTCGAGGGTCGCGTACGGCAGCGATGCGGCGCAGGCGCGGCGCGCCGAACATGGGCGCGGGGTCGACATCTTCGGTTTCAACGGCGCCAAGCAGGGTAGCGATGCATTCCTTCACTCTTACAGTCATCTTATAAAACTCCAGTTCAGAAGCATTATACTTAAAATAGTATAATCCTGTGTCATATTCTGTCATACATCTATCTTGATAATCATAGTGACGTATGGCAGACTACGAATCAGAAGGAATCGGCCGATTTCTGACAGGGGGACAAACGGAGCCGCGCGACGTGCGCGCCGCGCCGAAGGGGGATGCTGTTTGCGAAACGCCCACCTTCATCCGAGACGCCCCGAGGCATTCTTGCGAGAGAAGAATGAAGGAGGAGGTATGTCAGAAACGAAACGCCCGCCCGCGCTCACCCGTCGAGGCTTCCTGAAAACCACCGGCGCCGCAGCGGGGGTGGCGGCAGCGGCGGGGGCTGGTGGCGCGCTGCCCCAACTTGCTCCTGCGCAGGCGAGCGCGAGCACCGTAACTGCGGAAGGCGAGCATACGGTCTACACTTCCTGTCGAGGCAACTGCGGCAGCAAGTGCCCAACGCAGGTGGTCGTGCGTGAAGGCAAAGTGGTGCGCGTTTCTGCCGCTGAGCTTCCTGGCGACGACGCGCCTCGCCGCCGTTTCTGCGTGAAGGGCTACACCCAGCCGCAGCGCATCTACGATCCTGACCGTCTGAAGTACCCGTTGCGTCGCGTCGAGGGTAGCGAGCGCGGCGCGGGCGAGTGGGAGCGCGTCAGTTGGGACGACGCCATCGACGAGATCGCTACGAAGATCGGCGCGGCGGTGCAGGAATACGGTGGAACCTCGGTGGCCGTGTGGTCGTCCTACGGTTCCTACGGTGTGCTGAACGGCTGCATGGCCGGTTACATGTCGGTCGGTTACGGCCGTTTCATCACTGCGCTTGGCGCGACGGTGCTTGGCGCCGGTGCGGATTACGCGCAGATCTACGAGCAGTCCACGCTGCTCGGCATTTCGGGCAACGACCAAACCGACATCGTGAACGCCAAAACCATCATGTGCTGGGGCGGCAACCCCGCCGAAGCCTACATCCACGACTGGCAGTTCGTCTGCGAGGCGCGCGAGGCGGGTGCGAAGCTCATCACCATCGACCCGCAGTACACCGCCTCGGCCATGCATTCGGATATCTACGTCCCCATCCGCCCCGGCACCGACGGCGCGCTCATGCTTGCCATGGCCAACTACATCATCGAGAACGGTCTTACCGACGAGGACTTCATGAAGTCCCGCACCATCTCGCCCTTCCTCGTGAAGGAGGACGGCACCTACGTGCGCATGAGCGATTTCGGGGTGGAGCCGACGCAAGGGCCGATCAGCTCCACCACTGGCAAGCCGACCACCATCGATCCGAACGTGGTGTGGGACGCGCAGGCGGGCGAGGCTCGGCAAGCCTCCGAAGTTGAAAACCCCGAGTTGCTGGGCTTTTTCGAGGTCAACGGGCAGCAGGTGCAGACGGTGTATCAGAAGGTGAAGGATCTCATAACCGAATACACGGTCGATAAGGCCTCCGAGATCTGCGATATTCCCGCCGAGCAGATCGAAGAGCTGGCGCGCATCTACGCGACCGAAGGGCCGGTGGCCGTGCTGACGTTCCAAGGCCTCGGCCATCATGTGAACTCGCACCACAACTTCAAGAATCTGGCCTTCATCGCGGCGCTGACCGGAAACGCGGGCAAGCCCGGTGCCATGATGACGCGCGGAACCTGCGGCATGTACCCCTACAACTCGAAAGCCTACTTCATGGGCACGCCCGGCGCGAGCCTGACGGGCATGTATCTGCCGCAGATCATGGAGACGGGCAAGTGGGGTGCGCAAGATCTGAACATTCGCGTGCTGTGGTGTTGCAACGGCAACGTGCTTTCTTGCGAGTCGGGCCGCGCAGAGCTCATCGAAGCCGTGAAAAAAGTTGATTTCGTTATGTGCGTCGACGTGAACATGACCGATACCGCGCAATGGGCCGACATTGTCCTTCCCATTCCGCATGCGTACGAAACGCAGGATTTCGATCCGGTGTGCGCGACACCGTATCCGACGTTCTACCGGAAGGCGGTCGATCCGCTGTACGAGTCCAAGACCGATATCGACATTTTGCGGCTCATAGCCGACAAGCTGGGCATGGGACAGATCTACGACAAGACCGATGACGAGTTTCTGCACTTGGTGCTTGATACGGAAACGAACCTTGCGTACGGCGGTGGCTACCAGGCCTTCGAGAACAACACGCTCGGGCGCAACTGGTCGTTCTCGGATGCTTCCAAAATCGACACGTTCAAATCGACGGCGTCGGGTCGCCTTGAGTACTACATCGAGAAGCCCGCGCCGCGCAACAACTTCGGGCAGGAGGTGGCCGATTACGAGCGCTACCCCTACTACGAGAACGCCCACGAGGCCTATTGGGACAATCCCTTGCGCGAGAAGTATCCCCTCATGGGGTGCAGCCAGCACCACAAATACCACGTGCATTCGCAATGCGCCTACACGCCGTGGCTGCGCGAACTCGAACCGGAGCCACGCATCAAGATCAACGCCGCCGACGCGCGAGAGCGCGGCATCTCCCAGGGGGACGTCGTTCGCGTTTACAACGACCATGGGTACGCCGTGCTGAAGGCGCTCGTGACCGAGGGGATCAAGCCGGGCGTGGTGTCCATCCCCCATGGGTTCCAGGCAGATCAGTTCATCGAGGGTCACACGCAAGACCTCACGAGCGTGGTCATGAACGATTTCTGCTCGAACAGCGCGTTTTACGATTTTCTGTGCGAAGTGGAGAGGTGCGAAGGGGGTGATCGGTGATGGCTCGTTATGCTATGGCTATCGACACGAAGCGGTGCGTCGGCTGCAATGCCTGCTCGATGGCTTGCAAGATGACGAACAACCTTCCCGATGGCACTTGGTGGACGCGCGTGCTCACCGAGGGTGGGGACGAGGTAGACACGCCTGCGGGGATCTTTCCCGAGGTGTCGATGCGCTACGTGACGGTTTCCTGCCAGCACTGCGACAACCCCGCGTGCGTGAAGGTGTGCCCCGTGGGGGCCACGTACAAGGACCCCGAGACGGGGGTCGTGCGCCAGGACTACGACAAGTGCATCGGCTGCCGCATGTGCATGGCCGCCTGCCCCTACACGGGCGTGCGCAGCTTCAACTGGGAGGAGCCGGGTTATTCGATCGACCACGCCGTGGGCGACGCCGACATCGCTGCGCATCAGAAGCACGTGGTGGAGAAGTGCACGTTCTGCTATCAGCGCCTTGCGCGCGGCGAAACGCCTGCGTGCATGGATCTGTGTCCGGCGCGGGCGCGTCATTTCGGGGATCTTGACGATCCCGATTCAGAAGTGTCCCAGCTCGTTGGCGAGCGCTCCTACGAGCAGCTGTTGACGAGCGAGGGCACGAAGCCGTCGGTCTATTATTTGGTGTGAGGAGGCAGCGATGTCTGAGAACAAGCAAGGATCAGCCTGCGCGGCGGTTTCTGGCGCCGCGCCGACGGGTCGGTTCGGAGGCCGGGGCCTCAACGTCGCCATCGTCGTGGCGGCTGCCGTGACCGTCGCGGGGCTGGCGCTCTGGGGCGTGCAGCTTTCCGGCGGCATGGCGCAGACCGGCATGCGCAACCTCGACTCCTGGGGCCTGTACATCACGATGTTCATGTTCCTGGTAGGGCTGTCTGCCGGAGGCCTCATCATCTCAAGCGCTCCGCGGGTGCTTGGCCTGTCGGGGTTCGGCGGCATCAGCAAAGTGGCGGTGTGGACGAGCGTTTGCTGCACGGTTTTGGCTATCGGGTTTGTGGTGGTGGACCTCGGTCAGCCTTTGCGTCTGTGGGAGCTGTTCGCCTATTCGAACCTGAGCAGCCCGCTCATGTGGGACATTGTCGTTTTGGGCACCTACCTCGTTTTGTCGGTCGTGTATTTGTGGGCTATGCTCCGCTACGAGGGCGGTAAGGGTTCGGAGCGCGGCTTGCGTGCGGTGAGCGCTGTGGCGCTTGTGTGCGCGGTGCTGGTGCACAGCGTGACTGCGTGGATCTTCGGATTGCAGCAGGGTCGGGAGATGTGGCACACGGCGCTTCTCGCTCCCTGGTTCGTGTCGAGCGCCCTCGTATGCGGCGTCGCGCTCGTGCTCGTGGTGGTTATCGCGCTGCGCCGCACGGGCTATTTGCAGCTCGATCAGCGCCACATCGTTCAGATGGCGAAGCTGCTGGGAGTGTTCGTATGCGTCGATCTGTACTTTTTCGGTTGCGACCTTCTCACTGAGGCGTTTCCGCAGAGTGATGGCGTGGAAGTCGTGAGCATGCTCGTGACCGGCCAGTTGGCCCCGTTCTTCTGGGTCGAGATCGTTGGCTGCGCCATCTGCGTCGTCGTGTGCTTCACACCCCGTCTGCGCACGAGTCCTCTCATCGTGACGGCTTCGATTCTGGCCATCGTCGGCATCTTCTGCAAGCGTGTCCAGCTTCTGGTGGGCGGGTTTCAGCTGCCCAACTTGGATCAGGCAGTGGTGCTGACCAGCTCCACGGTGACGAATGCGGGTGGAACGTTGGCCGATGCCTACCAAGGACTGGTGTATTGGCCTACTGCGCTCGAGTTCGGAGTGGCTTTGGGCGTGATCGGCCTTGGAGCGCTTCTGCTTTTGCTGGGGCTGAAATATCTGCCGCTGCAGCCGACGGAGCGTTCTCACTGACGTGGCGGTGTCGTCCCGGGATCTGTATGCAAGGACCCCGGGACGTTTGTTTTCGATGCGGCTCGTTCAAGGGGGTGCGGGTGCTATGCCAGAAGAGGCGCTTGCGGCGGGGGGTCGACCGACTCTCGCGGCTTGGCTTGCGGAGTATGCGGCTATCGAAGACGAGTTCGTGCGCGAACATGAAGCTCGTGGTGTTACGTTTGCTGCTCGCGAGGTTCGTGCGGCGTGCAATGCCCTGTTGCGTGCGGGATTGCGCAGACGCGGCGCGCGCTTCATGAACGGGGGCTCCAGCATCTCGGCGGGATTTCTGTCGAGCGCATGCGCGGCGTGCGTGGGCGATTGCGGAAGCCGTACGTTCTTCGTCAACCTTCGATGCAATCGCAAGTGCTATTTCTGCTTCAATCCCAACCAAGCGGACTACGATGAGCGTCGGGTGCGGGACGCGCCCTGGCGCGAAGACCTGGAGGCGTTTGCGGGAGACGGGCGCGCGGTATCGCATATCGGCCTGACGGGAGGCGAGCCGTTGCTGTGCCGTGACGAGGCGTTGGCGTTTCTGCGTCGTGCTCGCGAGCTTGCCCCTTCGTGCCATCTGCGTTTGTACACGTCGGGCGCGGGTCTTGACGAGGCGTTCTGCGAGGAGGCGGTCGCGTACGGACTGGATGAGATTCGCTTCAGCATCAAATTGGATGAAGGGGAGGCGTCTGTTCGCGAATCGCTCGACGGCATTCGATTGGCGCGTCGGTTCATCCCCGACGTCATGGTGGAGATGCCCGTTGCTCCCGACGAGCTGTCGCGCATGAAGCGCCTCCTGCGGCAATTGGACGAATGCGGCGTGCGCGGCATCAATCTGCTGGAGCTGTGCTATCCCTTCCACAACTGGTCCGAATTCCAACGTCGCGGCTACCGGGTGAAGAACCCGGCGTTCGAAGTGCTGTACGACTACGGCTATGCCGGCGGCCTGCCCATCGACGGCAGCGAAGAGGCGTGCCTTGCGTTGCTGGAGTTCGCGCTGGACGAGGGTTTGCGCCTGGGAGTTCACTACTGCTCGCTCGACAACAAGAATCGCGACCAGGTGCTGCAGCAGAATCGCACGGTGCGATTGGATCCTGCGTTGTACGAGTTGGGCGACGACTGCTTTTACCGCATCGCGAAAGTGTTTGACGGCGACGTGGGGATCGCTCGCGGGTATTTGGAGGCGGTTGGCGCTGCGTACGACCTCGATGAGGATGGGAGATGTCTGGCGTTTCATCCTGTTCGGCTTGCCGAGGTTGCGGCGTTGGGGACGCTGCCCGCTCTCTCTTGGAACGTCATCGAGCGCGAAGATGGCGGGGCGCTCTTGCGCGAGTTGAAGCTTGCGCTGCGGCGGGGAGGGGAAAGGCCGAGGTGAGGAAGTTCGTTGTTGTTCTGGCCGCGTTCGCCTTGGCGTGCGCGGCCGTGTACGGGGCGGGCTCGCTCGCCGAGCCCTCGACGGGCGTCGCGCGCATCGAGCCCGACTCCCCCTGTCCGGCTACCGGGTGCGCGTCGGGCGCGTGCCACGGCTTCGACGACGTGCCCGAGCCCGACGGCGTGCACGAGATGACGTGCCCCGAAGCCTCGTGCGCCTCGACCGAGTGCCATGCGTGGAACTCGTTGACCACGCGCTATCACCAGGCGTCCGATGCGAGCCTGAACCTCTGGGTGCTCGCCCCTGTGGCGCTGGTCGTCGGGCTCGTCTTGATCGTGCGGAAGGTGGGATGACGGGCTATGGACAAGAAGATATTCGCCGTCGATGCGGCGTGCCTGCTGATCTATCTGGTAGCGGCGAATCCGGCCATCACGGGCGTCGGCGTTCATGAATGGCTGGGGCTTGGCGTGCTGGTCGTGTTTTTCGCGCACGCTGCGATGCACGCCGACTGGGCCATCGAAACGGCCAAGTCCGCTTTCACAAGTCCCTCGTGGGCAAGGGTCGGGAACCTGGTGCTCGATGCGCTCATCGTCATCACGTTCATGACGGTGACGGTGTCGGGCATCATGGTGTCGGGTGCGGTGCTGCCGGCGTTGGGCCTGTATGCGACTGGTTACTATTTCTGGGATCCGCTGCATGCGATTGCGGCGAAGGTGCTGTTGGCGTTGCTGCTTGTGCATGTGGTCGTTCACTGGAGGTGGCTGGTCGGCTTCTTCAGGAACGGGAGAAAAGACCATCGCGGGGAATGAGGCTGCGGATGGAACCGCGTGGTGGATGCGCGCTTCCATCCGCAATGCCTTGTCGCGTGTGCGAAACTGCCGGGTCGTGCCCCGTGCTCTAGAACAGAAGCATCCCGTCGATCGTCATCGAAATGCAGTTGCCGTTGGGCTCGCAGATGAGCCGAACGTTCGTCGTGGCGGGGTTGCCGGAGCCGTCGAGGATGCTGACGTCGTTGACGTACTCGTAGCCGCCGCCCTCCTGAGGCGTTACCGTGGCCGTCGTGGAGTCGACGCTTTGGTACGTGTAGAACGTGTTGTTCGCGAACAGGGAGGGTATCTCGGCCTCGAGCGCGGCGATGGCCTGCTTCTGAGCCTCGTCCGCTTCGTCGTCCTTGTTCTCGCTGGTCTCGGTCTGCTCGGGAGCGACCTCCTCCGGCTCGCCTTCGCCTTGCTGCGCGAGCGAGGCCTGCGCGCTCGGCAGCGTGAGGTCCCAGGTGGCCTCCGTGGCCCCATCGTTCCAGAACAGGCGCTCGGATCCGTATTGGTCATCGAAGGAGAGCGTGCCCTCGGTGGTTCCTCCGGCCGCCACCTCGATCACGTTGTCGGCGAACGACGAGCTCGTCGGCGGCATGCCGAACGACAGCAAGCACTCGGTTTCAAGCGAGAGCGGGCGTCCGTGGCTTTTCACCTGCACGTGTGCGACGAGTTGGCCGCCGGAGCGGTCGATGGAGGCCACCGTCACCTCGTAATCCTCCCACACGGCCGTCTCGCCGACGGCGAGCTCCGAAAGCTTGTCCTCGTCGGTGAGCGTGTAGCTGTCGCCCGAGGTTTTGTCGGTGCCGGAATCGCTTGGGGCGACCGGGATCTCGGCGTCGGAGCTGCAGCCGAGCAGCGTGCAGGATGCGGTTACGGCGAGGGCGGCGGTTGCGAGGGCGATCTTTGCGTTCACTGCGAACCCTTTCTCGGTTTGTCGCGCTATGGCGGGCCGCTTGCCTTGCCGCGGCGCGGACGGCCCGCCGCAACGGCGCGCAGCTTTCGTTTCGCCCTATCATATCAGTTCCGCGTTGTTCGTGCGCGATTTTGGCAAGGTGGATGGGATTCGCCCGTGCGGCAGAGGGGAAGAAAACGCCCTCCTGAATCGACACGGAGTGCGGGCGTTCGTGCGAGGGATGGCGCCCGCCCGGCGCGGTTCGTCTGCCGTCTTCGTTCCCCGATGCGCTTCCTTCGCTATAATGAAGGTGTTGCGAGGGCGCATGCGACGAGGACGAAGGGGGATGGCATGGTCGATCGAGGCGAGCGGGATGCGTCGCACGCCGTGCACCGCGTGGGTCGGCCCATCTCGTTCAGCGGTTACGTCGACGATTTCGACCAGGGGGTTTCCGCCATCCAGTTCTCGCTTGACGACGGGGCCACGTGGACTTCTTACGACACCGACGGGGCCGTGATCGACAAGGGCGTGAACTGGCACTTCGACTACACGCCCACGCGGCCGGGACGCTATGTGCTCAAGGCGCGCGCCGTCGACAAGCGCGGTGTCGCCTCCGTGCTCGTCTCCCGTTTCGCCTTCGAGGTGCTCCCATGACCGCCGCCCCGGTCGTTTCGGTTGCCTCTTCGGTTGAGGTGTTCGGCCGCTTTCGCGTGCGCGCCGTGGGCGGCGGGCCGCTTAAGGGCGCGCGGCTGTTCCGCTCGTGCGAACTCGTCGGCATCGATGCGCGCGAGGCCTCCGTGCTCGTCGACATCCTCGGCATCCGCGCCGTGTACGACATCCGCAACCGATGGGAAGTGGCCGCGCATGCCGAGCCCTGCCTTATCGGCGCGAAGACGGTCTCGCTCGAGCCGTCCACGCAGCGGCGCAGGAAAGATGCGTCGAAGCGCCTGGTGGCCGGCGTCATCGGCGCATACGGCGCGCCGGAAGAGCGCATGTGCGCGAACTACCGCCGCTACGTGCGGGAGTATCCGCTTATCGGAACGGCCCTGCGCGCCATCGCAGCCGAGGGCGCCTCGGCGCTCGTTCACTGCGTGAACGGCAAGGACCGCACGGGCGTGCTCTGCGCCGCGCTCATGCGCGCGGCCGGGGCGCACCCCGACGATGTCATGGCCGACTATCTGGCCACCAACGCGGCGAACGCGGATCGGATCGAGAGCGAGGCCGCCGAGCTGAGCGCGGGCATGACCGACGCCGAGCTTGCCATCCTCCGTTCGTTCCTCGAGGCGCGCCCCGCCTACCTTTGCGCCTTCTTCGCCGAGGTGGACGCCGTCTTCGGGTCGTTCGAGCGCTACGTCGCCGAAGGGCTGCGCCTCACCTCCGCGCAGCGCGAACGTCTGGCCTCTATGCTCGCCCGCACATAATGAAGGCGCGAGGGGAGTGGCAAAGTGGGGCAGCTGCATATTATACACATCT
>NZ_PPEL01000044.1 GCF_002899695.1 Rubneribacter badeniensis
GGGCGTGACAGGGGGGCGTGACAGCGTGATAGGGGGACGGGGGATAATGTCACATTCCTTTCGTATATTAGGACCTGGCGAAGCGTCCCTGAATGTGACATTATCCCCCGTCCCCCTATCACGCCCTGCCCAAAGCGCCCGTCCGCAAAGGACGGACGGGCGTGTTCGCTACTCGTTCAGCAGGTCGATCACTTCGAGGGCGGTCTGCGCCCCTTCGAGGATGTCGCGGTTTCCGAAGACGCACACGGCGTTCGCGCTCACTGCGTCTGCCACGGTCGTCGCCAGGGCGCGCACGGCCCCGGCGTCGGTGCCGATCATCTCCTCGCGCGTCCGCGCGCGGTCGGCGGGCGTGCGCCCTCCGAAGAAGTCGCCGTCTTGACGCCGTGCGAGCGCACGCGTTTTGAGCGGCTGGTCGAAGCCCGCCACGGTGCTCACCACGTAGCCGTCCATCTCGTCGGGATCGGGATCGAACGAGGCCAGCCACGTCGACGCTCCCGCGAAGCGCGCGAGCGTCTCGTCGAGGTGCGGGTCGCGGTAGGAGTAGAAGCGCAGGTTGCCGGTGCGCGCTGTCTGGAAGCCCGCGCCGTACGCGCCGCCTTTCACGCGCACTTCGTTCCACAGATAGTCGTAGGACAGCGCCCGCGCCGCCACCTGCCAGACGCCTGAGTACGCGGCGCCGAAGGCGCGGCGGTCGAATCCCTGGGCGGCGTAGCACACATCGGTCGGCACGATGAACGCCTCGTTGCGCACTTCGGGGGCGGGGGCGGCCAGGCGGTCCGTCGAACCGCGCCCGACCGAGCGCCCGAGCGCGCCGCCGGCGGCCCAGAAGCGCTCGAAGTCCTCGTCCGATCCGGTGAAGCTCACAAGCGAGCCGTCGTCGACGAACAGCCGCCGCGCCAGGTCGGCCAAGCGCGCGGACAGGTCTTCGGCGCGCTCGTCGAAGCGCTCGAGGAGTCCTTTCAAGAACCGGTAGAACCCGACACCGCCCAGCTGCTCGCGCACCACGCCTGCGGGCAAGTAGTACGAGGCCAGGCGCGCCATGGCGCTCGCATGCCCCGACGAGGCGAACCCCTGCTCCATGCCGATGCGGCGCTGCTGCAGCGCGTCTTTGATCTTGGACGTGTCGGAGAAGTCCGTCTCGAGCATCACCTCGCGCGGCAAATCGGCCAGGTGGAGAATGTTCTCCGAGAGCGCGCTTGCCCCGACCACGAGCTTCGGCGCGAGGCGCTCAGGATCGTCGGCGTCCTCGTAGATCTCGGCGAAGAACGAGAGATTGCCCAAGGAGCCGTTCACGAGCGTGTCGAGCTCGGAGGCCGAGCGGCGCGCCGTGCCGAGCTTTCCCAGCACGAGTCCGAGCACCGCCACGTACGGCAGCTCGTCGAACGGCACGTGCGAAAGGTCGAGGTAGCGATAGGCGTAGGCGATCCCCCGCGTGGGAGCATGGTGGCGCAGGCAGGGCACGGACGTCCCTTCGACCAGGCCGTAGGCCGGCTCTTCGGGTGCCGGGCCGATGTCGGCCACCGACAGCCGCGGCAGGGTCGCCAGCGCCTCGGGCGAGTCGGGCTCCTCCTGCAGTCGGCGCAGGGCCGCCTGCTCCTCGGCCACGCGCTTGAAGCCCTCGGGGGTCAGGGCGGCCTCGGCGGCTCGCAGGCGCTCGCGCTCGCACGCGTCTTCGTCGCCGCTCACCGGACGCACCTCGACTTCGGCCACGTGGTCGTTTTCCAGGAACACGGAGCGGATGAGCCCTTCGAAGTACCCCTCGCCAAGCGCGCGGCGTAAAAACGCGAAATCGTCCTCGTACTTGAGGTAGGAGGTGGCCAGCTCCTCGCCGTAGAGCCAGCCCGACAGCGCTGCCATCGACAGCGCCACGCCGTCGGCCATGCCGAAGTCGCGCTCGCGCATGATGAACTCGGCGCGCGAGAGCGACGCCTCCACGAGCGCGTGGTCGAGCCCGCCGTCCGCGAGGGCGGCGAGCGTCTCGTCGACGACGGTTTTGAAGCGCTCGGCCGCGCCTTCGGCGAGCCCTTTGAGCTGGATGACCGCGAAGGGCTGCAAAAGCGCGTCAGCGTAGAAGGCCTGCGCGTCGTCGGCGAGGCCCGCGTCGAGCAGCGCGCGCTTGAGCGGCGCCTCGTTGCTTCCCATCACCGCGTCGATGAGGATGTCGACGGCCACCATGCGCGTGCGCTCGCGCGCCTCGCCGATCACGTAGCCGAGCGCCATGCACGCATTCTCCGGCGCGGTGGCCATGCGGCGCACCACGCCGCGCGCCTCGACGGGGGCCTGCAAATCGAGCGGGTGCGGGTCGAGCCGGCCGTCCCTCGCGTCGCGGGCGGCCTCCTCGTCGGCGACGGGGGAGAGGTACGCCTCGTCCAAAAACGCGAGCATCGCGTCGAGGTCGACGTTGCCGTAGAGCGTGAGGTAGCTGTTGTCCAGGCGGTAATGGCGGCGATGCTCTTCGAGGAAGCGCTCGTAGGTGAGGTCGGGGATGGCGCGCGGCGTGCCGCCCGACTCGAAGCGATAGGTCGTGTCGGGGAAGAGCGCCGCTTGCAGCTCATCGTAGAGCACCGAGTTCGGATCGGAGAGCGCCCCTTTCATCTCGTTGTACACCACGCCGTTGAGGACGAGGCGCGCCGTGCGCTCGGTGCCTTCGGAAGCGGCCGTTGCCGCATCCTCTGCTGCGCCTCCCTGGCCGACTTCGACATCGTCGGCCAATTCGTAGTGCCAGCCCTCCTGCTCGAAGATGGCGCGCTTCTCGTAGATGGCCGGGTGCAGCACCGCGTCCAGGTACACGTCCATGAGGTTGAGCAGGTCCTGGTCGTTCGTGCTGGCCACGGGGTACATGGTCTTGTCGGGAAACGTCATCGCGTTCAGGAACGTCTGCATCGAGCCTTTCAGCAGGTTCACGAACGGCTCTTTGACGGGGAACTTCCGGCTGCCGCACAGCACCGAGTGCTCGAGGATGTGGAACACCCCCGTGTCGTCGGCGGGCGGGGTCTTGAAGGAGATGGAGAACGCCTTGTTCGCGTCGTCGTTGGCGAGGTAGAGCAGCCGCGCGCCGCTCTTTTCGTGATCGAGCACGTAGGCCGTGCCGTCGATTTCGGGAAGCGTCTCGCGCGAGCGCACGGTGAAGCCGTGCAGGTTCTGATGAGGGGTCAGGTCCATGGGGCGCCTTTCGGTCGGATGCGTGGTCGGCTCAGCGTTTCGCCCATTGTCTCACAATCCCGCGGCCATCGGGCATCCGCGGACTCCCCATCACCTCATCCGCAAACTCCCGTTGCCGATGCGTTCCCGCGGCCGTTTTTTGGCCACGAAACCGCGTTCTGGCACGGATTTCGGCTGCCGCTCGCGTGGACGTTGGCAAAAGCCCAGGTCGAGTTTTGCCAGCCGTGGGAAAAAGGCGGTGTTTCGCCCGAAATCGTGCCAGAACGGCGATAGGTGGCCATTTTCGACGGCTTTTCGCGCACGAGCCGCCTCGATCGGGCGTTCCCAACGAGAAAGGCCGCGCCTCCTCGGAGGCGCGGCCTCGAATCGAACCGCAATGCGACCGTTCTTGCGCTCTCGCGACCGCGTGCTAGGCGACGGCTGCTCCCGGCCCGCCCGCGTCGAAGCGATGGCAGGCCACGCAGTGGTCGGGCTTCACCTCGGAAAGCGGCGGCATGACCTCGTCGCAACCCTCGACCTTCGCGAAGCAACGGCCGGCGAAACGGCATCCCGCTGGGGGATCGATGGGCGAGGGGACGTCGCCTTCGAGGATGATGCGCTCGCGCTTGGCGGCCGGATCGACCGAAGGGATGGCCGAGAGCAGCGCCTGGGTGTAGGGCGACAGTGGGTCGGCGTACAGCGACTTCTTCGGCGCGATCTCCATCATCTTGCCGAGGTACATCACGCCCACGCGGTCGGACACGTGCTTCACCACGTTCAGGCCGTGCGCGATGAACAGGTACGTGAGGCCGAAGCGCTCCTTGAGGTCGTCGAGGAGGTTCAGCACCTGCGCCTGGATCGAGACGTCGAGCGCCGACACCGGCTCGTCGCACACGATGAGCTTCGGGTTCACCGCCAAAGCGCGCGCGATGCCCACGCGCTGACGCTGGCCGCCGGAGAACTCGTGGGGGTAGCGGTTGCGCATGTAGTTCGCGAGGCCCACGCACTCCAAAAGCTCGTCAACGCGGCTTTCCACCTGGTCCTTCGGCAGGATGTTGTTCGTGATGATGGGCTCGGCGATGATGTCGCCGATGCGCATGCGCGGGTTGAGCGAAGCGTAGGGGTCTTGGAAGATCAGCTGGATGTCCTTGCAGTAGCGCTTGCGCTCGGAGCGTTTCATGGCCGTGAGGTCGTGCCCGTCGAAGATGATCGTGCCCGAGGTGGGCGCGAGCAGGTTCACGAGCATTTTGCCCACGGTGGTCTTGCCGCAGCCCGACTCGCCCACAAGCCCGAACGCCTCGCCACGGCGGATCTGGAAGCTCACGTCGTCGACGGCTTGCACGTAGGACGTGGCCCGGCCGAAGAAGTTCGTCTCGGCGGCGAAGCGCTTCGTCAGGTGGCGCACGTCAAGCAGGACGTCCTGCTCGGGCGCCGCGCTTTGGGATTCGACGTTCTCGCTCATCGGATGCCCTCCTCGTCCTTTCCAAGCTCCTCAAGCTCCGCTTCGCGGATCTCCTCGCCCGCCAAAAGCGCCTCGGCCGTCTCCACCTCGCGCGCCGCCTCGGCGTCGGCGACGGCCTCCGCTTCGGCTTCGGCGATGGCGGCATCGCTTTTCACATGGCCATCTGCATCCTCGTAGAGGAAGCAGCGCACCTTGCGACCGCCCGCGTCCACGAGCTTCGGCATCTGCGTGCGGCAGATGTCCATGCACGAGTCGCAGCGGTCGGAGAAATGGCAGCCCGGCGGCATCTCGAGCGGGTTCGGCACCATGCCCTTGATCATGTACAAGCGTTTCGTGTCGTCGTCCTCGAGGCGGGGGATGGACTTCAGGAGGCCCAGCGTGTAGGGGTGCATCGGGTGATCGAACAGCGCGCGCACCTCGGCCTCCTCCACCACCTGCCCGCAGTACATGACCACCACGCGGTCGGCCGTCTCGCTCACCACGCCCAGATCGTGCGTGATCAGAAGCACCGCCATGCCGGTGTCGTCGCGCAGACGGCGCAAAAGATCGAGGATCTGCGCCTGGATGGTCACGTCGAGGGCCGTGGTGGGCTCGTCGGCGATGAGGAGCTTCGGGTTGCAGGCCAGCGCCATGGCGATCATGACGCGCTGGCGCATGCCGCCCGACATCTGGTGCGGGTAGTCGTCGATGCGCTTCTCCGGCGAGGGGATGCCCACCTTGCGCAACAGGTCGATGGCGCGCTCGCGCGCCTCCTTCTTCGACACCTTCTCGTGGGTGCGGATGGCCTCCACGATCTGCTTGCCCACGCGGTACACCGGGTTGAGCGAGGTCATCGGCTCCTGGAAGATCATCGCCATGTCGTTGCCGCGCAGCTCGCGGTAGTCCTTCTCGGACAGCGTCGCGAGGTCGCGCCCCTCGAACTCCATCGAGCCGGCGGCCACGCGCCCCGGCTCGGCCAGAAGGCCCATGACGGACAGGCTCGTGACGGACTTGCCGGAGCCCGACTCGCCCACGATGGCCAATATCTCGCCGGCATCGACGTCGAAGCTCACGTCTTCGACCGCGCGGACGATGCCCTTCTTGACGGGGAACTCCGTAGAGAGGTTCTTCACCGAAAGAAGCACGGGATCACCTCTTCCTAGCTTTGGGATCGAGGCCGTCGCGGATGCCGTCGCCCAGAAGGTTGAACGCGAGGACGGTCAGCGTGATGGCGAGGCCGGGGAATATCATGAGCCACGGAGCGCGGAACAGCTCGTTGCGACCGCGTCCGAGCATGTCGCCCCACTCAGCAGCCGGCGGCTGGACGCCGAGGCCCAAGAAGCCGAGGGCGGCGGCGTCGAGGATGGCCGTGGAGATGCCGAGCGTGGCGCGCACGATGATGGAGGGCAGGACGTTGGGCAGCACGTGCTTGAAGACGATCTTCGCGTTCGAGTCGCCGATGACGCGCGCTGCGGCCACGTAGTCGTTCTCCTTGATGGAGAGGATCTCCGAGCGCACGATGCGCGCGTACTCGGGGATGGCCACCAGGCCGATGGCCACGACCGCCTTCTCGATGCCGGGGCCGAGCGCTGCCATGATGGCGATGGCCAGAAGGATGGAGGGGATGGACAGCATCATGTCCATGACGCGCATGATGACCGTGTCCCACTTGCCGCCCTTGTATCCGGCGACCGAGCCGAGCAGCACCCCTGCGAAAAGCGAGATGGCCACGGCGGCCAGGCCCACGGTGAGCGTGATCTGCGTGCCCACGAGCACGCGGCAGAAGATGTCGCGCCCTTGGATGTCCGTGCCGAACCAGTGCTGCGCCGAGGGGCCCAGCAACGACTCGCTCAGGTTCTGGGCGTACGGGTCGTACGGCAGCACCTGCGGGAAGAACTTCGTGACGAGCGCGATGGCCGCCAGAAGCAGGATGAAGATCGCGCTTGCGAGCGCGGCCTTGTTCGACACGATGCCCGCAAGGACGTCCTTCCACACGCTCACGCGCCTCTCTTTGGACGCGCCGGCTGGCTTCCCGCCGAGCAGTGCCTCGCCGGACGGTGCCGGCTCGGTGGCGAGCAGCTTGTTCTTCGCCATGCTCATCACCCCTCTTCCTTCGCGCCGTACTTGATGCGGGGATCCAGGTAGGCGTAGACGATGTCGACGACCAGGTTCATGATGACGAAGATGACCGCCACCAGAAGCACGATGCCTTGCACGACGGGAAAGTCGCTTTTCAGCACGCAGTCGACGGCGAACTTGCCGATGCCCGGCCAGGCGAACACCGTCTCGGTGAGGAGCGCGCCGCCGAGGAGGCTGCCGAACTGCAGGCCGATGACGGTGGAGATGGGCAGCATCGCGTTGCGCAGCGCGTGCTTGATGTTCACGGCGCCCTTGGACAGGCCCTTCGCGCGCGCGGTGCGGATGTAGTCGGCGCTGAGCGTTTCGATCATGCTCGAGCGCGTCATGCGCGTGATGATGGCCATCGAGTACAGCGACAGGGCGAGCGTGGGCAGGATGAGGTGCACGAGCACGTCGCCGAGCGCCGTCCAATCGCCTCGCATGATGGTGTCGAGGATGAAGAACCCGGTGCCTCCGGTGGGCTGCAGAAGCGGGGACACGCGTCCGCTCGACGGCAGCACGTGCAGGATGCCGGAGAACAGGAGGATGAGCAGGATGCCCGACCAGAAGATGGGCATCGACACGCCCACGAGCGCCACGACCATGCTCACGTTGTCGGCGAGCTTGTTTCGGCGCACGGCGGCCAGCACGCCGAGGGCCACGCCCAGAAGCGACGCCACGATGATGGCGCAGACGGCGAGCTCGGCCGTGGCGGGGAAGCGCGCGGCTATCTCTTGCGTGACCGGCTGATGGGTGTAATAGGAGGTGCCGAGGTCGCCTTGCACGGCACCTGCGATGAAGTTGACGTACTGGAGCCACAGGGGATCGTCGAGACCGTTGTCGGCCCGCCATGCCTCCATGGCTTCGGGGGTTGCGTGCTCGCCGAGGACCACCGGGGCCGGGTCCGAAGCTAACACGCGCGTGATCATGAAGATGATCACGGTCACACCCAACAGGACCGGGATCACCATCAAGATTCGCTTCAGGATGTACTTGAGCAACGCTGCTCCTTTCTTGCTTCCCGTCTGAGCAGGAATGAAGCCGAGGACCCGTGATCCCCGGCTTCGACCGCGCCGGATCCGCCCGGCGCGCACTATCGATCAGGTAGTGCCGATGATAGTTTAGCGCAAGAGCGGTCCGCACGCTGTGAGAATATGACGTGCGAACCGCTCGTTCACGACATTCGCGCCCTTGGTGGGGCGTCTGCGGCCTTACGCCTCCTTGGAAACCCCCTTGAAGAAGGCGACGCCGGTGGGATGGTAGTAGAAGTTCTTGACCTTCGGGCTGATGCCGAGAAGGTTCTTGGAGTGCGAGATGAGCAGCCACGGCTGCTTATCGGCGACCATCTCCTCGCACTTGAGGTAGATGGCGTCGCGCTCGTCGCCGTCGGGTGCGACAAGGCCCTGGGCGATGAGGTCGATGTACTCCTCGTCCTGCCAATGGGCCACGTTGGTGGACCAGTTGCTGTCGGCGAGCAGGTTCATGAAGTTGTCCGGGTCGCCGTTGTCGCCGGTCCAGCCGTAGAAGCAGATGTCGTACGGGTCGGTTTGAACCTTGGTCTTGTAGGTGGTCCAATCGTACTCGGTGATGCTCACGTCCACGCCCACCTCGGCGAGGTAGCCCTGGATCATGCGGGCGAGGTCGCTGCCGCCCTTCTGGTTGTAGGGACGGGCGGTGGTGTAGGTGATGCACGTGAGCGACGTGATGCCCTTGTCGGCGAGCGTCTTCTTAGCGGCCTCGGGGTCGTAGGCGGTCTGCTTGACGTCCTTCGTGTAAGGAGCCATCCAGGTGGGCATGACCGAGTTGGCCACGGTGGCGTACTCGCCGTAGATGGACTTCACCATCTCCTCGACGTTGACGGCCTGGGCGATGGCCTTGCGCACCTCCTGGTCGGTGCACTGGCCCGTCTCGGTGTTGAACGCCATGTAGTTGATGGTCATGCCGTCTTCGGCGAACAGCTCGAAGCCGTTGCTCGTCACCTGGTCGGCCGAGGCGGGATCGACGCTCGAGATGATGTCGCACTCGCCGTTCATGAGCGCGGTGAGGCGCGTGTTGCCCTCGGCGATGATCTTGAACACGAGGTTCTTGATCTTGGGGGCGTCGCCCCAGTACTCCTCGTTGGCGACGAGGGTGACCGAGGCGCCCTTCGTCCAGTCGACGAACTTGTAGGGGCCGGTGCCCTTGGGTTCCTGGATGGGCTGCCCCGGCGTGGCGGCGTCGGCCGCCGTCGGGGACACGATGGGGGAGGCCAGCGCCATGGCGAGGTTCTTCAAAAACGGCGTGGAGGCCGCGCGCAGGGTGATCTTCACCGTCGTGGCGTCCACGGCCTCGACGCTCGCGACGCCGTTGCCGGTCGCCTCTTCGCCGAACACGAACGACGCGTAGGGCATGTCGGAGGTGCGGTTGGGCTCGAGCAGGCGTTCGATGGACTTCTTCACGGCCTCGGCGTTGAACTCGGTGCCGTCGTGGAACTTGACGCCCTCGCGCAGCTTGATGGTGTAGACGAGGCCGTCGTCCGAGATCTCGGGCAGATCGGTGGCCAGGCAGGGCTCGACCGTCGCGTCCTTCTCGCCGAAGCGGTAGAGGCCCTCGTGGATGTTGCAGGCCACGATGGCCGACTCGCCGTCGTCGAAGAACGCCGGGTCGAGCGCGCGCGGGTCTGCCGTCAGGCTGTAGGTGATGCTGTCGGCTGCGCCGCCCGCGCCGTTGCCGCCGCCCGCGGTGCCGCCCTCGCCGCCACCGCCGCCGCATCCGGCCAGGCTCACGAGGCCGAAGCTCGCGGCGGACACGCCGAGCAGTTCGACGAACGTGCGCCTGCTGAACGCGCTCTTCTTCTGTTCCATAGGTTCTCCTTCCCTCATTCCCCGTCCTGTTCGCGGGGCGATCTGCGGGACCATCCCCGCCGACGCTTCGCATGGGGTGCGAATGCGTATCCGTATACTTTAGTGCAATAAAGAGGCTGAGGGGCCGCAAAGGCTCCCGAGGGGCCCCATAATCCGACGAACGCGCCGATTGGCCCCCCGAAAGGTAGGCGGGAGGGGGCGGGCGGCGTTTCGCGGCGCGCCGTCGTGGCCCGCGAAGCTGCCCGGGGCCGTCGGGCGGGCTCCTGCCGTTTCGCGCCGTCCTCCCCGGCGCGGGCGCATTGCCCCCTCCCGATCGCGCCGTCTTCCATCGCCGCGACGCCTTGCGCGATCCGCGGACGGTCGGGACGGCGGCGATGGATATTATTTGGGAGAGCGCTGCGCGCGCCCGCGATCCTCTATAATCGCAGCAACGCGCGAAAGGAATGCCCCGTGGCCCTTGACGAAACCAGGTTCTCCCATATCACCGTGACGCCCGACGACGAGGACGACGTGGTCATCCACGCCGGCGCTCCGGCGGCCCCGTCCGGGGACGAAGCCGCGGGCGAGGCCGCGGCGGGCGCGGCGCCCGAGCGCCCCTCCCAAGAAGACGCGAAGGAGCGCGGGACCTCCCGGGACGAGGCATTCCGCGAAACGACGATCGAGGATCTCGAGCCTTCGCCCATGCCGGCGATGCAGAAGGCGGTCATCGCGGTGGCCGTGGTCCTGTTCGCCATCGCGGTGGCGTACCTCGTCACGCACTAGGCTCGCGCAGCACCGAGCAGGAAGGTTGAATCGATGCCGAAACATGCCGCAAACGCACCCCGAGGCGCATCCCCCGATCCCTCTTCCGAGCGCTCCTCCGATGAGCGCATCGGCCTGACCGAGGCGTTCGCCCCCGTGGGCTCCGAGCGCTCCGGCGAGGAGGGGCGCATCGGCCTCACCGAGGCGTTCTCCCCCGTGGGCGGCTCCCATGTCGGCGGGTTCAGCTATCGGGGCGACAACGAGGACGAGTATCCCGACGCGCTCGAGAGCCTCGAGCCCGCCTTGGAGCCCTCGCTTCTGTTCGACGACGGCGCGCCCGAGGCCCAAGCCGGCGAGAAGCGGGGCCGACACGGCAAGGGCCAAGAGCCCGACAAGCGGCCTCTGCCGCCCCATCTGCGCAAGTCGCGCCGCATGCGGCGCATCCTCATCGCGGTTGTGGTGCTGCTCGTGCTGCTCATCGGCGCCCTCGGCTACTTCACGTGGCGGCTTGTGGGGGAGAGCCAGATGCTCGCCGCGCAGCAGACCCAGCAGCAGCAAAGCTCCCAAGAGGTCGATGCCATGCACGAGGCCGACGCGAAGGACGCCGCCACGACCACTGCGAAGAAGACTGAGGTGCCGAACCTGGTGGGCGTGCTGGGGTTGACGCGGGACGAGGCGGTGGAGGCGCTTCAGCACGGCGCCACGGTGACCAGCGAGCGGGAGGTCAACGAGGAGGGCAGCTCCGTCAAGGCGAACGTCACGATCGCGCTGACCGACGAGCCGGCGGACGCGCGCTCGGGCACGCCCACGGTCTATCTGGGCCTTGACGAGGAAGGCAAGGCCGTTCAGGTGGGCTATTCGGCCGCCACCGCGTCGTTGGGCTACGGATCGCTCAGCTTCGTGGACGCCGTGGAGAACGAGGGCATCGTCGAGAAGACGCTCGAGGAGGCCGGCGTGAGCGTTCCCGCGGGTTCCGCGGTGCTGCCCGAGGACAAGGCGGCCTACTCGTCCTACGCCTCCGACGGCACGACGCTCGTGGAGGAGAAGTGCTCCTTCTCCGGGACGGTGGAGCTTGACGGCGCCGAGCACGAATGGTCGTCGGTGCTGCTGTACAACTACGCCACCGCCAACACCTCCGGCAACCTCGCCGACACCATCCGCATGATCTACGTCTACGTGAACGCGTAGGCCCGATCCTGCGCTCGCCGCTTGCTGAGGGGCGCGGGTTTTCGAGCGCCTTCCATCGGCCCATTGACCCGGGCGGTCGTTGGGGGTAGAGTTCTGATCGCAGCGAACAGTTCCGAGGAAGGGGTTCTCATGATCGACCGGGAAGCGTTCATGCGGATGCTGGAGGAGAGCGCTCGGCTCATGCTCGAGGAGGCTGATCGCCTGAGCGACATCGATTCCCGGTTCGGCGACGGCGACCACGGCGTCACGGTGGCGAAGATCGCCAAGGCGATGCAGGAGGCCGTCGCGGACGACGACGGCAGCCGGACGCTCAAGGATTTCCTCGACGATCTCGGCATGACGGTGATGGCCGTGCGCGGGGGCTCGGCCGGCCCGCTGTACGGCACGATGATCGGCGGTTTGGGCGTGGGCTTGGGCGAGGAGGAGACGGATCTTTCCACCGACGCGGCGCGCCGCATGTTCGAAAGCTGCTTGGCCGAGATGCGCGACATCACCAGCGCCCAGGTGGGCGACAAGACCATGATGGACGCCCTGATCCCCGCTGTGGAAGCCGCCCGGTCCTGCGCGGCTGCAGACGACGACGCGGCCGCCGTGTTCGCCGCCGCGGCCGAGGCGGGCGCGGCGGGCGCGGCGGCTTCCGAGGGCTTCGCCTCCAAATTCGGCCGCGCGCGCAGCTACGGCGACGCGACCATCGGCACGCCCGATGCAGGGGCGGTGTCCACCTCGCTGTTCTTGCGGGGGCTTGCGCGGGGCGCTGCGCAGAACTGAGGGAACCGGGCCTGCCGCCGCAAGCGGCGGGCCTTTCTTTTCCGGTCCGGATGTCCGACGACGAAGGAGGAGCAATGCCAATGCAGATGAAGAAGTTCATCAACGACCCCGACAACCTCACTGCCGAGTTGCTGGAGGGTTTGGCGCTGGCCAACCCCGACATCATCGAGCTGGGTGAGGACAACACGGTCATCAACAAGAAACTGGCCGAGGCCGACCGCGTGACCATCGTCACGCAGGGCGGGTCGGGCCACGAGCCGGCCATCGAGGGCTTCGTGGGCGAGGGCATGGTGGACATCGACGTCGTGGGCGACATCTTCGCCGCGCCCGGCCCGCAGGCCTGCGTGGACGCCATCAAGCTGGCCGACAAGGGCAAGGGCGTGCTCTACATCGTGCTCAACCACGCCGGCGACATGCTCACCGGAAACATGACCATGAAGCAGTGCAAGAAGCAGGGCCTGAACGTGGTGAAAGTGGTCACGCAGGAGGACGTGTCGAACGCCCCGCGCGAGAACGCCGACGACCGCCGCGGACTTGTGGGCTGCATCCCCACGTACAAGATCGCCGGCGCCGCGGCCGCCGAGGGAAGAAGCCTCGAAGAGGTGGCCGAGGTCGCGCAGCGCTTCGCCGACAACATGGCCACGCTGGCCGTGGCCGTGCGCGGCGCCACGCATCCGCAGACAGGTTCGCTTCTGGCCGACCTGGGCGACGACGAGATGGAGATCGGCATGGGCCAGCACGGCGAGGAGGGCGGCGGGCGCCAGCCGCTCAAGTCGGCCGACGAGACGGCCCAGATCATGGTGAACGCGCTCGTCAAGGACATCGGCATCGAGTCGGGCGAGAAGGTCATGCTCATCATCAACGGCTCGGGCGCCACCACGCTCATGGAGCAGCTTATCGTCTACCGCGCCGCCGTGAAGGAGCTTGAGCGGCAGGGCATCGAGGTGGTGGCGAACTTCGTGGGCGAGATGCTCACCGTGCAGGAGCAGGCCGGCTTCCAGATGTTCATGGCCCGCATGGACGACGAGCTGCTGCGTCTGTGGAACGCCCCCTGCAATACCCCGTATCTGAAGAAGTAACGTCCTCCTCCTTTCCGTTGCGCGGCGCGAAGGGTTTCGGTTCGCCGCCCTCGCCGTCGCGCAACGGGGGAGCCCGCATCCGAAGGAGGAGCCCCATGCTCGCATCCCTCACTTCCGTCCTCGGCTGGGCCGAGGAGCGCGGCTGCGCGGCCGCGGCGTTCGACACGCCGAACCTGGAGCTTTTGCTGGCGGCCATCGGCGCGGCCGAGGCGCGCGACGAGCCGGTGATCATCCAGCATGCGCAGCTGCATGAGAGCGAGACGTCCATCGACGTGATCGGCCCCATCATGGTCATGCGCGCCGAGGCGGCCTGCGTGCCCGTGTGCGTGATGCTCGACCACGGCGAGGACTTGGACTACGTGCGCCGCGCGCTCGACCTGGGGTTCTCGGCCATCATGATCGATGGCTCGCAGCTGCCTTACGACGAGAACGTGGCGCTCACCCGCGCGGCGACGGAGATGGCGCATGCGCGCGGCGCGGACGTGGAGGCCGAGATCGGCTTCACCACCGGCCATGAGGGCCTGGAGGACGCCGACGACGACCGCGCCAACGTCTACACCGACCCGGCAGAGGCCGCGCGCTTCGTAGCCGACACGGGCATCGACGCGTTGGCGGCCAGCGTGGGCACGGTGCACGGCTTCTACAAAGCCGAGCCGAAGCTGGACTTCGACCGCATCGCCGAGCTGAGGCGCGTCTGCGGCGTGCCGCTCGTCATGCACGGCGGCAGCGGGCTTTCGCGCGAGGACACGCGTGCGGCCATCGCCGCCGGCATCCGCAAGATCAACTACTTCAGCTACATGTCCAACGCGGGCGTGCGCGCCGTGGAGGCGCTTATCGCCGAGAAGCGCCCGAAGTACTTCCACGCGCTGGCCAATGCCGCCACCGAGGCCATGCAGGCCGACGCGGAGGCGGCGATGGAGATGTTCTCCATGGTTCCGACGGCTTGACGGCCGTTGGAGCGGGCCGACGCTGCGGCCGACCGTGGCGCCCCGGCCATCGCGCGATGACGAGGGCTTGCGTGCCGAAGCGCGTTTCGCTTTCGCCGTCCTGCGAATTCCGGGTGCCACGGCCGCCCTCGCTGACGTTGCGAGCGACCTAGGACAGAAAGGAGATCCTATGACCGCAACCTACATGCACATCGGCATACCCATCACGGAGAGGAAGCCGGGCATGGTCTACAACGAGGCCATGAAGTTCTGGGTGTCGAACGTGGACGATTACGACTACAAGATCGAGTACCTCAAGTTCGAGGAGGGCACGCCGTTTCCCGAGGAGCTGCACCGCCGCTGGCACGTGGCCTACGCGGTGGACGACCTCGACGGCTATGTGGCCGACGCCGACCGCGTCATCTGCGGGCCGATGGACGCCGGCCCGGGCGTGCGCCTCGCGTTCGTGGAGAAGGACGGCGCCGTCATCGAGCTGTACGAGGACAAGAACTAGCGCTGCGGGTGCGCGTCGTCGGCGTCGGGGTCGGGCGGGCTTTGCGCAGCCGCTTCTCGCCCTGCGCGCGTCGGTCGGGTACAATGGGCGCCGGCCTTTTCGAGACGGGATCGGAGCGAGGACATGGCGAAGCGAACGAAGATCATCTGCACCCTGGGCCCGGCGACCGACGACGAGGGCGTGCTTTCGCGCCTCCTCGACGCGGGCATGGACGTCGCCCGGCTCAACTTCTCGCACGGCACGCATGCCGAGCACGCCGAGCGCATCGCGCGCGTGCGGCGCGCGTGCGCGCGGGCGGGGTCGCCTTGCGCGATCCTTTTGGACATGCGCGGCCCGGAGATCAGGACGGGCAAGCTGGCCGGAGGCCGTCCAGTCGCGCTTCGGGCGGGGGATGGGATCGTGCTGACGGAGCGCGAGGTGGCCGGAAGCGCGGACCTCGTCACCCAGACGTGCGCCGGTTTGTCCGAGCACGTGCGCCCCGGAACGCAGCTGCTCGTGGACGACGGCCTCATCGAGCTTGCGGTGGAGGCCGTCGAGGGAGCCGACATCGCCTGCCGCGTGGTCAACGACGCCGTGCTCGGCGAGCGCAAGTCCGTCAACGTGCCCGGCGTGACGGTGCCGCTGCCCGTCATGACCGACCAGGACCGCGCGGACATCCTCTTCGGCATCGAGCAGGACGTGGACTTCGTGGCCGCCTCCTTCGTACGCAGCGCCGAGGCCGTGCGCGAGATACGGGCGTTTCTGCGCGCGCACGGCGGCGGGCACATCGGCCTTATCGCGAAGATCGAGACGGCCGAGGCGGTCGAGGACATCGAGGCTATCGTGGAGGCGTCCGACGGCGTGATGGTGGCGCGCGGCGACCTGGGCGTGGAGGTGCCCTCTTACCGCGTGCCCCATATCCAGAAGAAGATCATCCGCCTGTGCAACGAGCGCAACACCCCCGTCATCACGGCCACGCAGATGCTCGACTCGATGATCCGCGCGCCGCGCCCGACGCGCGCAGAGGTGGCCGACGTGGCCAACGCCGTGTACGACGGCACCGACTGCCTCATGCTGTCGGGCGAGACGGCGGCCGGGGCGTACCCGGTGGAGGCGGTGCGCATCATGGCGCGCATCGCCGAGGAGAGCGAGCCGTACCTGCGCGAGGAGGCGGCGGGCTTGCGCGAGGCGTCGCGGATGGAGGGGCACGGCAGCGTGTCGGTGGCCGTGGGGATGGCCGCCGTGCGCGCGGCGGAAACGCTCGGCGCGCGCTGCATCGTGGCGCCCACGATGTCGGGCCGCAGCGCGCGGCTCATGGCGAGCTTCAGGCCGCGCCAGCCCATCTACGCGGTGACGCCGACCCCGCGCGTCATGCGTTCCATGCAATTGTATTGGGGCGTCACGCCGCTTTTGGGAGACGTGCAGGGGGACACGGACTACGTCATCGAGCAGGCGCGGCGCATCGTGCTTGAGCGCGGGCTGGCCGACGTCGGGGACATCGGCGTGTTCACCGTGGGCGACCGCGACACGAGCCCGAACGCCGATCAGGCGGCCTTCGCGCCCACGAACATCATGTACGTCGTGGAGCTGCATCCCGAGGATATCCCGGATTCGGATCACGGCCTCTGACGACGAAGCCGCCTGCGCTGCCTGACGGCGCGCGGCGCTTACTCGGATTGCGCCTCCTGCGCCGCCATCCGGCGGGCGCTCGCCTGGTCGGCGGGCAGCGTGGGGATGCGGATGAGCACGAGGTACAGCAAAAACGTCGCGGCGCAGCCGAGGATGACCCAGACGGTCACCTTCTGCGCCACGAAGGCGCTCACGCCCATGATGGGTAGGGAGATGGCCAGGACCTTGACCTTCTGCGACACGGGCATGCCGCCCGACTCCTTGAACGCCTCCACGTAGTTTTTGTACACCTTCGTCGAGACGATCCATGCGTGGCAGCGCGGCGACGATTTCGCGAACAAGAACGCGGCCAGCAGCAAAAACGGAGTGGTCGGCAACACGGGGATGACGATGCCGACAAAGCCGAGCGCGCAGGAGATCCAGGCGCAGGCGAGCAAGAGGCAGCGCACGATGCGGTTCATGGGCGTCCTTCCGTCGGGGAGGGCTGAGCGCCCCTGCCTGTTCGATCAGATGTTAGCAGAGGCGAACCTTTCAAGCGGGGAGTATAGCAAAGCGCGCGCCCGCGCGCACCGCGTTTCGCGAAAAAGCCGGGTTTTTCGCGAAGAGGCGCTTTTCGGCCCGCGCGGCTGCGCCACGCGTCGGGTGAGGAGAGGGGCGGGTTTCGCCGCGTTTCGCGAAACGCCCGCGAAAGCCCTTGCATGATTCCGATTGCGTGCTACAATAGGCAAGCTGTTTACTCAAGCGGGGGAGCGCATCCCCCCACCTGGTCCGGCGCTTCGGTTGCTGGCGGGTCGCTCGAATACCGGCCTTCGGCCCTGCATGAAAGCGATGCCCGCGAGCTCTCGGAGCCGCGGGCTTTTCATTGAAGCGCCCCGGCGCGCAGGAAAGGAAGGTGAGCGCGATAGCTGCTCAGGAGCCTCGGCTCAACGAACAAATCAGCGTCCGCGAATGCCGCCTCATCGGCTTCGACGGCACTCAGATGGGCATTTACGCCACGTCGGAGGCCCAGCGGATCGCCGACAGCGAAGGACTCGACCTCGTGGAGATCGCCCCGATGGCCGAACCGCCCGTGTGCCGCATCATGGACTACGGAAAGTTCAAGTACGACCAGGCCATCAAGGCGAAGCAGGCCCGCAAGAACCAGTCGAGAGTCGAGACGAAGGAGATGAAGTTCCGTCCGAAGATCGACGTGGGCGACTACACGACGAAGAAGAAGCACGTGCTGCGCTTCCTCGACGCGGGCAACAAGGTGAAGATCACCATCATGTTCCGCGGGCGCGAGATGGCGCATCCGGAGCAGGGCCTCACCATCCTCGAGCGCTTGGCCGACGACCTGAAGGACGTGGCGGTCATCGAGAGCCAGCCCAAGATGGAGGGTCGCAACATGCACATGCTCATCGCCCCGCTGCCCTCGGCCGTGGCGGCGAAGAAAAAGAAGGAAAGCGACAAGAAGAAGGAAGTAGAAGGGAAGGATGACGGCAATGCCTAAGATGAAGACCCATCGCGGCACCGCGAAGCGGTTCCGCGTCACCGGTTCCGGCAAGATCATGCGCGCCAAGGCCTACAAGAGCCACATCATGACGAAGAAGAGCCAGAAGCGCAAGCGCAATTTCCGCCACGAGACCGAGGTGTCCAAGGCCGACCAGAAGGTCATCGGTCGCAACCTCGGCATCCGCTAGACCAGAAGGAGCAGTGAGACACTATGGCTCGCATCAAGCGCGCAGTGAGCGCCCATAAGAAGCGTCGTACCGTCCTCAAGCGCGCCAAGGGGTACTACGGCGCGAAATCCCGTTCCTACCGCGCGGCGAAGGAGCAGGTGCAGCATTCGCTTCAGTACATGTACCGCGACCGCCGCAACAAGAAGCGCGAGATCCGCCGTCTGTGGATCACCCGCATCAACGCGGCCGCCCGCCTGAACGGGCTCAGCTACTCCGTGTTCATGAACGGGCTCAAGAAGGCCGGCGTGCAGCTGGACCGCAAGGTGCTCTCCGACATGGCCGTGAACGACCCCGCCGCGTTCGCCGCCATCGCCGAGGTGGCCAAGAAGGCCCTGTAGGCTCTGGCGTTCGGCTTCGGCCCTCTGCTCGGGCATCGAGCCTGGCGGAGGAGAGCGCTCTCTCAGCGCGTCGATCGCCTTGAGAGGATCGCCCGGTTCCCAAGAGACGACGAAGGCCCCCGATCGGGGGCCTTCGTGCGTGCGGGGGGCAAAGCACCGAACGAGGGGCGGGGTTCCTACGTGTCGCGGGCGGGACGCGCCTCCTCGTCGCCGTGCCATTCGCCGTCTCCGGCGAGGGTGCGGGCCAGGTAGGCCTCTGCCGCCTTGCGCGCAGTGCCGGACGCGTTTGGGATCACCTCGATGCCCTCGATTCCAAGGGCGTCGGCGGCCTCGCGCTCGACGCATCCCGCGATGAGGACCCTCACGTCAAGGTCGCCCAGCATGGAGGCCAGCTGTCGGAGCGGAAGACGGGGGTTGGGCGTGTTTTGGCACTCGACGATCATGCCCCGGTCTATCGTGTAGCAGGTGAAGCTTGAGCACTGTCCGAAGTAAGGGGACACGTTCAGCCCCTCGCTCGCCACCGCTATCCTCATACCGATCCTTTCGTCGTGTCTGCTTCTGCCACGATAGCGCGCCGCGTCCCTCGGGCGGGCGCCCTTTCGCCCAGCGGGGCTGGAAAGCATGGGGAGAGAGCGGGCACGCCGCGAAGCTTGCTGCGATCCTTGCGGCGGCGCTCGCATCGGTCGTTGTTGCGAGCGCCGCAGGGTCTTCAGGGCCTTTTCGGCTTGCGGGTTCACGCATGGAGTTCTTGGCCGGCCGGCGCGGCTCCGCCAACGCTGCAAAGGGCGTAGCGGCAGAGCCGTGCCGTCCGGCGCGGCTCTTCGGGAACGTCACGCATCCGGCAGAGCGCGGCAGCGGGCGCTTGGATCGACCGCGCGCCCTATCGAGCGGTTCCCCGTGCCTCGCCTTTAAGGGAGGCACGGGGCGCATGTGGCGAGGACCGCGGTTTGCGATGGGCGCCACGGGAGGGGAGGGGTCCGCTAGCGCCGTTTGCCGCGCTCCCGCGCGAGCGAGGCGCGATGCGCGCGGCCGGGGCGCAGATCTCCTCCGCGCGTTTGGCGCGTGCCTTGCGCCGGCGGGTTTCCTTGCCTGAGGGCGCTCGTCTGGGGCTTTTTGGCGGGAGGCCGACCGCCGCGTTGCGCATGTTGCGCCCTGCCTGTTTGCTTGCGGTCGGATCGGGTCGATGGGGCTTTCGCCTTCGCGGCGCCTTCGGCCCCTTTCTCCGCGCTCTGCCTTTTGGCGTTGCGAGCGGGCGCGTCTGCGGCGCTTCGCGCCTTCTCGCGCGCCTTCTCCTTCTTGCGTTCGCGTGCGGCCAGTTCCTTGGCGGCCTGTTTGATCTCGGGGTCGCGGCGCGCCTCTGAGCGCGCCGCCCGTCCGGCGGCCTCTTCGGCGGCGGCTTCGGCATCGAAGGACGCCAGCTCCATCTCGGGGATGGGTCGTTTGATGAGCTTCTCGATGTCGCGCAGCGCGTCGGCCGTCTCCGGGCAGGTGAACGACACGGCGAAGCCCGCCGCGCCCGCCCGTCCGGTGCGCCCGATGCGGTGCACGTAGTCCTCGGGCTGGGTGGGCAGGTCGTAATTCACCACGTAGCCGACCTCCTCCACGTCGATGCCGCGCGCGAGCACGTCGGTCGCCACGATGACGTCCGTCTTGCCGGAGGCGAAGTTGTCGAGCGCTCGCCGGCGCTGGTTCTGGCTGCGGTCGGAGTGGATGGCCTCGGCGGCGTAGCCCGCGCGTTTGAGGCGCCGGCACGTGGCGTCCGCGCGGCTGCGCGTGCGGGCGAACACGATGACGCGCTCGGCGCCTTTCTCGGCCAAGAGGGCCTTGAGCAGGGCGGGCTTGAGCGTCTGCTGCGTGCGGATGACGTACTGCTCCACGGTGTCGGCCGTCTCGCCCTTGTGCGCGATCTCCACCATGGCCGGATCGTGCAAGAGCTTCCCCACGCTGCCGAGGATGGAGCGGTCGATGGTGGCCGAGAACAGAAGCGTCTGGCGGCTTTTCGGCGTCGCTCCGATGATCTTCTTCATGGCGGGCCAGAAGCCCATGTCGAGCATGCGGTCGGCCTCGTCGAGCACGAGCACCTCCACGTCGGCGAGGCGCGCTGCCCCTTGCTCCATGAGGTCCACGAGCCGTCCCGGCGTGGCGATGAGCACGTCCACGCCGTGCTTGAGCTTGCTGATCTGGGGTTCGTAGGAAAGCCCTCCCACCACGGTGAGGATGCGGTGGTGCGTGGACGCAGCGATGGCGCCGCACACCTCGCCGATCTGCTGCGCCAGCTCGCGCGTGGGCGTGACCACGAGCATGAGCGGGCCTTGGCCGCCTTTCGCATGCCCGAGCCTGTCGAGGGAGGGAAGCGAGAACGCCGCGGTCTTGCCGGTGCCGGTCTTGGCGGCGGCGATGAGGTCGCGCCCTTCGAGCGCGAGGGGGATGGCCTGCTCCTGCACGGGCGTCGGGGTTTCGTAGCCCAGGCGCGCGACGGCCTGAAGGGCCGTCTCGGACAGGCCGAGTTCGTCGAATTTCGTCATAGGTTCTCTGGTTTCTGTGTCGGCGCGGCGCACGGGCCGCGCGATGCGGACGCGGGGTTCGATCCGCCGCGCCGTCTGTGCGGAAGATCGAGGCGCCCCGGCTCGAGATCGAGGGACGCCGAGGCGGTATTATACGTCTTCCGGTGGATTTTCGCGAGCGCGCTTGGGGAAAGTACGGATCGCATCCATGCATGCGACGGCGGCGCGCTTGGATTGCGACGGCGCGAACGGCTCATGCGCAGGGCGCGTGGCGGCGCGCACCGAAAGCGGGAGTCGGTTTTGAGCCTTCGAGGCTTCGCCCCGCGTCCGTCGCCCTGCGCCGCCTTTCACCGCCGCGTTGCCGCGTTGCGGGCCTTCGCCCTAGGTTCGTCGCCGCGCCCGCCAACCGCCTTTGCGTCTCGTCGCATGCTTCCTGCTCCCCTTGCGCCGTCACTTCGATCCTTCCGCTCCTGCCGTCGCGTCGTTTCCTCTCCTTCGTGCGCGCTTTCTGCTCTCGCTCTTTCCCTGTTCGCGCTCCGCTTCGTCTCGTCGTCTTCGCTTGCGGGGCTCTCGTTGCCTCGCCTCGCCAGTCTGCGCGTCGTTTCGCTGCTCCGCTTTTTCTGTCTGCCAGCTTGCCGTCGATAGGGCGCGGTGCGAGGCGTTGCGGTAAAGGATCGAGAGCTTTTCTGCCATAGTTGACCGTTGGGCCGCGATGGCTCTTTCGAATTCGCTTTCTGCCATCCATTTTTGTTGTATTTGCAACAAAAAGAAGCGTTTTCCGGGCGAAACGGGCTTCCGAAGGCTTTCGAGGACCCGTGTTTTGGCTATAACGGTAAAATATCGTCGAGAGTTTCCAAATGCTTTACCGTAGAGGGCGTAATTCGCATGGAGGGAGGCGCAACGCGTCTCTGAGATCGGTGGGAATGACGGATGGGCGACGTCCAAGGTTTTGCGACGGCCTCGGCGCGGACGTGCATGGCCCGATCGAGTTCTAGCGCCGCCGGGCCATGCGGCGCCCGGCGGCGCTCCTTCGAGGCGGGCGGTGCGTCCGTATGGCTCGAAGGAGCGTTAGCGAATGTGCGCGGGCTTGCCTCCCCAGTAGAAATGCAGGAAGCGCTTGCGGTAGCGCGCATCGGAGGGGTTCTTCGGCTCGGCGATCAGGCGCAGCGTGGCGGCGGCGACGTCGCGGGCCGCATCGGGGCGCCGCAGGAAGCTTCCGTTGACGAGCATGGCTCGGACGCTTTCGGGGTTGCGCGCCACGCGGCGCAGCGCGTCGAGCAGCTCGCGGGCGGTGGTCACGTGCATGGCCGCTCCGAGCGACGTGAGCATCTGCACGTTGACCTTCTCCTGTCCGTAGGCCTTGCCCATGAGGATCATGGGGACTTGCGCGCACAGGCACTCGGTGACCGTGAGGCCGCCCGACTTGCAGATGGCCACGTCGCTCGCGGCCATGAGCGCGGCCATGTCGTCCACGTAGTCGAGCACGGTGACGTTGCTCACTCCCAGCTCGGCGCACTCCTGACGCAGATGGCGCGCGTAGTCGGCATCGCTGCCCGCCACGAACACGAAGTGCAGCGCCTTCTCGAAGCTGTGCAGGTAGGGCAGAAGCTTGTCGAGTGCGGCGCGGAAGTGGACATAGGGGCGGGGCAGGTAGGCGCCCGCCAGCGCGAGCACGACGAGCTTGTCCTGGGCGAGTCCGAACCGCTCGCGCGTGGACGCGCGGTCGTAGGGTCGGCGGAAGTCCTCGCGTGTGGGGATGCCGGTGATGAGGATGCGCTCCTCGGGCACCTTGCGCGGGCGCAGCGTCTCGGCCATCGACTCGTTTGCCACGCAGAACAAATCGGTGGACAGGTGCGGCCAGAGCCCTTCGGTCTCGTAGTCGGTGGGCACGCACACGATGGGGAAGTGTTGGCCGGCGAGCATGCGCGCCGCCACCGCCACGTTCGCGGCGGTGATGTGGGTGCACACGATGGCGAGGGGCTTGCGCTTTCGGACGAACTCCGTGAAGGCGGGGTACATGATGCGGTTCCATACGGTGCCGCCGCCCCACAGAAGGCGTCCGGTGAGCGTGAAGCGCCAGGTGAGATCGTAGATGGGCCGTGTGGCGCCCGTGAACAGCGACGCGGCCTTGTTCCCGTCGAACACGATGCGCCCGAAGTCGAGCACGTCGAGCACCTCCACCTCGAGGTCCTGCGGGAAGGGAGGAGGGGCGTCGGGGCCTTCGGGAGCGAGATCGGCTGTCGAGAGCTCGTCGCGCAGCAGGTCGAAGGCTTGCGCGACGGCGTTCGCCGCGCTGCGGTGCCCGGAGCCCACCGAGGCGTGCATGACGACGATCGTCGGGCGGGGCGCGTTCGCCGATTCGTCGTCGGGGCGGGACGCGCCGCCGGTCGCCGGCGCGGCGGCCTGCGCGCGTTGCGAACCGGGGCCGGGCGCGGTTTCGCCGGCGCGCTGCGACTCGTCGCCTTCCAAGGCGGGGGCATGCGAAGGGGAGTGCTCGATGGTGTTGTGCTCGTCTGGATTCATAGTGGCTATGATACCGCAGCGGACGGCGTCGGCTGTCGACTGCGTTTCGCTGCGCGAAAAAACCGCTTGCAATGCCGCGCGGGCTTTGCAATAATGTTCAGGCTGCTTTTCCAGAGGGAGACGCAGGCCAAGTCCCCATAGTCTAGAGGTCAGGACGCGGCCCTTTCAAGGCTGAGACACGGGTTCGATTCCCGTTGGGGGCACCACTTGAATTTCGTACGAACCCGCGGAGGCGCAAGCCTCCGCGGGTTCGTGCTTTTTCGGCGGCGGGATCGAACGGCTTTCGCGACGAGCGGCGCGATCACTCGTTCGGGGCATGGGCGCGCCCATGCTCCGGGGGCGTCGTCACGCGCTTTGCCGCGGGCGCGTTTGCGCTACAATGGGCACCATGCCGTTTCAATCGCACATATTCGACAACGCGGACGCCGCGCTCGGTGCCGCGTGCTCGATGCTGGCCGCGTTCTCGGCGGCGGGAGAGGAGCCGACGCTGCTCGCGCCCACGCCGACCGCCGCGCTGCGCGTCCGACGAGCGCTCTCGGAGGATCCGTCCGCGTTCGGGTCGCGCGTCGAGACGCCCGCGTCCTGGGTCGCCGATAGGTGGGAGCTTTTCGGCGACGGCCGCCGCCTCGTGAACGCAGCCGAGCGCGAGCTGCTCGTTCGCCGCGCGCTCGTCGAGACGGCAGATGCCGTCGCGCGTCCCGGTTCCACTCCGGGCGTGATCGACCTCGCCTCCAAGCTCGCGCGCGAGGCCCTGCCGCGCATCGCGGCGGTGGACGGCGCCGAGGCGAAGCGCCTCGGGCTCGGCGCGGCCGATCAGGCCCTTGTCGCTGCGCTGCGCAGCTACGCCGGACTGCTCGAGGAGCGCGGCCTTGCCGAGGCGTCGCAAGCGGCCTGGGAGCTGTCCGCGCTTCTGCCGGCCCGCCCGCTCGTCCTGCTCGGCTTCGACGAGCTTCCCCTCCATCTCGAAGCCCTTGTCAGCGCCCTTGCCGAGCGTGCCTCCGTAGTGCGCCTCGACGACGGATGCCGCGACCCGTTTCCCGACACCCGCCGCGCGCCGGAGCTCTCCGCGCTCGCCGGGCGCCTCTACAGGGCCGGCGCGGAGCCGGTGGAGCCGACGGGGGCCGTGCGCTTCCTCGTGCCCGCAGGCCGCTACGCCGCGCCTGCGCTCGTGCTCGACGAGCTTGTTGCAGCCGTCGCCCGCGAGCGCGCGGCGGCGAGGCGCGAGCGGCGCGACCCGCTGCCGGCGGCGGTGTGCGCGCGCGATC
>NZ_PPEL01000045.1 GCF_002899695.1 Rubneribacter badeniensis
CCCCGCCGTCGCGCTCCGACGTCGCGCCAAACCCCCGTCCCCGACGCCGCGCGCGTCCCCAAGCGCGCAAGCGCTCGGCGCGCGACGTGCCGCGGCCCGCCCGTCCCAACGCCGCGCGCGCCCCGAAGCGCGCCGATGCCGCGAAACCTCTCGTTTTTGGCCACGGAACCGCGTTCTGGCGCGAAAACCGTCGGCGCGTTCGCGACGATCCGTCGGCGACCTGGGGTTTCTTTGGCTAAAGCCTCCACAAGCGTCGAAATCGGAGGGAAAACGCCCCCCGCGCGTGCCAGAACGCGGTTTCGTGGCCAAAAATCTCCCCTCCTCCTGCATGGAAGATCCAAACGGAAGGAACCTGCCAGCGGCGTGAGGCTTAGCGCAATATCCCCGAACCTCATATTTCATGGCGACGGCCTCTTGGCACCGGGCATGCAGAGTGGAAAGCTTCGCCTCTGTTCCTCAAGGGGAGCGGGAGGTCTGCGTGGTATCATGGCCCCGGTGCTTCGCCGCCCCCGGGCAGCCCTGGAAGGGGGTGCCGCCTATGGACGCGCAGACGGTCATCGCGCTTTGCGCCGTGTTCTCTGTCGTTCTCGGGATGATCGGCCTGTCCCGCCGCAAGTAGCGGGGCGCGGCCCCGGATTCAAGGGGATGATGCGAACGGTATCCGAGCAAAAAGTAACCCCGCTAGCCCTCCAAAGCACGCGGGGTTAACCTAGCAAACGATGCTGCCCGGTTCGGCGGGGCACCGCTTGATCCGTATGATACCACACCCATTGTGGCATTGGCGTGACATTGGGTGCGCAGCGGGAAGGGGCGCCGCGTCAGCAACTTGAAATCTCTAGCGCAGGGAAGACCTCAACCGCCCCATCCCCTCACAACTTCTCCGCGCTCCTACCCCGCGTCCTGCGCCGGGCCCTAATACGCGTCTCCCTCCTTGCGCAGATAGTCTGCCAAGTACGGCACGGCGAAGGCAACCGACCCGCGCGAAGAAGCCTCCACGACGCCGGCGTCCATAAGGCGCTTGCGGTATTTCTGGGCGTAATCGGGCGTTACGTCCATACGCGCCGCTATATCGCGCATCCTGCTCACTTCTTCATCGCATGCCATAGCCCTGAGAAATTCAACGTCTTTGCCGGAGAGCGCCGCGAGCGTGGTCTTGCATACGTCGTTCTCGAAATCAGCTTGGGCGGCCCGGATGGCGCCCGCGACAACATCGGCGTCGACGAAGCCGTCGTCGGGCGTGCGCGTGGCAATGTTATGGCCGATGAGCTGCAGCAAATACGGCGACCCCTGCGTTGCCCGCGCAGCGCGAATGCGCAGGTCGTCCGATATGCGCAGCCCCGATTCTTCAAACGCGCGCAAGAAGAACGAATCGATGTCGCCAAGCGCGAGCGATCCAAGCTCCACCTTCCGGGCGCGGTTCAAAAATGTCAGCACGCGATCGTTGAGCGTGGCCGAAACCGCCCCCGGCAGCCCCGCCATGACAAGTGCAACGTTCAAGCCTTCACCCACAAGCTCCTGATAGGCTATGACCAGCTGGCGCACTTCAGGCGAATTCGCCTGCAATTCGTCAACAAGAATGAGGATGCCGCGATTTTGCCGAGTCAACTCGCGCGCAAGGTTCGTCAGCTGCAAGGAGAAACTACGCTGCTCGTTTTCGCCTTGGGCAAACTGCAAACCCGCCGAAAACCCCAACGCCCCAATACTTCCACCCGCTATGCGACGCTTGCGCTTCTTCAAACGGCTTTGGGCATTGTCGCGTATTTTCTCGATGATGCGCTCCAGCATGTATTCCGAAGCCACGGTGGGTGAAGCCACGACGAAGCCCGCTTCGGCGGCGCGGTCGGCAAGCTCCCAAAGCAACACCGTTTTGCCGCTGCCACGCTGCCCCAGCATAACGATCGCGCGATCCCTGCTTCCGGGCGCGCTGTCAAGCCCGGCCATGAAAGCGGCGAGCACCGCTTCGCGGCCGATGAGGCGCGAAGGTCTGTTTCCAAACGAAGGAGAGAAGATGGAGTCAGCGCGCATGGGGCATCCATTCTGTTTAAACGGAGATTGTCGACGAGCGTTTCATGGTAATTTGTCGCTTTCCTTTTTTTCCTATTCTTTCCTATTTTTTCCTATTCGTCAACGGTGCAGACAGCATCGTCACGCTCCACGCTCCTATACTGCGCCTGACGCTGCCATGACGCGCGCGACGACGCCATGCCGTGCCCGACGCTGCGCCCTTCCGCGCCCTCGCGGGAGGGGAGCGACCGCAGAACGCGCGAACGGATGCCCCGCATGCGATGCGGCAAACCCCCGTCCCAACGCCAGCAATTCCCTGCCCCGCCGTCGCGCTCCGACGCCGCGCTCCGACGTCGCGCCAAACCCCCGTCCCCGACGCCGCGCGCGTCCCGAAGCGCGCAAGTGCTCGGCGCGCGACGTGCCGCGGCCCGCCCATCCCAACGTCGCGCGCACCCCGAAGCGCGCCGATGCCGCGAAACCTCTCGTTTTTGGCCACGAAACCGCGTTCTGGCACGAAAACCGTGGGCGCGTTCGCGACGATCCGTCGGCGACCTGGGGTTTCTTTGGCTAAAGCCTCCACAAGCGTCGAAATCGGAGGGAAAACGCTCCCCGCGCGTGCCAGAACACGGTTTCGTGGCCAAAAATCGCCCCTCCTCCTGCATGGAGCAACGCAAAAGCCGCCGACGGCAACGCCTCCGGGAATCGAGGCCTCCGCAAGAGGGGAAAAGGGGCAAGGGAGGCGGCGCCGAGCACCATCGCATCGCGACAGAAGAATGCGCCAGCGACGCCACATCCCAACAAGAGCGCGCATCCGCGCCATCACGATGCGCGCACCAGATAACGCCCCTCGCGCAGAGCCCCTCGCGCCTTCACCTTCACCTTCGCCTTCGCAAGAGAGAGCAAAGTGAAGCGGGACAAAGAGAAAGACGAAAAGGCGAACGAATGGATGCCTCACGCGAAACATCCGTCGCGGCAAGCCTCCGGCACGCCGCCGACGCGGCGAGCAGCGGCTAGGGTGGTCATGCGCGCCCGTCCGGCGGCGCGGAAGAAAGACGCCACAAGGCGCAACAACGAACAGGCCCGCAGCGTGCGCTGCGGGCCTGCCGTCGCGCTCGGGACGAAACGCCCTTCCACCCCGACGCCTCCCAACGCCGCGCGAGGCGGGAGGGACGGCCCCTCCCGCCTCCGGAGGCGTTAGCCGTTCTGCGAACGGCGACGCGCCCACGCGACCGCGGCCGCAGCCCCAGCCGCGACCCCCGCTGCGCCGAGCGCGGCAACCGGGGCGGCATCGCCGGTCTTGGCGAGCGCGGCATCGCCGGACGTGCCCGCGCCGTCATCGGCCTTGAAGCCATCGTCCGCGCCGTCGCCCTCCTGGCCAGCGGGCTTCTCGGGATCGGCCGGATCGGTCGGATAAGCCGGGTCGTCCGCGCTCGCGCTGAACGCCTCCACTGCCGCGTTCAGCGCGTCCAGCGCCGCGTTTACCTCGTCCTGCGTGGTCGCGCTTGCAAGCGCCGCCCTCGCAGCGTCGATGGCGTCCTGCAGAGCCTTCCATGCCGCATCGGACTTGCCGTCTTGGGTCATGCTCGCAGCCTCGTCGATGGCCGTCTGCAAGTCGCTCGTATCGACGTCTCCCGGTTCGGGCGCGATAGGCACCTCAGGGCTTTCCTCGAAAGCTGCGAAGGCGGCATTGAGGGCGTCCACGGCCGCATCGACCGCGCCCTGGCTCTCGGGCGCGGCAAGCACGGCCTCAGCCTCGTCAATGGCGTTCTGGAACGTCGCCCATGCCTCGTCGGTCTTCTTGCCCTGCTCCACCTTATTCATGGCCTCGATGAGCGACGCGAGCTCGGCGGTGTCGATCTCGACGGGAACCTCGACGTCGGGGCTGTTCTTGAAAGCCTCCACAGCGGAGTTGAGCGCTTCGACGGCGGCATTCACGGCTTCCTGGCTCTCGGCAGTTTCAAGCGCGGTCTGGGCCATGCCAATGGCGGCCTTCAGCGCGGCGAAGGCCTCATCGGTCTTTTTGCCCTGCTCGATGACGCTCGCCTTGGCGATGGCATCCGCAAGCGCCTCGGTGTCCACCTCAACAACAGGCGGCTCGGGGTCGGGCACAGGCTCGCCGGGAGCAAGCGTTTCTGTGTCGATGGTCATGGCATACGTGATGTCCATGTCCATTTTGCCGCCAACGTGCAGACCCACCTCGATGGGCTCGTCGATGGACGGCACGTTGATGGTGTAGGTCTGGTTTTCAGCCTGCTTGATGGCCTGGCCGTTGTAGGTCATGTCGCCGATGGCGTCGTTGTATTCGCCGCCGAAGTACACAACCACGTCGTAGGTGCCGTTTTCGTTGTAGGTCACCTTAACGCTGTTGCCGAAATACTTGCCCACCATCTGGTTGATGATAACGTCGCCGCCAACGTAATCGCCCGTGCCCGCGAGCGACACGGTGGCATCGTACACCTGCCCGGCTTCCATGCCGTGCGCCTCGCCCGGTTCGGGCTCGGGGTCGGCTGCCTTTTCGAGCGTGTCCCAATCGATGGCGATAAGCGCATCCACATCGCCGGCCATCGGCGCGCCGTTTATGTACATGTTAAGCACGGAATAGCCGCTCTCGATTTCCTGTTCGGAAAGCGTATAGCGGATGGTGGAAGGCTGCTCGGCGGTTCCGTCCACAACATCCACGAACAGCGGGGCACCTTCGCCCGTGACCTTGTTGTAATCGACCTCATCGACCTTGTAGCTGGGGTAATGCTTCACCTGGTACGCATAGCCCGTGATGGTGTCGGTGTACTTGACGGGCTTGAGATCGAACATGAGTGAATACACGCCGTCCTCCACCGCGATGGTGGCCGGATTGCCCAACGCGTCGTTCATCATGGAATCTTGCAGAATGTAATCGCAGTTTTTCGCGGCGATGGTGGCGGTGTAAGTGCCGTCCTCAAGCGCCGTGTGATCGAGTGCGGGCGCAGTGGGCAGCGTGGACGTGTCCAGCGTGATTTCGGCAGCGGTGTTCCATCCGAGGCCGAAGTTGAACTCGAACTTGATGGTGTCCGAGGTCAGGCTTTCCACCGGGAAAGTGATGGTCTTAGTGGCATCGTCCTGCGCGTATTCGCCCGCATAGGCACCGTCCTTGAAGATGAACTTCACGGGACTCGCGTTAGCCTGCGACTTCTTCACCGTGATTTCGTATTTCTCGCCATCCCACACCACGGTGGCCGGAGCGGTGACGTCCATGTAAGATTGCAGGTTGGCATTGTAGGTGGCCTTGACCTCATACTCCTTGCCGATTTCCATTGCGTAGCCATCCGGCGTCTTCTCTTGCGCCTTGGCCTCGACGGCGGCAGGAGCGGCCTCAGCCCCCTCCTGGGCGAGAGCTACAGACGGGCACATGCCGCCGACCAGCGTCACCGCGAGCATCGCCGCCGCTCCGCGCTTGGCGAAGGCGAACTTCTGGCGATTGGTTGCCATAGGGTTTCCTCTCTTTCGATCCCTCGTGCGAGGGCATGGGGTTTTCACGTGGTTCGGGGCGCACACCCCGAAGGCGCCCCGGCGGGCAGATGCCGCCGGGGCTTTCAGTCAAACGGCTTAGCCGTTAGGCGTTCCTGCGACGCAGGAACGCGGCCACAGCAGCGATGAGCGCCGAGAGCGCGCCAGCCGCGCCGACGGCAGCCACGGGGGCCACATCGCCGGTCTTGGACATGACATTCTGACCGCCGGCAGCGTTGTTGCCGTTGTCTGCAGCATTGCCATTGCCGCCGGTGGCACCGTTGCCCTTGCCGTCATTGTCGGAGCCGCCGGTGGTGTCGCCGGGCTCATCCGTGCCGTCATCCGGATTGTCCGTATCGGTCGGGTCGGTGGGCTCGTCGGGATCAACCGGCTCGTCCGGGTCGGGGGTGGGCTCAGGCTCCGGCTCGGGATCGGGATCCGGGCCGGGGTCGGGCGTGCTGGCCTCGGTCACCGTGACGGTGGCTTCGCCGCTCGCGACGCTGGCCGCGTTCTCGGCGGTGCCCACCGTGTTGGTAATCACCACGTAGTAGGTGTGCTCGCCCACTTCGCTCGTATCGGGCGTGTACACGGAGGTGGTGGCACCTTCGATGGCCACGCCGTCTTTGTACCACTGGTAGGTGAGCGTGCCGCCGTCCTCCGTGGAGGCGTCCACGGAAAGCGTGACCGTGCTGCCCTGCTCCACCACGGTGGAAACAAGGCTGGACGAAATGACCGGGGCGGTTGCCGCCGCGTACACCGTCACCGTGGCAGTGCTGGTGGTGGCGGTAGCGGAAGCACCGTCTTTGGTGGCCGTGACCACACAGTGGTAAGTATGCTCGCCGAGCTCGACGGGCGTGAAGGACACATCAGTGGCACCTTCGATGGCAACGTCGTCCATGTACCACTGGTAGGTCAGTGCGGCACCGTCGCTGGCCTGTGCGCCAACGGTAAGCGTCTCGCCGCCGTCGATGGACGTGATGGCCTCGGTGGGCAAATCGCCCGTGATGACGGGAACTTCCACGGAGCCCAACGTGGTGCCGGCGGTCAGCCACGTGGCATCGCGCACCTCGACGCGCAGCACGGAGCCGTCCGCGGGCACAGTCCACGCGCAGGCGTTCGTGGCACTCCAATCCTGCAGCACGGCTTCGGAGCCATCGACGTTGGTTTGGATGAAGCGGAACGACTTCTCGCCTTCCACGCCGCCCACGACTTCGGCCGTCACGGTGGCGGTGGCACCAGGCGTGGTGGCAACGTCGCTGGTCAGCTCAACGCCAAGTTCGGTGTAATCCTTGAGATAGCTGTCAGCGATGCCGATGGACGCAAGCGCCTGCTTCGCCGTTTCGTAGCCCGTAGTGCCGGGAATGGCATACACCGTGATGTCGCTGGGGCTGGACACGCGCGGAAGGCTCAGGCTGGACACATCGGCGCCCACAACCAGAATCTTGGGCGCGGTCCAGCTGGACAGGCCAACCGTGGTCATGCCGGAGCCGATGTAAACCGTCTCGGCGGCATTGCCGATGTTCAGGCCGTCGCTGAACGTGCCGTTGTTGCCGCCGCGAATGACCAGGTGCTTCGGAGCGCCCATCATGAACGCGCCGTCGATCGTCTCGATGCGGTTGCCGAAGTCGATCACTTCCACATTGCCCGCCGGGAAGGCGTTACTGTAAACGAACACCGGGCCCTCGCCCTCGAACACGACTTCCTTCAGGGCGTTGCAGCCGTTGAACGCGCCGGTGTAAAGGCCCTTGATGCTTTCGGGCAGCACCACGCGCTCAAGGTTGGCCAGGTTGCGAACGGCCTGGTTATCGATGTATTCGGTGCCATCGGCAATTTCAAGTTCGGTGGCCTCGATGGTAGGCAGCGCAAGAAGCAGGTGCTTGCCGGAATACAGAGGCTTGCCGTAGTAGTCCGTCGCGCCCTCTTCGTAGGTCACGTTGCCGTACAGCACGTTGTCCTGCGCAGAGTACACCGGGTTGTTCTCGGACACCGTGATTTCCGCAAGGTTGTTGCAACCCGTGAAGATGGAGTCGAAGCCGCTTTGCAAGCCCGCGCCGATGTGCACCTTCACGAGCGCGTTGTTGTTGGTGAACGCGCTGTCACCGATGCTGGTAACCGTGTCAGGCAGAATGACCTCGAATAGCGGCACGCCAAGGCCGAACGCCTGGGCGCCGATGGATTCAAGACGGTCGCCGAAGTCGATGTCGGTCAACGCGGCGCACGAATAGAACGAGCTGCCGCCGATGGACTTCGTGCCGCCCAGGTCCACGAAGGTAATCTGCGGGTTGTTGCTGAAGCCGTAGCCGCCAATGGTCTCCATGGTGCTGGGCAGGATGATTTCGCCCTTCAACTGCACGCACCCGGTGAACGCGTTGTCGGAAACGGTGGTCAGACCTTCGGGGAACGAGAGGCTGGAAACCGAACCGCCCTCGAAGGCGGCGAAATCGATGACTTCCGTGCCCGCCGGGATGTCGTAGTGGCCCGCCACGCCGTTCGTGTAGGTGATGAGCGTCTTGCCGTCCTTGCTGAACAGCACGCCATCTTTCACTGAGCAGTTGGCCTCGGGATCGCACGTGAACTCGGTGATGCCCGTGGAATAGCGGAACAGCGCGGCGAATGCGTTGGCCGGGACGTTCTTCCCGATGTGCACCTTTGTCAGGCTGGGCATCTGGCTGAACGCGCCGGAGCCCACGCTGGTTACGCTGTCGGAAATGGTGAGTTCCGAAATGCCCGTGCCCGCGAAGGCGGAAGAGCCCACGTGCTGCACGTGGCTCAAATCCACGTCCGTGATCTTGGTGCCCCAAAAGGCGCTGTCGCCGATGTGGGTGAGCGTTTCGGGGAAGTTGCCGTCGGAAATCCAGGTGCCGGTGAAGGCGCCATTGCCCACGCTTTCAAGCCCGGACGGCCAACCCTTCGCATCCGCACGGCCTTCGACGTTGGTCAGGTTGATCTCGCCGATGCCGGTGTTTCCGAACGCGCCGTCGCCGATGGACGTGACCTGGTCGGACATGGTCACGGTGCTGAAGCGCGAGCAGTAATTCACCGCGTTGGTGGGAATCTCGGTCAGGCCGCCGAAGTCGACTTTCTCGATGTAGGTGGACGCGAAGCAGGCCTCGCCCATCTTCTTGAGCGATTGCGGGAAGGCGATCTCCGTGAAGGTGTCGCTCGTGTCGGCGAACACCTCGCGACCGATTTCCTCCAATTGCGCCGTACCGTCGTCGATGCCCTCGAAGATGACGCTCTTCAGAGCCTGCGCCTGACGGAACGCGTAGTCGCCGATCTTTTTGACGCTCTTGGGGACAACGACCGTCTGAACGGGCGTGGCCTGGAATGCCTCGGCGCCAATCTCCACGACGTTGTTCGGAATGTCCACGTAGGTGCTGTTGCCCTTGTAGTACAGCAGCACGCCTTCGTCGTCGATTTCAAACTCGTCGTAGTTGGCGGGGCGCACCTGCACGTTCGTCTCGGCGAAATGCCGCTTGCCGCTTTCGGTGGTCAGCGTGGCCTTCACGGTCACATCGCCAATGTTGTCGCCCGCGGAAATCACAGCCTTGGCAGCATCGTCCTCGCTGGCGGCCACGGTGGCAATGCTTTCGTCGGAACTGGTCCATTCGATGGTGCAGCCCTCGTATTCGGGCGCGACGATGGCCGCAATCTCAAGCGTCTCGTTGGGAGCCACCGAAACGTTTTCCTGCGACATGATGATGCCTGTGTCGGCAGACACGTTGGCAACCGTCACGGTGGCGGTGGCGGCGATTTCAGGGTTTGAAACGGACGCGGCGGTGATGGTCGCCGCACCCACGCCCACGCCCGTCAGCGTACCGTCCTCGTCCACCTTCACCACGTTCTCGTCGCTGGAAGCCCAGGTGACGGCCTTGTCCGTGGCATCCTCCGGCACAACGGTTGCGGAAATCGAGCCAACCTGACCGGGCGCCAGCGAAACCTCCTCGGCGCTCAGCGTGATGCCCGTGGCATCGACCGGGGTGACAACGGCGCTTGCCGCAGCCGAGCCGTTCTGACCGTAGTCCCATGCGTAGAGCGAAACGGTGTTGGGAATGTCGCCCAACTGGCCGCCCACCTGCGCGTTCACATCGTCCCAAGCCTGCTTGATATCGGCGATCTTCACCTCGAAGTGGTAGGTGCGCATGCCGTCCTCGCCCACCTCAGGGTCGGATTCGGGATTGACGCGCAGGAAGTAACCGCTGCCTGCAGGATCGTTGAACTGAACCGAGCCGAGGAAGCTTTCATCCTTCACATCGAAGGACATGACGCGCTCGTCGCCTTCGCCCGCGTATTCGATGTTGCTGATTTCAGGGGCGGTGGTGTCGTAGTAGAACGATACCGTTTCCTCCTGGGTGTCCTGCGTACCCGCAATGGTGGCCGTGCGCGTGAGGGTGTACGTGCCGTCAGGCAACTGCTTGCCGCTTTGATCCACGCCCTGGAACACGGGCTGAACGTTCATGAAGGCCTCGGCCCAGGTGACGGTGCCTTGGCTCTGGTAGTAGTACGACTTACGCACCGCGTCGGAGCTGTACTCCAGCACCGTTTCGCCCGCGGCGTTCTTGTACGTCCACTTCATGTTGTCGGCGTTGCGCAACATGCCGGTGAGCGGCGTGAGCTGGTTCGGAGACGTGCTGAAGCCCTTGTTGGACACGACCATCTTGTCGCGATCCACCACGGAGTAATCGCCCATCATGAAGCGGTCCATCGCGTCGGTGGAGAGCGTGTTCAGGCCCAGCGCGTAGCCGTTGGCATCGGCTTCCACCGTGCCGTAGATGTGGTAATCGCCGGCGAAGTTGGTGCTGCCCTCTTCATCGGTGGGCTCTTCGGGCACGAGCGAGCCGTCGAACACGGGCACGGCGCCCCAGTCGCCGTAGAAGCCCATGAACGGCACGGACAGGTCAACGCCGCCCTCGTCGCCCTCGACGGCCTTGAACAGGGCGAAGCCATCCACGAACGTGCCGTTGGGGGTGTTCGCGGAAGCCCAGGTTTTGAAGACGTCCTCGCAGGTGATGCTCACAGTGACGCTGGCGGTGCCGTTGGCGGGCACGGTCACGGTGTCGCCGGACAGGCCGCTGTAGGACACGCTGATGCCCTTGCCCGTCCAATTCTCGGAGGACTGCTGCATCAGGCCGTCGGCCACCTTTTCGGAAAGCGCGGCGGTGTCGAGCGTGTAGGAGTGTTCAGTCGCGCCGGTGTTGTGCAGCGTGACGGTGAAACTCCACTGACCGTTCGCGCTATCGCCCAGGTCGGCCTTCGGACGCGAGGCCTCCTCGGCGCCTTCCACCGTGGCGTAGACCTCGGTGGAGGTGGCGGCGGGCACGTTCGCTATGCCAGCGCCCTGGTGGCGCGGCGAGACGTAGGAATCGCCGTCGGCCACGGGCTTGGCCGTGCTCATAAGCAGCTGCGTGACGATATCGCCCTTTTCGGCATCGGAGAGCGCGGAGAACTTGGCGTCTTCGTCAACGTACTGGCGCACCTGCGCGGCAATGCCCGTCATCTGCGGCGTCGCCATGGACGTGCCGGACATGTAGGCGTACTGGCCGTCCAGAACCGAAGAGTACACGTTACCGCCCGGAGCCATGATTTCGGGCTTCAACTTGAGGTCGGGCGTGACGCCCCAACTGGAGAAGTCGGAGGAATTGTAGTCCTTCGAGGCTTCCATCAGCTTGGAGTGATCCACGGTGACGGTGGGGTTCTCCTGCGCGAGCAGGGCTTCGCCGGCCTCCTGGCTGATGGTGAGCGCGGGAACCCACAGGTTCACGTCCGACGCGCCGTTGCTCAAGTCGCCGGGCTCGTTGTTGTAGATGATGACGGCAGCGACGCTGCTCTGGAAACTCCAGATGTTGGACACCTTCTGGCCCAGTTTCAGTTCGGAGCCATCGGACGTGCCGCGCTTCACCAGCACGAACGTCTTGGACCAATCCTGATCGGGGTACTTGGTGGCAAGGCTTGCGGCATCAGCCTCGGTGCCGTAACCGCCGTCCACAACGGAGTATTCGCCGTTGGCAACCTTGTCCTTGAAGCTTTGCACGGTGGCGCCGCTATTGCTTTGCAATTCGTAATAGGGAATCTGCGTGCCGTCGCTCGAGGCGATGTAGGCGCGCTTGGCAGACACGTCTGCCGAGGCCACGGCGAAAGCATCGCCCATGGCAGCCGGCGAGGAAATCATGGAACTGTCGGGGTCGGTGGCGTAGGGCAGGTTGGAGCCCGATTGGTTGCCCAGCGCCGAGGAGTAGGCGTTGCCCGCAGCCGCATTCAGCGTGACGCCCGCCGCTTCAAGCGTGGCGAAGGCGTCCGCGTAGGTGTCGGAAGCGCCGCCTTCGGCGAAACTGGCATCCAGACCGAACGACATGTTCACGGCATCGACGCCAAGAGCCATCACGTCATCGAGAGCGGCGATGATGGCCGAATCGGGCAGCGAGCCGTTGCTATCGGCCGCAATCTTCATGAAGGCAATCTGCGCGTCGGGCGCGGTGCCGCGAATTTCGCCGCCGTTGGCCGCGGCGATGCCGGCCACGTGCGTGCCGTGCTCGCCCGCCGTGGCGCTGGGGTTCACGTCGTTGTCGCCGTCCACGTAGTCGTAGGCAAAGGGAATCTTCTCGCTCACGTAGGCGCCCACACCTACTTCGCTGATGACATCGTTGGCTTCTGCTTCGGTGAGCGCGACGGCTTCATCGTTCAAATCGCCGGAGAAGGCTTCGTGATCGGTGTCCAGGCCGGAGTCGATGATGGCCACAAGTTGGCCTTCGCCGGTTTGCTCGACCTCGTTCGCGCCGGTCATCACCAGCGCGTCTTCGTTAGCGACGCCGCCTTCGGAATCTTGGGTTTCGGGTATGGAATACTGGGTTTCGATGAAGGCGTTCTTCACGCCGTCGAGGGCTTTGATATCATTGAGGATCGCGGCCGGGGCTTTGATGGCGAAGCCATCAATGACGTGGTAGTAGTCGTGCAGTTCCTGCACGGGGTCGTCAGCGACGGAGAACAGGGTGGCACCGTTCTCGTCGGCCTCGGTCGCCAGTTCGCGAACCTTGTCTTTGAAGTAGGTGTGGCGATCTTGCTTCGCCGTTCCGAAAATGCTGCTGAGAAGCGTGGTGCCCTGGCTGCCGCCCTCCTCGAGCTGGACGATGATGGTGACGTTGCCCTCTGCGTCAACGTCGGCGATAGGGTCGGTTAGCAGCACCCCCCCCCCTGCTGAATTTTCGTCCGTCTCCCCGGCCGCCACGCTGCCGATCAGCGCGTTCGGGTCGGGGGCTTCGGCATCGGCCTCGCTGGCCGCGCAGAACGCCTCGCCGGCCGCCTCCGCCACTCCATCGGACGTCGCGTCCGTCGATGCGGTCTGCGCCTGTTCGGCCTTCAGCAGCTCGTCGACGACGTTCTGCTCCGAGCGCGGCGTGCCCGAGCCGATGGAGGGCTCGTCGGCAAGCGCGGTCGTCGGCAGCATGAGCGTGCTGGCGAGCGTGAACGCCATGCCGCCGCGCAGAACGCCGTGCAGCCTGCTCGGCTGGGAGGCGCCCTTGCGCTTCCGTTCGTTCTCCGAACTCAAACCGTTCCCCTTTCTCTCTCGCTTCGTTGTCTGCTTGGCGACGCTCCTGCGCCGCTTGCGCGCCGCAGCCGACCGTCGCGCGAAATCGCGCAACCGCCATCGGGCGCAGACGCATGAGGGAACGCCAAGATGTTATCCATAGATAACATCGCGCGAAATTATAGCCATCCCGCCCTTGCGCGGAAAGGACAACCCGTTGTCTTAATGTTAGCTTATGGTTATTTTCACAGTTTCTTCATGTTTCGACATGAAGAATATGGATGATTTGTCGTGCGAAGCAGTTTTCTCCTTGCATGCGATTGCGGCGATCGGGCGGCCTGGTCGCGTCGATCGGGCGACTTGACCGCTGCAGCTGGCGATTTGGTCGCTGCGATCGGGCAGCCCAGTATCGGCAGCTGAGCGGCTTGGTGTCAGCGACCTGGCGGTCTGACCGCTTCCAACGAGCAGCTTGGTTGCTTCAGTCGGGCGACTTGACCGCGACGATCGTGCGGGCTAGGAGCGCGTTTGCCCCGAACGCCGCAACCGCACGACCCGAACGCGCCCGCGCACGACCTCGCCACGCAACGCTGCACCCATGCACGGCCTCGCCCTCGCCTTCCCCTCTGCCTCTCGCCTCTCCCACTCCTCGGAACGCCACAGCATACGAGAACCCTTCTGCGCTCTCGTCGCGTTCGATCGACGCCGTACAGACGAAACGCAAAGCCCTCTAGCAGATACAGGAGCGATCGCCCATACACCCAAAGGCTTCGCGAATCCACTCGCCCATGTTGCAGAATCTTCCTTTTTTGGCCACGAAACCGCGCTCTGGCACGAAAGCTATCCTCCTCCGCTCCAAAAGGTCGCTCGCTCATGGCAAAAGCCCAGGTCGGCAGATTCGACAAAGCAGATACGCCTCCAAAACGAGCCCGCTCCGTGCCAGAACGCGGTTTCGTGGCCAAAAAGTGGGCCCGTCTCTGTCAAACCAAGATTGCTATAGGCCAGATCGGCCCCGCCGCGCGCGGACCGCCCAGACGCCTTTGAAGCCCCCGCTCCGTCAGGCGGGGCCTTTCGGGGCGCCCGACCGGAGGGGTCCGGCTCGGAACTAGAAGAGCACGGGTTCGCGTCAATCCCGGTTTAGCAGAGACAAGGGCCCTTTCGCTGTTCGGCAAGGCCGACATGCCGCAGCCCTCGACGCGAAAAGGGCACTTTGCCTAGCAGCACGGCTTTTGAAACCGCAAGACGCCCCGATGCTGCAGCAACGGGACGCAAGCCGTCTGCGAAAATCGGCTCTATGCCAATGGGCGCTTTAGCAACGGGAGATAGCCCCCTGTCAAACCGCTGGTAACGCAAGCCCGGTTCGCCGGATCCCGAGCCGAGCTTATCCCGGTCGGGCGCTTCGGAAGCCCCCCCCCCCCCGCGCCGCTCGTCCCGTACCGCTCAACGAGCGGGATCCCCCCCCCAAGCATCAGCAAGACCCCGCTCGGCGGGCCGCCCCGGCCTCTGCCAATCCAGAGCCAACAGAGTGCTTCCCCTCCCTGCAGTTCGGTCGGAATCAATATGACCCAGCTCATCCGGTTCGCCCCCCAATGCCCTTCGCACGCCGTCTGCGGGCACCCTCCGCGCACCGCTTCCAAGCGTCCCGCACTGCCCCCTCCGACGCCACTGTCGCCCGAAAGGCACGGTTTCGGGCGAAAAACCGTGCCTTTCGGGCGACACAAGCTTCTTGCAAAAAACGCGTGCGGGGCGCGCACCGCCCCGCACGCGCCGCATCACACCTCGTTGACCAGCTTGAACACCCGCTCCTTCTCCCCTTTCAGGAAGTGGACGATGTTCTCGCAGCTCAAACGCTCCAAGTCCTCGATGGCCGTCGTCGAGTAGAACGCCGAGTGCGGCGTGATGATCACGTTGTCGCGCCCCACGAGCGGGTGGTTCGCCAAATCGGGCGTCTCGTCGTACAGCACGTCGGCGCCGAACGCGCGCAGCTTGTCCGCGTCGAGCGCGGCCACAAGCGCCGCCTCGTCCACGCACAGGCCGCGTCCCAGGTTGATGAAGAGGGGCCGGCGCGCCATCGCGGCGAACGCCGCCTCGTCGAAGTAGCGCGCGTTCTCCTCGGTCAGGCACATATGGTTCACGATGATGTCGGACTGTGCCAACAGCTCGCCCTTCGTCACGCGCGTCACGCCGCGCTCGGAAAACTCCGCGTCCTCCACGTACGGGTCGCACGCGATCACGCGCTTCACCAAACCCGACGCCTTCTCGGCCGTGCATTTGCCGATCTTGCCGAATCCGACGATGCCCAGGCACTGATCCTCAAGGCGCGGCCACTGCGGAGCGGCGGCGTAGTCCCACTTGCAACGCTCGTCGATCTCGCGCTGGTAGAACTTGAGGTGCTTGTTGAGCGCGAACATGTACGCGATGGCGCTCTCCGACACGTCCCAGGTGCAGTACTCGCCCACCGGGCACACTCCGATGCCCCGCCGCGTGGCCTCGTCCAGATCAACCTGGTCGAAACCGGTGGAGTTCAGCGACACCACCTTGAGCTTCGGCGCGTGGTCCATCACCTCGGCGTCCACCGTGACGAACGCCGTGAGCAGCGCGTCGGCGTCGGCGAGGCGGGCGTAGAACCCGTCGCGGTCGGCTTCGTCGTACTCGTACACCTCCACCTCGACGTCCGCGCCGAGGCCCGCCCGCAGCGTTTCGATCTCCAACGCGTGATCGGGCATCATGGAGTCGGGATGATCGCAGATCAAAACCTTCATGAGCATCTCCTATTCGCTCGCATCCGAAAACGGGGCAAAGGTTGAGGGCGAGGGGGCATATCGGGAGGGGGCAAGCGTCATATCGGGGCGCAAACTCCGAAAGAGGAAAACCGAAAGCAGAAAGCAGAAGTCGGAGAGCGGACGGCACCCCCTCCCTTCGCACCCCTCCCACACGCGCGTCCTGTTCGCAAGGCCGCCGCGCAGACGGACGGGACGCATCCTCCCGCACGCGGAAAACGTCGCCGCATTCCCAACATGAACTGCGCGCATTCCCGACGGGGTGCCTTCCCACGCGCGGCAGACGTCGCTGCATACGCTTAGGTTTATGCGAGCAGGGAATGATGGGCGCGTCCTCCCGCACGTGACAGGCATCGCCCTCTCGCCCTCCCGGCTGCGCCTCCCCGGCCCTCCCCGCCCCGCGCCTCAAAGGCCCTCCCGACCGAACTCGCAGTCGGGAGGGCGAGGCGGCCGCCCGGAGCCTCAAGCGCCGCGGGCGGCCGTATTCGCGCTACGGACGCTCGATGGGCTGCGTGAGGCAGTGGGGGCCGCCGCCCGCATGCAGGATTTGGTCGAGCGGCACGTCGATGACGTCGATGCCGAGCACGCGCATCTTGTCGTTGATGTGCTTGTTCTTTTCGATGGCGACGACCTTGCCGTCGCCGATGCACTGCACGTTGCAGCCGTGCTTGTACATGTCCTCGCTGTCCACGGGGATCAGCTCGAAGTTGCGGCGGCGAAGCATCTGCAGGAAGTTGTACGGCAGCTGGTCGATACAGGCCAGCGCCACCTGCGGGGCCACGATGTTGAATATCATGTCGAGGTGCAGGTTGTCCGGCGGGCACGGCACGCCCACCACGGTGTAGCCGTATTTCTGCAGCTGGTCGCGCAGGTTGTCCACGCCGGCCTGGTCGGTGCGGTCCACCTGGCCGAACGCGAGCGTGTGCTCGTCGATCATCCAGAAGTCGCCGCCCTCCATGCAGCCGGCGTTCACGCGGGCCACGATGGGCACGCCCATCTCCTTCAATTTCTCCTCGTAGGCCACGGCCTCCACCTGGCGCACCGGGTGACGGAAGTGGCCGATCACGGCACCTTCCTTGATCATGCAGCCGTAGTCGCGGGCGAAGGTCATCACCTCGAACTCGGGGCGCGCCTCCACCTCCACGACCTCGATGCCGTTGGCTTTGTAGGCGTCCACGAGCATCTGCCACTCGGACACCATGACCTCGTTCTTCTCCTTATCGCCCTTCTTCATCCACTCGGCGGTGATCACGTTGATGCCGTTGAACTTGTAGTAGCGCGGCGAGCACATCATCACCTTCTTGAGCGGGTTGGTGGCATTCGACACGTACACCTTCTCTTCTTCAGCCATGGGAGCTTCCTTTCTCTAGTATGGCCTTCAATTGCTTACACGCAGGTCGTTCGGACCTTAAATCATCACCAGCACCGCCAAGAACACGCAGCAGCAGACAAAGAGGATGCCGACGATGGGCACGGCCTTCTTCACCCAGTCGCCGTAGCTCATGTGCGCGGCGGCGGTGCATGTCATCACCACGATGGAGCACGGGGTGATCATCTTCGCCAAGCCAAGCGCCATCAGGTAGATGATGACCATGATGTACACATCCACGCCCGCGAACTGGGACAACGTGCCCATGATGCCCATGGTGGCGGCGGCAAGGCCGGTGGACGAGGGAATCAGGCAGGCGATCAGGAAGTAGCACACCAGCGCCACGATGACGAACGCCACGGGTGGAAGCGAGGCCAGCGCGCCCTCGCAAGCATGCAGGATGGACGGGGTAATCTGGCCGTTGTCCATGACAACCTGGATGCCTCGCGCCAGCGGCACGACGAACGCGGTGGGAACCAGGCCGGCAGCGCCTTTGAGGATGATGTCGATGGTCTCATCGGCGCTGTAGCGCATGACCACGCCGATGAGGATGACCATGACGAGCGTGATCATCGACAGCTCGGGGAAGTACCAGTTGCCGAACGCCGTCATGTCGGTGCCCAGGATGTTGCACACGATGGGCGTAGCTGCCACCCAGGCCACGAAGTCCTCGAAGAACGTCCAATCGGGGTTGAGCGACGTCCACGGCGTCAGGCCGATGATCATGAACACGAACGTGAGGATGAACAGAGCCAGCGCGCCCTTCTGACGACCCGAGAGGGTAAGGTCTCCGTCGTCGGCCGCGGGGAATTCCTTCAAGTCCTGCTCGCGACGGAAGAACTGGATGGACTTCTCCGGGTGCGCCTTGATCCTGTCCGCGTAGCGACAGATGAGGAAAATCACAATGGCGTCGAAGATGATGAACATCGCCACGCGCTCCAGCATACCCTCGCCGGGCGAGATGCCCGCGATGCCGGACGCGATGCCCGTGGAAAACGGGTTGATAATGGACGACAGGCAGCCGATCTGGGTGCCGAACACCACGATCATGATGGCCGTCACGGTATCGAGCCCCAAGGCCAGGATAACCGGGACGAACATCAGGAAGTACACGATGCCTTCCTCGTAGGCGCCTTCCAACGTGCCGAAGAACGACATGATGACAACCAGGATGGCGATGAGCAGATGCATGTTGTTCTGGTTGGCGTTGGTGATGCGCTTGATGGCGGTTTTCAGCGCGCACGTGCGATCCATCATCTCAAGCAGGCTGCCGAACAGCAGGATGGTGAGCGAGATGGAAATCGCGCCGCTTACCGTGCCGCCGCCCAGCATGCCCGTGATGGGCGCCATGAAGATGTCCCACAGGCCTTGCGGGTTGGACTCCACGGTGTGGTACGTGCCCGCAATGGCATCGCCGCCTTCGGTCAAATCGTACGCGCCGCCCGGAACAACCCAGGTCAGAAGCGCAATCAGAGCGATGATGGCGAACAGTATCACGTACGTGTTCGGCATCTTGAACTTTTTCTTCTCGTTCTTTTCCGCTTCCACTTTTTCAGCCATGGAAGCCCCCTTCTCTCATGGGTCGCAAAGCCCTCCCTCATGCCTTGCGATCGACGGACAGAATGGATGAACCGGATTGGAGGGCGCGCTCAGCCAAGCCCCAAGGCCGAAAGCCCCTTGGGCTGCTACGAGACGCAAGCGCACCCTTCCCCGGAAACGCGCGAGAACGGGCGGCCGCCCCCCCCCCCGGCAAGGCCGCGCTCCGGCAGCGCGACTCGCCGGGTTTGGCGGCATCCCCGCTTCCTACACGCACGGGATGTACAGGTTGCCCAGCGTGGCGGCCATGATGGCCTTGATGGTGTGCATGCGGTTCTCGGCCTGCTCGAACTGGCGACCGCGGTCGCAGTAGAACACGTCGTCGGTGACCTCCATGGCCTCGATGCCGTGCTTGTCCTTGATGTCGGCCGCGTAATCCGTCTCGGCGTTGTGGAAGGCCGGCAGGCAGTGCAGGAATATCCAGTCGGGATTCTCGATATGGCTCACGAGCTCGGCGTTCACCTGGTAGGGCGACATGAGGCGCACGCGCTCGGCGAACTGGGACTCCTCGCCCATGGCCGCCCACACGTTCGTGTACACGGCGTCGGCGTGCCTGACAGCCTCGACGGGGTCGTTCGTCACCGTGATGGTAGCGCCGCTCTTGGCAGCAAAGGCCTGGGCCACCTCCACGATGGCCGGATCCGGCTCAAGCTCGGCCGGCGTGGCGTTCACGTAGTTCACGCCCAGGATGGCGCTCGTGATCATGAGGGAGTTCTGCACGTTGTTGCGACCCTGCCCGCAGTAGGCCAGCGTCAGGCCCTCGAGCGTGCCGAAGTTCTCCTTCATGGTCATGAAGTCGGCCAGCATCTGCGTGGGGTGCTCCTTGTCGGTGAGGCCGTTCCACACCGGCACGCCGCTGTACTTCGCAAGATCCTCCACGTGCTCCTGCTTGAAGCCGCGGAACTCGATGCCGTCGAACATGCTGCCCAGCACGAGCGCCGTGTCGCGCACCGTTTCCTTCTTGCCCAGCTGGATGTCGTTCTTGCCCAGGTACTCGGGATGCGCGCCCAGGTCGATGCACGCCGTGGTGAAAGCGGCGCGCGTGCGGGTGGACGTCTTCTCGAACAGAAGCGCGATGTTCTTGCCCGCGAGGTAATGATGCTCGATGTTCTGCCTCTTCATCTCCTTGAGGTGCTCGGCGAACCCGATGAGGTACATCAGCTCGTCTTTGGTGTAGTCCCTCGTGGAGAGGAGGCTGCGCCCCTGGAATATGGACTCGGTCATGTGCAACTCCTTTCTCTTGTGCAGCGCCGGTCCAACGAGCGTCCCGGCGCGTGTCGCGGGGACAAGCCCCGCTCCCGGTTTGGACTAAACATGCCAGAGGGCATGTTTACCCTTCCGAATCGATGCCCCTTGCATCCCCGCCCCGACGGCCGCCGCGCTCGAAAGCGCCGCCTCTCTCGGCAGGTCGGGCACGAACGCATCATACGCAGCGCCGCCGAGCGGTCCTCTAGACGAGCGGACAAAACCACCGCAACCCGCTTTGTCCGCTCGAACAAGCGCCCACGCGCAGCGGGAACTTAGGATGGGGCAAGGCTGGCAGAGAGCGAAAACGGGGGTTCGGACATGGTTCTCTCACCCATCGACTACGTCATCATCGCGCTGTACTTCATCGCCATCGTGGCCATCGGCTTCGCCGCCGCGCGGCTTTCCAAGACGCAGGAGGACTACCTCGTGGCCGGCAGACGGCTCTCGTTTCCCCTGTTTTTCGGCTGCATGGCGGCGCTCACGCTGGGTGGGGGCTCCACGATCGGCAGCGCGGAGCTTGGCTACGAGCACGGGCTCGGCGGCATCTGGCTCAACCTGAGCATCGGTCTGGGCTTGGTGCTCGCGGGGTTTCTGGTGACGAGCAAGCTGTCCCGCTTGCGCGCCCTCAGCGTGAACGAGGTGGTGGAGAAAAGCTACGGGCCCACGGCGCGCGTGTTCAGCTCCGTCCTCACGCTCGTCTACACGCTCACGCTCAGCGTGGTGCAGGTCATCTCCATCGGCACCATCATCAACGGGGTCGTCGGCCTCGACCCCACGCTGTCGATGGTCGCAGGCGGGGGCATCGTCATCCTGTACACGTTCGTCGGCGGCATGTGGTCGGTCACTATGACCGACATCGTGCAGTTCGTTGTGAAGACGGTGGGCATCCTCATCCTCGCCCCCATCTTCTGCATCTCGGCTGCGGGCGGGTGGGACGCGCTCATGGCGCAGGTGCCCGAGTCGTTCTTGTCGGTGGGCAGCATGGGGTTCGACAAGAGCTTCTCCTACGTGGTGCTGTACGTGCCGGGGCTCATCATCGGACAGGACATCTGGCAGCGCATCTTCACCGCCAAAAACGAGAAGGTGTCGAAGCGGGGCACCATCGGCGCGGGCATCTACAGCATCCTGTACGCGCTGGCCACCGTCGTCATCGGCATGAGCGTGGCCGTGCTGCTGCCCCACCTCGACGATCCGCAGAACGCGTTCGTGGTAGGCGTGTCCACGTTCCTTCCGGTGGGCGTGCGCGGCCTCGTGCTGGCGGCGGCCATGGCGGCCACCATGTCGGTGTCGAGCGGCACCATCCTGGCCTCGTCCACCATCCTTTACAACGACCTGTACGCACGCTTTGCGAAAAAGCGCCTCAAGCTGGGCGAAGTCGCCGTCACGCGACTGTTCGCCCTGCTCATCGGCGTGGTGGTGATGATCTGCTCGCTGTGGATCAACGACGTGCTCGTCGGCATCGACATCTGCTACGGCTACCTGTCGGGCTGCGTGTTCGTGCCGCTCGTGGCCAGCTTCGTGCTCAAGCGCTTCAGCCCCCATGCGGGCCTGTACGCGCTCGGCGCAAGCGCCGTCGTCGTCACCGCGTGCTTCCTCGTCGTGGGCACGTCCAGCTCCGTCCCCATCGTGGCGGGCATGGCGACGGGCCTGGCGGTGTACGCGGCGGCGAACCTTTTCAGCAAGCAGAAAACGCCTTCCCCGTTTCACTGAGACCGAGGCGAAAGGTCAGGGGCATCACCTCGCTCCGCAGATCATCGCACATGGCCACTTCGCCTCGCTGCGAAATGCGGCATCGTCCCATCCTTCGTCTCGTCGGCACTGGATCGCAGTTGGCATGACCGGATAACGTGGCAGAATCCACCTCTTGCATGGAGCCTTCCTCTGCGACTCGGCCCTCACGCGACCGGCCCTTTGCGATAAAAGGACGGGGATAATGGCACGCTGGCAGGCGCGCTTTTGTCGGCACCGGCAAAAGCGCTCCTCGCATGTGGCAAGAAATGACCGAACTCGGAAACTCTCGCGTCAACGCACGCGACCGGGAGCGCGCCGCTCAAGCGTATGCCCAGGTGGCGAGACTTCGCTTTCGCAGATCGCGTGCTCCGAGGACGCCCGGTTTTCCGAATTCGGTCATTTCTTGCCACGCGGGCGTCGATCCGGAGCTTTCATGCCCCTCCCTCTCGCCGATCCAGCTTGCCGAAAGCGTTCGTCGCATCGAACGGGTGCCGCAGCACGATGGCGAAGAGCACGCCGCTGGAAAGTCGACCGCTCGAGAGGAGCGGAAAGGGAAACGGTCGAACGAGCGGAAAGGGCGCCTCCGCTCACCCTATCGCGAGGTCGGGCAGGAACACGAGGCTGAGCAGGTTCACGAGCGCTTTGTCGTCTTCGCGTGCAATGCCGAGGACGGCCTTCATCTTGCGCATGCGGTAGCGCACGGTGTTGGGATGCTGGTGCAGCTCGTCGGCGACCGCCTTCACGTCGCCGTGCCGGCCGACAAGCGCCTCGGCCGTGCGAACGAGCTCGGTGCCGTGCCCCTCATCGTAGGCGGCCAGCTTCGAGCGGTGCAACTCGCTTGCGCTCATGAACAGGCGATCGTGCCTCGCGGCGATCGCGAAGGAAGCCAAATGCAGATCGGCCCATCGCACCAGGCGCCGCCCCTGCCGCTGCGCGCTGGCGACGGCGGCAAGCGCCTGCCGGATGGCGAGATCGCCGTCGCTCAGATGCATCGTCTCGCTCGCGCCGCCGTACAGGCCGGCCTCCTGAGCAGCCACGGCCAGACAGCGCTCTTCGGCGGCCGACCGCTCCTCCTCGTTTGCCGACGAGTAGGACACGAACGCCAGGATGTGCTCGCGATAGCGGCACACTCCGACCGACTCAATGGCAGGGAACTCCTTTCTCAGACCCCCCCCCCCCGCCATCGCAAGGGACACCGAATCGAGCATGGCGTAGAAAGAGCACGTATCGCCCGCGCGCAGGGCGAACGCGAAGCATTGCAGCTTCGACCCCGTCACGCCGACGAGGGAGCTCAGCCGCATGCGCACGCGGTCGCCATCGTGAGCGACCATCAGCTCGTCGAGCGCCCTTCCCTTGTCGAGCTCGTCTCGATCACGCTGGATGAGGGCAAGCGACTGATACGCCACCGTCTCGTGGTAGGCGCCGTCGTACAGGTAAAGCGGCACGCCGCACGCTTCGCTGGCCGCGCGCACGGCATCGCTGATGGGAGGCTCGTACACGGTTTTGATGGCGATGGCGGCGACGTCGCGGCGCATCATGGCCAAAAGCGACTTCTCCGCGAGGTCGGGATTGCCGTACGCGAAACCCAGGTTCGTGAGGATGAGCTCGCCCGGCTTGTACACGCTGTACTCGTTGTAGTCGGGCGGGCAGTCGAGGATGCCCACGTTGCGCACCTCGCGACGCTCAGCGCCTTCGCACGGGGCGATCGGCTCCACGCGCGTGAACGCCGGCAACGCGATGATGTCCGCGACGGTAACCATGGCCCCTCCGTCCTTTGATGCACCCGACCCGCGCATCATACCCCATCGCGCATGTTCGGAAAAGACCGCGCCGTTCAAAAGCACCGCGAGGGTCGCAAAACGGCGAACCGCATGAGACGCGCCCCACGCGCCGCCCCAGCCCCAACCTGCGCGCTACCCCTCGGCCTCCGGCATCTTCGCCAGCAGGACGAAGCCCAGCACGAACAGCGCGGCGATGGACAGCACGCCCACCGACGAATTCCCCGTCAGCTGCGTGAACACGCTCACCAGAAACGTGCCCATGACGGCGGCGTACTTGCCGAAGATGTCGAAGAAGCCGTAGTACTCGTTGGCGCGATCCTTCGGGATGAGCTTGCCGAACTCGCTGCGCGAAAGCGCCTGGATGCCGCCTTGGAACAGCCCCACGCACACGGCCAGCACCCAGAACTCCACGGCCGAGCGCAGGAAGAACGCCGCGAACAGCGTGATGCACAGATACGCGCCGATGGCCACGAGCAGCATGCGCTTCGTGCCGAACCGTCCGGCCAGCCGCCCGTAGGCGATGGCCGATGGGAACGCCACGAACTGCGTCACCAGCAGCGCCAAAACGAGCTGCGTGGAGTCTATCCCCAGATCGGTGCCGTAGCTCGTGGACATCTTGATGATGGTGTGCACGCCGTCGATGTAGCAGAAGAACGCCAGCATGAACAGGCGCAGCCGCCGATCGCGCCAGATGCGCCCCAACGTGCGCGCCAGTTCGGAGAACGTGTCGCGCACCAGATGGGCGGTGCGCTGCCGATAGTGCGTCTGCCGCACGTTGCGCAGAAGCGGGATGCTGAACGCCACCCACCACACGGCCGTGATCAGAAACGCGATCTTCATCCCCACGTCCATGGGCACGCCCACGCTCGGCCCGCCCAGCACCACGGCCAAGCACGCGATGAACGGCACGCACGAGCCGATGTAGCCCCAAGCGTAGCCCTGCGACGACACCTCGTCGTAGCGCTCTTCGTCGGTCGTATCCACCAAAAACGCGTCGTAGAACACCATCGAGCCGTTCAGCATGATGGACGCCACCACGTAGATGATCAGAAACGCGAGCGCCGTCGAGGGGATGCCGAGTGCGGCCAGCGCCACGGCGCCCGTGCCCACGGTGCCCACGAAGAACTTCTTCTTGTTGCCCTTGAGGTCGGCGAG
>NZ_PPEL01000046.1 GCF_002899695.1 Rubneribacter badeniensis
AAGTACGTGGCCGAGAGCGAGTGGGGCTCGAGGCGCTATCTGGACGTGACTCTGCTGGAGGGGTAGCCGCACCGGACGGCGGGCTTATGAGGCTGTCGGAAAAGTGCGCAAGATTCTTGACGGTACCAACCAAAGTTTTCTTTGCTAATGCGTCGTACTGATGTTGTATTCTTTCCTTGTCGGAAGAATATCGAGCCGAGCTTCCCTTGGTCGGGCGCTTCGGAAGGTCCCTCTCCGTCCGATGGGCAGGGCTTTCCGAAGCACCGGCGGGGCCTTGCCTGGCGCGCCGTCCCAGCCTCTGTCAACGGTGGTTTAGCGTAGACGTTCGGTTTTCATATCCGTATGCCCTGTTCGCGCCCGGATGTTTCACGTGAAACATCCGGGCGCTTGCATGGCTTCGCCCGTTCTCTTCGCCGAGGTTGCGAAAGGGGTCGCGAAAGCGGTTGTGGGAGGAAAGGCAAACGATTCGTTCATGCCCGTGCGGGCCACTCGCTTGAAGGCCTTCGATGAAGTATCATAGGGTCTTCCGCGAACGAGAGAAAGAGAGCGCATGCCCGGCCCCATCGCCCCTTACAATGCAGACTTCGCTCCCGAAGGGGAGGTTGCCGACCGCCGCAAACTCGAACCTCAGAACATCGAGGCCGAGAAATCGGTTCTGGCCGCATGCATGCTCACGCAGGAGGCCATCGAAGAGGTGGCCGCGAAGCTTGTTCCCGACAATTTCTACCGCGCGTCGCATCAGCGTATTTACGAGTCGATGCTCGACTTGTACTCCCGCCATATCCCCATCGACCATATCTCTTTGGCCGACAACCTCAAAGGCACAGGCCAGCTTGAGGCCGTGGGCGGCAAGGCGTATCTGCTCGAGCTCGCGGACAACACGTTCGCGCTGACCAACTGGCAGAACCATGTGGAGATCGTCAAGCGCACGTCCATCCTTCGCGACCTCATCCGCGCTTCCGAGTCCATCAAATCGTTGGCCTACGACGCGCCCGACGACCTGGACTCCGTCGTCGAGGATGCGGAGAAAACGCTGTTCAACGTCACGGAAAAGCGCGTGTCGTCGTCGTTTCAAAAGATGAACACGCTCGTAATGGACGCGTACGAGGAAATCCAGAAGGTGGCGGCCCAGGAGAACAAGATCGTTGGCGTGGCGTCGGGCTTCCGGGACGTCGACGACCTGTTCCATGGTTTCCGCGGCGGCGACCTCGTCATCTTGGCCGCTCGCCCCGGCGTGGGCAAGACGTCGTTCGCCCTCAACTTGGCCACCAACGCGGCGAAGCTCGGCGCGACGGTGGCGTTCCTGTCGCTGGAGATGAGCGCGTCGCAGCTGGTGCAGCGCATCCTGTGCGCCGAGGCGCGCGTGAGCTTGGCGAACGTGCGCGCCGGCAAGGTGCACGACGCCGACTGGGCGGCCATCGTGCAAGCGTCGAGCGAGCTGTCGAACCTCAACATCTACATCGACGACACCCCGGCGCTGTCCATCCTCGAGCTGCGCGCGAAAGCCCGCCGCGAGCTGCGCGATGCCGAGAAGGGGCTTATCGTCGTCGACTACCTGCAACTCATGCAGCCTCCCAAGGCCCGCGCCGACGGCAACCGCGCCGTCGAGGTGGGCGAGATATCGCGCGGCCTCAAAGTGCTCGCGAAAGAGATGGACATGCCCGTGATCGCCCTGTCGCAGCTTTCGCGCGCCGTGGAGATGCGCGGCAAGAAGCGCCCAATGCTGTCCGACCTGCGCGAGTCGGGCTCCATCGAGCAGGACGCCGACATCGTGGCCTTCATCGATCGAAGCATGGACGAGGCCGAGGCCGAGAGCGAGGATCGCCCTGACTTGGGCACGGCCCAGCTCATCGTGGCGAAGCACCGCAACGGCCCTACGCGCGACATACCGCTCGCGTTCAACGCCGAGTACACCCGTTTCATGGATTTCATCGACGATTCGCGCGTGGGCGGCATGATGTAAAGCTCCCGCGCGGCGTTTTCGCGCTACACTGGGGCCATGTCCGAACGCGTCACATTCATCCATGCCGCCGATCTGCACCTCGGCGCGCCCTTCCGCGGCTTGCGGGCGCTTTCGGACGCGTGGGCCGACCGTCTGCTCTCGGCCATCGCCGAGGCGTACGATCGCGTCATCGACGCCGCGATCGTGCGCGAGGTGGATTTCGTGGTGATCGCGGGCGACATCTTCGATTCGGCGCGACCGTCCTATGGCGACTACCTGCACTTCTTCGAAGGCCTCAAGCGCCTGGACGCGGCGGGCATTCCCGCGTACCTCGTGACTGGCAACCACGATCCGTACACGTCGTGGCAGCACGAGTTCTTCTCGCTGCCTCCGAACGCCGTCATGCTTCCCGGCGACCGTCCCGGCTTCGAACTGTTCGAGCGCGACGGCAAGCCTTTGTGCCTTATCGCCGGACGGGGGTACTACAACCAGACGTGGCCCGCTGACGAATGCATCGCCGAAGGGGTGACGCGCGCAGCCGCGATCTCCGCGCTTGCGGGCGCGCATCCGGAGGCGAGCGAGGCTCCGTTCGCCGTGGGCGTGCTGCATGCTGGACTGCATCTCGATCCTGTGAAGGCGCCGGTCGATCCCGAGACGCTCATGAGGGCGGGCATGGATTACTGGGCGCTCGGGCACATCCATCAAAAATACGCCTACCCTTCGTTTGACGATCCGCGCATCGCGTTCTCGGGTTGCATCCAGGGGCGCGATATCAGGGAGACGGGCGAGCGCGGCGTATTCCAGGTGACGCTGCGCGAGGGTTTCGCGAATGAGATCGAGTTCATCCCCACGGCCAGCGTGGTGTGGCAGCGCATGCGTGTGGACGTGTCCGACTGTTCCAACTTGCCCGACGTCACCGACAAGATCATGCGCGAGCTGTTCCGCGAGAACGGCAAGGCGCGGTGCGAGGAGATGGTGGCGCGCATCGTCCTTGAGGGAGCCACCCCGCTGCACGTTCTCTTGGAGCGCCCCGACGTGCTGTGCGAGCTGCGCAAGCATGTGAACGACGCGTACTCCGAGTTCTTCTGCGACGCGCTCGTGGACGCCACCGTTTTGCCGCGCGACAAGGACGCGCTGCGTGCGGAAGGTCTGTTCCCATCCGTGTTTCTGCAGGTGGCCGAAGCGCAACGGCGCAACCCCGACGACGCGGTGGCCTTTCTGCAAGACGAGTTCTTGCGCAAGAACGTGCAGCTTCCCAGCTCTTACACGCGCATGATCGACGAGCTGGCCGAAGATGCGGAGAACCTTGTGCTCGATCTCTTGTTGCAAGGAGACGAGCGATGAAGGCGCCGTTCCTCGAGCATATCAAGCTGCAGAGCTTCGGCGCGTTCACCGATCGCGTCGTGGGGCCGTTCGGGCCGCACCTCAACGTGGTGTTCGGTCGCAACGAGGCGGGGAAGACCACGCTCGCGTCGTTCGTGGGCGGTGTGCTGTTCGGCTGGGAGGAGGCCCGCGGAAACCGCAACACCTACCGTCCGGCCAATGCCGAGAGGGCGGGGTCGTTGTTCTTCTCGGCTGTAGCCGACGAAGAGCCGGCTGGAGAGGAAGGGCCGCTGCCGGAGGAGAAAGGCACTGGTCAATCGGAGGCCTCGACGACTCCAGCGGCAATGAGTGGCCTTGAAACAACCCGCGAGATCGAGCTTTCCCGCGCCCGCAACAGCGAAGGGCTGCAAGGCGACTCGTCGATCGTGGGGGATATCGACAAAGAGACGTTCCGCACCATGTTCTCGCTCACAAGCGACGAGCTGCGCAGCCTGCGCAACACCACCGACGTCACGGCGAAGCTGCTCACGGCGGGGTCGGGCACCGGCGCTTCGCCCGCCCGCGCGCTCTCGGAGGTGCAGGAACGCTTGGCCGAGTACACGTCGCGGGCTGCGGGCATCGAGCATTCGCTTGTGCGTCTGATGTCCGAGCAAGACGAGCTACGCGCGGCCATCGCCCGTGCCGCCGACGAAGCCGAGCGTTTCAAACGCGAGGACAAGGAGTTTCGCGACCTCGGGCCGCAGCGCGACGACTTGAACGCGAGCCTTGACGACCTGAACGCGGCCATCGAGCTGCTCGTTGCCCAACGGGCCAATGCCGAAAAGCTCGATCACGAGATCGACGAGTTACAGGAGCAGATCGTCGGCTTGCGTGACGACGAGGAGGCGCTTGTGATGGAGCGCCGCACAGAGGATGCCGGCGCATCGGCGCTTGCGTCGCTCGATCCTTCGGACGAGCGCGCATTGCGCGACCAAATAGAGGCCCTTGCCGTGGAAGAGGCGAAATGCGATCACGCGGTGGACCTCGCGCAGGACAATTTCGCCACGTCGAAGGCGGCCTACGAGGCGTTGCTGGAATCCGAAGACGAGCGAAGCGAGAGCGAGCGCCGTCGCCGTCAGCGCAGCGTGCAGGTGGGGCTGTCCATCGTGTTGCCGCTCGTGTTCGTGCTGGCGGGCGTGCCGTTGTTCGCGCACGGCCGCGAGATCGCCAGTCTTTCGTTCACGGCGCTCGGCGTGGGCTTGCTCGTGTTCGCCGTGATGCTGGCTTTGGCGGCGTTGGTCATGCTGTTCAGGCCCGACAAGGAGGTCGAAGCCAAGGAGGCGCGCAAGCAGGACGCCCACTGGGTGATGCTGCAGGATAAAAAGAAGCTCGAAGCGTGCCTCGAGAGCCGCGCCGCCTTCAGGGAGCGCGCCCGCGTCCAGCTTGACGCGGTAGGGTTGGACGAGGCGCAGGGGTCGCTGCGCCGTTCGCGGACGCTGCTCGACGAGGCGCAGCATGCGCGCTCCGAGCTCAGTCTGCACCAACAGCGTTGCCAGGCGATCGTATCTCGCCGCACGTCGCTTGAGGAGCGTCTTTCTTCCGCGCGACGCCAGCGCCGTCGTCTGTTCGAGCGTATTGGCATGCCCGCCGAGGCCACGGTGGAGGCTATCGACAGGGCCATCGATCAGAAGACGCGGCAGCGCGCGGGGCTTCGCGAGGCGAGCGAGGGCTTGAACCGGCGCTACGGCGAACTGAAGCAGGAGCTGTCCCGCGCCAAGCATATGCGCGATTTCGACGAGCTCAAGCTGCGCTACCAGCAGGTGCGCACGCGCCTTGACGAGAGCGCGCAAGACTACGCGCGTCTGCTGTTGGCGAGGCGCATGCTGGAATCGGCCATCGCCGCATGGGAAAGCAAGAGCCAGCCGCAGGTGTATCGCCAGGCCAGCCGTCTGCTCTCGCTCATGACCAACGGGCGGTGGACGAAGGTGTCCCTGTCCTGCGACGGATGCTTGGAAGTTGCCGACGCCGTCAAGACCACGCGCGACCCCGCTCATCTGTCTTTGGGCACGTGCCAGCAGCTGTATTTGGCGCTGCGCATCGCGCTTCTCATGGAGGCCGACAACGTGGGTCGCGCCATTCCCATCTTGGCCGACGACATCCTCGTCAACTTCGACTCGGCTCGTCGTGTCGGGGCGGCCGAGGCCTTGGCCGAGCTGGCAAGGCGTCGTCAGGTGATCCTGTTCACGTGCCATGAAGAAATCGTCGAAACTTTGCGCGCCGCCGATCCGACGCTCAACGAAGTGGAACTGTAATATACTGTTGCCCTGTGGGTAGGCAACCTCGAAAGGACACATCATGCCGAGAACAGTGCTCGTCGGCGCTCAATGGGGAGACGAAGGCAAAGGCAAGATCACCGACCTCATTGCGCGCGAATACGACTATGTGGTGCGCTACCAAGGTGGCAACAACGCCGGTCACACGGTCATCCACGGAGACAAGAAGCTGGCGCTGCACCTCATGCCCTCCGGTGTGATGTACGAGCATGCCACGCCCGTGATCGGCAACGGCGTGGTGATCGACCCCGGCGTGCTCATCAAGGAGATGGCCATGCTCGAGGCCGAGGGCATCTCGTGCAAGAACCTCAAGATCAGCTGCGACGCGCACATCATCATGCCCTACCACAAGGATTTCGACGGCGCGGACGAGAAGCGCCTTGGCGACAACAAGATCGGCACCACCAAGCGCGGTATCGGCCCGTGCTACCAGGACAAGGTGGCCCGCAAGGGCATCCGCGTGCAGGATCTGCTGGACGAGAAGATCTTCCGGTTGAAGCTGGAAACGGCGCTCGCGCAGAAGAACCCCGTCTTGCAGAAGATCTACGGGCTGCACACCTACACGGTGGACGAGATCTGCGAAGAGTACCTTCCCTACGCGCGCATCCTGAAACCCTACATGGCCGAGACGGCGCAGCTTCTGAACGAGGCCGTGCGCGCGGGCAAGTCCATCCTCTTCGAGGGCGCGCAGGGCACGCTTTTGGACATCGACCACGGCACGTACCCTTATGTTACCTCGTCGTCGTGCTGCGCGGGCGGCGCGGCCACGGGCACGGGCGTGGGCCCCACGGCCATCGACCGCGTGCTGGGCATCCAGAAAGCCTACATCACGCGCGTGGGCGGCGGTCCTTTCCCCACCGAGCAGCGCTACGCCGAAGACGGCGGCACGGGCGAAGAGGCCGAAGCCGGCGCGCTTCTGTGCGAAGTGGGCCACGAGTACGGGGTGACGACGGGGCGCAAGCGCCGCTGCGGCTGGTTCGACGCGGTGATCGCGCGCTACGCGGCCGAGGTGAACGGCCTCACCGACGTGGCGCTCACCAAGCTTGACGTGCTCTCGGCGTTCGACACCGTGAAGGTGTGCACGGCCTACGAGTGCGACGGCAAAACCTACGACTACTTCCCCATGCAGCAGAGCGTGCTCTTCCACGCGAAGCCCGTGTACGAGGAGTTGCCGGGATGGAAGGGCGTCGACATCACCGGCTGCCGCACGTTCGAGGAGCTTCCCGAGAACGCGCAGCGTTACGTGGAGTACTTGGAGCAGATCACCGGCGTGCGCATCAGCATCATCGCCGTGGGGCCCGATCGCGATCAGACGATCATGCGCGGCTGGGATCGGTGAGGTTTCGCCGTTCTGCCGAGGGGCGGAACGGACGGCGCTGCGAAGCGTCGATGCGCCTGATCTCGCGGCGATGCCGACGGCTTGCGTGCCCGTTGCGCGCACTGCCCTCGCCATCCCCGCGGTTTCGGGCCGTCGGCGCTTCTCGCTGACTGTGCGAACGACCTGCAGGATATCTCGATGTTTCACGTGAAACATCGGATTGCCAAAGCGGTTTTGGGTTTGAAAGGAACTGGTATGAACATCTTGGTGCTGGGCGGCGGCGGTCGCGAGCATGCCATCGTGTGGGCGCTTGCGAGATCCCCGCGCACCGACAACCTGTACGTGGCTCCCGGCAACGGCGGCACGGAGGGCATCGCGCGCAATGTGAGCGGCCTTGACGTGGAGGACGGTCGGGCGGTGCTGGCGTTCGCCGAGGAGCACGGCATCGATCTGGTGGTCGTGGGCCCGGAGGCGCCGCTGGTGGCGGGCGTGGCCGACGTGCTGCGCGCTGCGGGCGTGGCCGTGTTCGGCCCCGACGCGCAGGGTGCCCAGCTGGAAGGCAGCAAGACGTTCAGCAAGGAGTTCATGGAGGCCCATGGCATTCCCACCGCGCGCTACGCGAGCTTCACCGAGCTTGAACCGGCGCTCGCCTACGTGCGCGAGCTGGGTGCGCCCATCGTGGTGAAGGCCGACGGCTTGGCTGCGGGCAAGGGCGTCGTGGTGGCCGAGGACGTGGAAGACGCCGAAGAGGCGTTGCGCGATTGCTTCGACGGCGCGTTCGGGCAGGCGGGCTCCACCGTGGTGGTCGAGGAGTGCCTTACCGGTCCGGAGTGCTCGCTGCTTGCGTTCGTGAGCGGCGGCAAAGCGCACTGCATGGCCACGGCGCAGGATCACAAGCGCGCGTTCGACGGCGACCGCGGGCCGAACACGGGCGGCATGGGCGTGTACTCGCCGGTGCCCATCGTCACGCCTGACGAGCTGGCGTCCATGCACGAGATCATGGAGAAGGCGGCTGCCGCGACGGCCGAGGAGTTCGACTGCGACTACCGCGGCGTGCTGTACGGCGGTTTCATGCTCACGCCCGAAGGCCCGAAGGTGCTTGAGTTCAACGCGCGTTTCGGCGATCCCGAGACGCAGGTGGTGCTGCCGCGTTTGGAGACCGATCTGGTGGACATCATGATGGCCGTGGCCGAGGGGCGTCCTGGCGACATCGACCTGCGTTGGAGCGAGCAGTGGGCGGTGTGCGTGGTGCTGGCGAGCGAAGGCTATCCGGGATCGTACGAGAAGGGCAAGGTCATCCTCGGCATCGATGAGGCCGAGCAGATCGAGGGCGTGACGGTGTTCCATGCCGGCACGGCCAAGAACTTCGACGACGAGCTGGTCACTGCCGGCGGGCGCGTGCTCAACGTGGTGGCGCTGGGCGATTCGTTCGACGAGGCGCGCGAAAAAGCCTACGAGGCGTGCGATCTCATCAATTTTGAGGGCAAGCAGTACCGTTCCGACATCGGCAAACGCGCTGCTGCCGGTCGCGACGCGTGGAGCGCCTGATGCTGTCTGAACGTTTGCTCACCTCCGTCGTGCGGGAATGCACGAAGCGCTACCTGAAGCTTCGGCCCACTGATGACGCGCGGGTGCCCGCGCCTGCGCCGGGGCAGAAGTACATGCTGTACATGCACGTGCCGTTCTGCGAGCGGCTGTGCCCGTACTGCAGCTTCAACCGCTTCCCGTTCTCAGAGGAGCGCGCGCGTCCGTACTTCGCGAACATGCGCCGCGAGATGATGATGCTGAAAGAGCTGGGCTACGATTTTGAGAGCTTGTACGTGGGCGGCGGTACGCCCACCATCATGATCGACGAGCTGTGCGACACCATTGATCTGGCGCGCGAGACGTTCTCCCTCAAAGAGGTGTCGAGCGAGACGAACCCGAACCACCTGATCCCGTCGTATCTGGACAAGCTGCAGGGTCGCGTGCAGCGTCTGTCCGTGGGTGTGCAGAGCTTCGATGACGGGCTGCTCAAGCAGATGGACCGCTTTGACAAGTACGGCTGCGGGCAGGAGATCATGGAGCGTATCCAGGAGGCCAGCCCGTACTTCGTCTCGATGAACGCGGACATGATCTTCAACTTCCCTGCGCAGACCGAGGACATCCTCATCAGCGACATCGAGCGCGTGGTGGAAAGCGGCGCGAGCCAAACCACGTTCTACCCACTTATGGCGTCGCCGAGTGTGGCGCGCTCGCTGGCGCGCACCGTGGGTCCGGTGGATTATCGTCGCGAACAGCGTTTCTACGAAATCATCTGCGAGCTTTTGACCGGCGGTAGCGACCCGCTGTTCGAGCACGGTTCGGCGTGGACGTTCAATCGCCTGTCGGTTCCGTCGGCTTGCCAGCCGACGGAACGGGCCGACGCTGCGGCTTCCCCCAGCACCCCGCCTCGCGGCGATGTCGGAGGCTCACGTACCGAGGTACGCTACGCCTCCGCCATCCCCACGATGCAGGGCACTGGGGAAACCCTCGCTGACGTTGGTGGACCTGCGGAAGCCCCGCGTGCGATGATCGACGAGTACGTGGTGGATTACGAGGAGTACCCGGCCATCGGATCGGGCGGCATCACGTATCTGGGCGAGAGCTTGTATGTGAACACGTTCTCGGTGAAGGATTACAATGCGGCCATCGAATCCGGCCGCATGTCGCTCATGGGCAAGACGACGTTCAGCAAGCGCGACCGCATGCGCTACCGGTTCATGATGCAGCTGTTCGGGCTGCGGCTGGACAAGGTGGCGTGGGAGCGCGATTTCGGCTGCACGGTGGAGGCGGGGCTGCCTGTGGAGATGGCGTTCATGAAGGCTGCGGGCGCGTTCGACCGCGACACGCGCGACGAGTTGACGCTCACGCCGCACGGTCGCTACCTCATGGTGGTGATGATGCGCCAGTTCTTCATCGGTGTGAACAACCTGCGCGATCAGGCTCGCGCCGCGCTTACCGGCGAGGAGCGGGAGCTTTTGTTCGGCGAAGGCTGCGCGTGCAAGTAGCGGGCGGTGGCTGCGGGGTTGCGCTTGGAGGGGTGCCGCCCGTGCGGCCTGTCCATGCGGTTCGTGTATCCCGTGCGCTCTCCTGTCGCGCCGCCGCCGCGCGCCGCGCCGCCGCGCCCGCGCTCGAATGTTTCACGTGAAACATTTTCGGGGGAGCGCTTGACCGGCGGGCGGGCGACCGGTACAATATCGTCTCGCGCCGATGAGGCGTTTCCGGTCGGGTAGCTCAGTTGGTAGAGCAGGGGACTGAAAATCCCCGTGCCGGCGGTTCAAGTCCGTCTCCGACCACCACACATCGAAGGGAGCCGCAAGGCTCCCTTTTCATTAGCTATTCGATTTCTTTCGGCTTTGATAGTCGTGCGAGGCGATTGTTGCAACAATCGCATTCGAGTGGTGGCTTGGTGGGCGGCCAATACTATTTGTCGAACAACTCCGAGTTGAAGAACTCTGCCAAGGTCACCCCGAGGCCGTTCGCTATTCGCTCAAGGTTGACAAGTGATGTGTTGCGTTTGCCCGTCTCCACTTCTGCGAAGTACGTCCTTGCCATTCCGATGCCCCACGCGAAACTCTCTTGACTCAGGCCCGTCTTCGCTCGCAGTTCCTTGATGCGAAGACCCGTTCTCATCTTTATATCCAGTTCTGTCATGCGTGAGCCTTTCTCCGATAGGCTCACATCGTTTCCGATAGCCCTCTATGAGTTACACCTATATCAGTGACAATTTGCGATATAGTGTCTACATGTCTATTGATAGGAGGGCTTGATGCGTCGATGCATATGGTTGGTATTTGGAGTGATGCTTGCTATGTCGTTGGCGGGATGCGCACAGCAAGAAGCGACCGAGGTGGCAAACGAAGAGGTTCCCGCACTCCAAGAGAAGACAGCTGATGACTATGTGAATGAGGGGACCTTCTCGACCGATTGCCCCGTAAGTGGGTCTACAGCGGGGGCCGTTTGGTACGACAGCGGTTATCAGGTTAAAACGATGGATGGAACGCTGGTTGAAAACGACGCGCTGGTTGTTGAAGCTGGTCTGACCGTGAAAGCAAGCTCTCCAAGTACCGAATGGGGAATAGGCTTCTGCGTGGCGTTGCTCGATGGCGATGGAAGCTACCTATGTAGTTATGGCGGCTGGAAGAACGGCCCGACTGGCTCAAGAGAAGCAAGCGTTGTTTGCGAGAATTTCAGCCAATTGGCTGAAAAGTACGGCATACCGCAGAGATATGAACTGTACGTGGTGAGGTGCTACGTCGGTGAAGGAAACTGGTGGGGGTTCACTGACGAGGGGCAACTTTTTGTAACGGCCACTGAGCCAGTGGGATACGAAGCGGTGAAGAAAGCTGGAAAGCTCATAGGCGAGGGGAGTGTCCAGCGTAGCGGGGACGCAAGCGGCAACGTTGGGGGAAACGTCTCGTCTGGCTCTTCTTCGGTCGAGCGCTACAGGCAAAGCGATTCCGATAACTCCGCACCCGCAGATGAGCAACAATTGAAGCTATATCGCGCGCAGGACGATGTGGTGTATACGCTGAGCGTCGGTGCTTCTGAATGGAACATTGGAAGCCAAGTCATGAGCGGAAATGGCGGTGGCGGTCTAGTGCTGCGGGGTACGGTAGAGAACGGGTTGCTTGTCGCCGAGACTGGAGCCGTTTACCAGATGGATAGCTTGGCGGGCGGTGCGAAGGTCGTATGCGTCGATAAAGCCGACGGCACGGTGGCCTTTATGGAGGGGGACTACTCGGAAGACAAAGGCAAAGCCGACGAAGCGGCTCTGAGCTACGTGCGATAAGGGGCGAGCCATGGAAAAGAAAGCAATCGACCGTAAACGTTTCTGGACACCAGGTATGATAGCCACTCTCGCTGCGCTTGCTCTCATTGTTCTTTTCGTCGGAGCGTTTGCGGCCACGGGGATTTCCTCCTGCTCGAAAGAAACACAGGGCCTGTCTGGCACGTGGTACGCACGGGCCACGGATGTTGTCGATGGAAGCGAGGTGTGGGCGAATCTCATGCTTGATGGAGACAGGTGGGAAGTAACGGGAGATTTCGCCATGAGCGGCAAGCTCAAGAAAGCTGGAGATACCTATCAGTTTTTCAAGAAAGACGGCGTTACCCTAACGGCAACGGCTTCGAAAAGCGCTGACGGCCAAAGGTTGGTATTCGATAGGAAACTCATTGGCTTCACTGGGGAAGAGGTCTTCTACAGCTCCAAAGCCGATGCGAAGACGGGTTCATGAACAAATCGGCTTTTATCTATTCGAGTGGCAGAGGCTCCTGTAGGGAGCCTCTGCTGTTACAGCGTCCGTTGCAAAAAGGCACAAGTAGCTTCAAGCTCATGTCGTGCTACAACAACCGCTCCGGCATACAGGTTGTCCTCGTTTTCGAGAGCATCCCCTACGGCCAGTAGCAAACTGGTTAAGTTGACCAGATCGCTATATAGCGTCTCCGCATCGAGACTCAGGTTCCGTGCCTTCTCCTCCATCACTGTGCCTCTCTGTAACGTGTACGAATTCTGTACATGACTACAGGGAGTTGCGGGGTCAAACAAGTCCCTCTGTTTCCCTCGGTTGTTCGTAAATGACCTGTCAGTGTTTTATAGGGTTGAACAGGCGTTACATGCCGTCGGTTCAAGTCCGTCTCCGACCACCACACATCGAAGGGAGCCGTAAGGCTCCCTTTTTTTGCGTGTGGTGAAACCCGCCTCGGCGATTCCGGATTTGCTGACCAGCATCAGGGGGCGGGCAGATCGTCCTGCCGTCAACCGCTAGGGTTCGCGAAGCTCGCGGCGGTACGCGGCCAGCGCGTCTTCGTCGATATGCGTGCGGGCGTGGTCGAGCGTTGCGAGGATGCGGTCCCGATCATAGGGAAGCAGCCCCGCCACGGGGATGGCGTTCGTGGGCGAGCGCGCATCGAAAAACGTCCTGAAGGAGAGGCCGCGCACAAGCTCGATCAGCTCGTCGATCCGCTCGGCTTCGCTCGCGGTCGCGAACGACCCTTCGCGCACGCGCCGCTCGAAACGGGAGCCGGGGAAGATGGTGAGCGAGGTCGTTCCGAAGAACCGGGGCCGCAGGTTGTTGACCGCCTCCACGGTGCGTCGCGCCGTCGCCCGACCGCGCCCGTCGCCCGCAAGCCCCGTCATGTAGATGAGGCTGTATTCCATCCCCGCCCGTTCGAGCCGTAGGCACTGCTCCGTCACATCGCGCGCCGTGTACCCTTTGCCCGCGAGGGCGAGCGTGCGGTCGTCGACGCTCTCCATGCCGATCACCAAGCCGCCCACGCGCAGCAGCGAGAGGCGGTGCAGTTCGCGGTCGCTGTAGCGCTTGATGTCGCGGACGGAGGCGAACATGGCGATGGTCTGCATTTTGATAAGGCGGTCGCGCACGGCCAGCGCCCGGTCTTCGAGGTGGCGAAATCCCATTTGGAAGGGGTCGCCTCCGGTGAGCCACAGGCGGCGCGCGGAGGGGACGACGGCTTTCAGTTCGTCGAGGTCGCGGCAGAAGCGCTCGAGCGGAACCACGCGGAACCGTTCCTGTTCGTACAGGGTGCAAAACGCACAGCGGCCCCATGCGCAACCGCTCGTGGCTTCGATGACGGGCGTCCAGCGTTCGAAGGCTGGACGCCAGGTGCGTCCGGAGAATTCCACAAGCCCTTCCTCCTCATAGCGAGCGGACGCGACGCCGATAGTTTTCCAAGGCGCGTTCGTCGCAGCTGTTGATCGCGCGGTCGAGGGCCGAGAGGATGCGGGATCGGTCGTTCGGCAACATCCCCTCCACGTGAACGGTGTCGGACACGTGCGCGGTGGAAAGGAACGTCTCGATTTTAAGGCCCGCAACCAGTTCGCGCACCTCTTTGAGGCGTTCCAGTTCGCCGGCGGGGGCGAAACGGCCTTGCTTCACGTCGAGCGCAAGGCGCGAATCGGGGAACAGCGTCATCGAAAGCACGCCGATGATGCGCGGCTTCGTCTGGTTGAATGTCTCGGCACTCGCCTGCGCGGCCTCGATGCAGCGTCCGGCTCCGGCCATTCCCGAAAGGTAGAAGAAGTAATAGCCGATGCCCGCCGCGTCAAGTCTGCGGCACTGCTGCACGATGTCGGCCGCCGTATGGCCCTTTTCCATGAAGCCGAGCGAAGGGTCGTGACCGCTTTCCACGCCGATGGTGAGGCCGTCCACGCCGAGTTCGGCCCAGCGCGCCAAGTCGGCGTCGGTCTTGCGCTGCAAATCGCCGATGCGCACGAAGCCCCCGATGCTTCGCACGTTCGGAAGCGCTTTCCGGACGCTTTGCAAGATGGGCGTGAGCTTTGTTTCGCTGATGCCGAAGGGGTTCGCGCCGGTGAGCCACACGCGTTGCGCGTGCGGATGGAAGCGCTGCAATTCGGCAAGATCGGCTTTCACCTCGGAGAGCGGCGAAAGCGAGAACGGGTCTTGGTAGAGCGAGCAGAAGCGGCAGCGGTGGTGCGTGCAGCCGACGGTGACCTGCAGCAACGCCGATCCTGCTTCATAGGGCGGTCGCCAAATCGTTCCGGTGAAATGCATGGTGTTTCCTTCCTGTGGTTTGCCTTGCGCGGAACTGTGCCTTAAAGCAACGGAAAAAAGTAGTACTATCTTTTCTTGGAGTAAGGGGAATTTCGGCGGCGTGTGACGAATGCGACATCGCCGCCCGCTCTTTTGCCGCATCGTCTGGTGTATGCGGGGGGGGGCGGGGATTGGCGGCTCGTGATCGGAGCGCATGAGGAACACGCTGTGTTGGTGTGCGCATCGGGTGGGTTCCATCGTGCGACGTTGGCGCGGGCGGGCGGGTCGGGCGTGTTTCGGCGCAAGGAGGCGAAGGCGAATGGCGGTGAGGCAAGGCGCGTTGGTGGCGCGGTGCCCCTATGTTTCCAAGGTGCAGGCGGTGGTGGGTGGCCGCTGGAAGATCGAGCTGCTGTACTACATCGGCATCAAGGGCGTGCGGCGCTTCGGCGCCATCAAACGGTGCGTCGGCGGCATCTCCGATTCGACGCTTTCCAAGCAGCTACGCGAGTTGGAACGCGACGGCCTTATCTCACGTCACGACTTCGGCGAGGTGCCGCCGCGCGTGGAGTACCGCCTCACACCGCGCGGCGAGGGCTTTGTTCCCGTGTTGGAGGCGTTGCGCGAGTGGGGGGAACGGGAGTTCGCCGAGGACAGGCCGTTGTAGGCACCGCGTCGTGCCGCATTGGCGTGCGCCATGTTGGAGTGCGCTGCGGTGCGGTACAATAGGAACGGCGTCCTTTGCGGGACGGCGTCTCTTACGGAACGATGTCCCTTGCAGGGCCGGATGCTTCACGTGAAACATCCGTACGTTTCTCAGGGCGATCTGCCGATTGGCGTGCATATCGGTTCCGCAAGGATCGTCCCGCTGATCGGTGCGTGCTGGTGGGGCATGAAGGGTGCCGTGCGAGCGGCGTTTGGGAGCTGTCGCACGCGCTCTATGGAGGCGCCGTGCGTGATGTCGCGTGGAAAGCGCTGTGCGGGAGGGCCGCGCAGTTGGAAGAATGCTTGGGAAGGAGCGGATATGGCTTGGGACGAGGGTGCGCCGGTGGTGGGCATCATCATGGGAAGCACGTCGGACATGCCGGCGATGGAGCCGTGCATGCAGCAGCTGGAGGAGTTCGGCGTGCCCTACGAGGTGAAGGTGGCGAGCGCGCATCGCAAGCCGGCTGAGGTGCACGAGTGGGCGAGCACCGCGCACGAGCGCGGTATCCGCGTCATCATCGCGGCGGCGGGCAAGGCGGCTCATCTGGGCGGCGTCGTGGCGGCCTACACGCCAAACCCGGTGATCACTGTGCCCATGAAGACGAGCGACCTCGGTGGCCTCGATTCGCTGCTGTCGATGGTGCAGATGCCCAGCGGCGTGCCGGTGGCGTGCGTGGCCATCAACGGCGCGAAGAACGCGGCCATCCTGGCCGTGCAGATGTTGGGCACCGGCTGCGACGAGGCGCACCAGAAGATCATCGACTTCAAAACCGCGATGGCAGAGGCGTAGCGGCAGAGGTGCAGCGCCATGAAAAGTTGTGCGCGAATGCTTAGAGCACGAGACGAACGCCGTACATGATGTCGCGCTGAGCGGGCGGCGCGTGCGACGTGTCGCTTGACATGCGGTTCGAGCAGAAGCAGCTTGCGAATGCGACGGGCGCGGGACGCGGAAGCGCGCAGTCTGACCGTGCCCCGCGTCCCGTGCCCTATACCCCGCGCCCCGTGCCCTGTATCTCGTACCCCGCCGAACGTCACACGTGTCGGCGACGCGCGCGGATGATCGCGGTTTCGGCTAATCGCCGAACTCGAACAGGTCGCTCAGGAAGTCGCCAGGTCGCTTCTTCTTATGGCGCTTGCGGTAGTCGTCGTAATCGGGATGCTTGTTGAAGCGCTTGTCCGAGCGGCGGTAATCGTCGTCGTAACTCATCGGCGGCGTGTACGACGCGGGGGCGGGAGACGCGGACGATGAAGATCGTTCGATGATCTTGTCCAATTCGCCGCGATCGAGCCATACGCCGCGACACTGCGGGCAGTAATCGATCTCGATCCCCTGACGTTCGCTCATAACCAAATCGACAGCGCAGAGGGGGCACTTCATTCGACACCTACTCTCTCTCGGAAATGCCTGAACGGATGAAATGGTATCGAAGTCGGGCGCGCGCCATCGTCGCGTCGCCAAACCGTTACCTCGATTTGACATTGGGCGGTGCGCGTGCCGCTTTGACATCAGGCGCCGCGCACCCCGCTCCACCTTTGTTGGGTGCCGCGCCCGCCGCCCACCTTTGTCTGAACGTGTGCCAGCTATCCGCGCTCAGGTGCGGCCGCTTATGAGGCTCTTTAACGGGGTGCGCGTTCGCGCGTGACGGCGGGTTCCTTTCGCAGATGCGCTCTGGCAGGTTCGCGCGCATTTGCTATCATGGCGCAAAGGAATGTTTCACGTGAAACATCTGTTCTGATGGCGAGAGCGGTTCGACCAGGTGACGAGAGCGGGGCGAACGAAGATCATGGCGAAGAAACTGCTGATGGGCAACGAGGCGTTCGCCCATGCGGCGCTGGAGGCGGGCGTGCGCGTGGCGGCGGGATATCCCGGCACGCCGTCGTCCGAGGTCATAGAGACGATTGCGAAGCTACACGCCGCCGGCACCGCGCGCGACGTGCATGTGGAATGGTCGACGAACGAGAAGGCCGCGCTGGAGCTTTTGGCCGGCGCAGCGTATGCCGGCGCGCGCTGCCTGTTCACGTGCAAACAGGTGGGACTGAACGTGGCGAGCGACGCGCTCATGAGCCTGAACTACGTGGGCGTGAAGGGCGGGCTCGTGCTGTTCGTGGCCGACGACCCCGGCCCCATCTCGTCGCAGACCGAGCAGGACACGCGCCGGTTTGCGGCGTTCGCGAAGCTGCCGGTGCTGGATCCCTCCACGCCCGAAGAGGGGTTCGCCATGATGAAGGCCGCGTTCGATCTGTCCGAACGCTACGGCACGCCCGTCATCGTGCGTCCGACGACGCGTATCTGCCACGCCTCGACGTTCTTCGAGGTGGTCGACGTCACTGACGCGCGCCCCGTCCCCGATGAGGGCTTCGTGCGCGATTCCAAGTGGGTAATCTTCCCGCGCCGCGCATGGGAGGCCCACGGCGAGATCAACGAGCGCTTGCGGCTGATCGCGCGCGATTTCTGCGAAGAGCCCGCGCTGGCGGCGTTTAACGTGCTAGCTGAAGTGCCGGAGGGTGGTGCCGCGGAAGCGTGCGGCGAGGCAGAAGAGCGTGCTGCGGTGGAGAGGACCCGCGCAGAGAGGGCACGTGCTGCGGAAGAGACGTGCGGCGCAGAGGGTAGGCGAGCTGCAGCGAGAGCGTGCGGTGCGGAGAGGGTGCCCGGTGCGATGGATGTTTCACGTGAAACATCCATCGATGAAAAAGCTATTCGCGAAGGAGGCGCTTCTCGGAAAGACGTCGCCGAGAAAAGCGGCTGCGAATCGGGGGCCGGCGAAAAAGTTGTCGGCACGGCGCGTGTGGGCATTTTGGCAGGGGGCGTGTCGGCGGCGTACGCGCGCGAGGCGCTACGGATGCTGGAGGCCCGCGCTGTAGCATGGGGCGCAGAGAATGCGGAAACCGGCGGCACGGCGCGCGATGCCGCGGTGGCGGGCGCGGACGCGGTGACCGGGTCGAATGCGGTGTGCGGCAATGCGGCGTACGACAGTGCTGCGGATGGTCGCGCGAAGGACACGGCAACGTGCGCTGCGCTTCCATCGTATCGGTTCATGCAGGTGGGGACGCCCTATCCCTTCCCCGAGGATGCCGTGGCGCGGTTCGCCGAAGGATTGGAGCGCGTGCTGGTATTGGAAGAGCTCGACCACGTGCTGGAGGACGGTCTGCTGGTGCTGGCGGGCAAGGGCCGCGCCGCGTGCGAGGTGCGCGGACGCCTGACCGGCGACGCGCGCGACCGCGGCGAGAACGACGTGGACGACATCGCATGTCGCATCGCGCGATTCTTTGGTATGAGGGAACTTGCTTTCGACGCGTCAGATGTTTCACGTGAAACATCGTCGGCGATGTCTGCGGAGACTGCTGCAGAAACGATGGTTGCTACATCTGCGGCGGTTGTTGCGCCGTCGGAGATCGCTGCATCTTCAGCGACTTCGGCGGTTCCAGCAGCTTCAGCAACCCCTGATCTACTGGCGGCTACGGCAGGTTCGGCGGCCGCTGTGTCTCCGATGGCTGCTGCGGGTTCGACAGCCCCTGCGTCTTCGGTGGCCTCTGCAGGCTCGGCGGCCGCTGCGACCTCGGCTGTCCATGAGGCGGCCCGTGCGAAGGATCGGTCGGGCGCGCCCGCGCTCGCTCCTTCGGACGCGCTTGCGTTCGACGCGACTCTTCCCGTGCGGCCTCCGGTGCTGTGCGCGGGCTGCCCGCATCGCGGCAGCTTCTACGCGGTGAAGCGCGCGCTGGGGAAAACGCCCGCCGTGCTGTGCGGAGACATCGGCTGCTACACGCTGGGCAACGCCAAGCCGCTCGATGCGGTGGACACGTGCCTGTGCATGGGCGCAGGCATCACGATGGCGCAGGGTTTTGCCGTGGCCGAGCCGCAGAAGAAGCACGTGGCATTCGTGGGCGACTCCACGTTCTTCGCCAGCGGCCTGACCGGCGTCGTGAACGCCGTGTACAACGGCCACGACATCACCGTGTGCGTGCTGGACAACGCCACCACCGCCATGACCGGCTCGCAACCGCATCCCGGTACGGGTGTGACGCTGATGGGGCCGCGCCGCACGCCGGTGTCCATCCGGCGCGTGCTGGAGGCCCTCGGCGTGGAATGCATCGTGCGGGCGGATCCGCTCGACCGCGCCGGGGCCGAGGCTGCGGCGCGCGAGGCGTTGGCGTTCGAGGGGCCGTCGGCTATCCTGTTCGAGAGCCCGTGCGTGCAGCTGGTGCGCCCCGGCGCGCCGGCGCAGGTGGACGCGGACGCATGCACGGGTTGCAAGAAGTGCATCACCGAGATCGGCTGCCCCGGCATCGGCTTTAACGCCGACGCGCGCGGCCCGAAGAGCAAGGAGCGCGGCCAAGCGTTCGTGGATGCGAGCCTTTGCAACGGCTGCGGCCTCTGCGTGCAGATATGCCCGTTCAACGCGCTGGAGATCCCCGTATCGCAAACGGATGTTTCACGTGAAACATCTGGCGAGGGGGTGTCGGACAACTCATCGGTGCGGCGTCCGTCGGGGAAGGTGGCTGCGGAGGCGGAAAGCCCCGCTGCTGCGGATGAAATCGCGGCGAAGCGGTCGGCGGGGAACCCGTCGGCGGCAGCCGAACCGTCGGTGGAAGGAGGTCCTTGTGCGTAACGTGCTGTTGGCGGGTGTGGGCGGGCAGGGGACCGTCCTCGCGGCGAAGGTGCTGGCGCAGGCTGCGCAGGAGAAGGGCTGGCAGGTGCGCACGGCCGAGACGATCGGCATGGCGCAGCGCGGCGGCAGCGTGGTGTCGCATGTGCGCATGGGCGATGCGGGCGAGGAGGTGCTGGCGCCGCTGGTGGCGCAGGGCACGGCCGACCTTATCATCGCGTTCGAGCCGGCCGAGGGCGCACGCGTGCTGCCCTATCTCGCGCCTAACGGCGTGCTGGTGTCTGCCACTACGGCCATCCAGCCGGTGACGGCGACGCTGTCGAACGAGCCGTACCGTAGCGAGGAGGTGGCGGCCCGCTTGGATGCCCTGCTGAACAGCGGTTCCTCCCGGCGCTTCGTGGCCGTGGACGACGGGCGCATCCTGCGGCAGATGGGAGGCCGCAAGGTGCTCAACACCGTGCTGCTGGCGTGCGCGCTGGCCACCGGGTGGCTCCCTCTGACCCTCGACGACCTGCGCTGCGCGATCCGCGCATGCGTGAAGCCGCAGTTCGTGGACATGAACCTGCAATCCGCCGACGCGGCGGTGCGGGAAACGGCGTAAGGGAGGCACGCGCCGCTGCGGCGCGGAGAGCGACGCGGGGGCGGTGCCACGATGCCGCAGCGTACGACGTCACGGCGCCACAGCGCGGGTACGGCGTCGCGCTGCCACGGCACGGTGCCACAGCGCCACAACGCCACGGCTCCACGGCACGCAGCGCACGGCGCCACGATGCCGCAGCGCCACGATGCGCGCGATGCCTCTCTCGATGAGGCTTCCCCTCTTTGCATTCGCGTCGTCTTCGCCTACAATGAAGCGCATGGCGAACGCATTCGACATCTGCATCCTTCAAGTCGTGCCGCAGGGCACGGCTGGTCGATGGCTTTAGCTTCAAGACTCGCGCAAGCGAGCTTGAAGCGCATCTACGCCGTAATCCGCGTGCACGTGTGCCCATCGCATCATCGTGTCCATCGCCTTGAAGGAGGCTTCCCATGGAACTTACGCCCGAGCAGTTCGGCCTTGTCAAAGAGCAATTCAAAACCCTCAAAGACCGTTCTGCCTTCTACGCCGAGAAGTTCGCGGACATCGATTTGACCGATGTCCAAACCCAAGAGGATTTCGAGAAATTGCCGTTCTCCGAGAAGGACGACCTGCGCCGCGCCTACCCGTTGGGACTGCAGGCCGTGCCCGACGAGGAGGTCGTGCGCATCCACAGCTCCAGCGGAACCACGGGCACGCCGGTCATCATCCCGTACACGGTCCAGGACGTGGTCGATTGGGCTGTTCAGTTCGCGCGCTGCTACGAGACGGCAGGCATCACAAACACCGACCGCATCCAGATCACGCCCGGGTACGGCTTGTGGACGGCGGGCATCGGCTTTCAGCTGGGCGCCGAGCGCTTGGGCGCGATGGCCGTGCCGATGGGGCCCGGCAACACCGAGAAGCAGCTGAAGATGATGCAGGACTTGAAGTCCACCGTGTTGTGCGCCACCAGCTCTTACGCGCTGCTTCTGGCCGAGGAGATCGCCGCGCGCGGCATCCGCGACAAGCTGTGCCTGCGCAAGGGCGTCATCGGAAGCGAGCGTTGGGGCGACAAGATGCGCGCGCGCATCGCGGGCGAGCTGGGCGTGGAGATCTTCGACATCTACGGCCTCACCGAAGTGTACGGTCCGGGCATCGGCATCTCGTGCTCCGAGCACCACGGCATGCACGTGTGGGCCGACTACGTGTACGCCGAGGTGGTCGATCCCGAAACCGGCCGTCCGCTGCCCGACGGTGAGGTGGGCGAGCTGGTGCTTACCACGCTGCGCAAGCAGGGCACGCCGCTCATTCGCTATCGTACGCACGACCTCACGCGCATCATCCCCGGCGACTGCGCGTGCGCGCACGGCGGCAGGCATCCGCGCATCGACACGCTGACGGGGCGCACCGACGACATGTTCAAGGTGAAGGGCTGCAACATCTTCCCCGCTCAGGTGGAGGAGGTCATCGCGGCCACCGACGGCACTTCGAGCGAGTACCAGGTGATGATCGAGAACATCAGCGGCAAGGACGTGCTCACCGTGCTGTTCGAGACGCCGCTGACAGGCGAAGCGCGCGAGCGCGCGCAGGAGGAGCTTGCCCTCATCTTCAAGGCGAAGTGCGGCTGCACGCCCGATGCCAAAGGCGTTCCCATGGGCGAGCTTCCGCGCTCGGAGAAGAAGACGAAGCGCATCTTCGACAGCCGGTACTAGAAACGTTTGGCGTGGACGGCGCGTTGAGCGTGCGCGGCACGCTCTGAGCCGTCCACATCGCCATTCCAAGGTGCCCAACGCACCCATTGTCGCCCGAAAGACACGTTTTCAGGCTCAGAAACGTGTCTTTCGGGCGACAATGTTTTTGGAGTTGAGCGCCAGTAGCGGCTGGAGGCGATCAGCGGGCGGGCAGGTCGGAGTCGGTCGGGGCGGGGCGGTCGGTCGGGGCGGGTCGCAACGACGCGGCAGCAGCGCATGCGGTTTTTCTGCTGCTGATCGACGCTCCACTGTGGTAGAGTAGGCGCATGCATTCCGCGAAGGGACATACGGGGCACACCGTCGTCGACGAGCGCTGGCGGTTCGAGCTCGCCCTCGCCGACGCGTGCTGCGCGTTCGCGCCGCGCGCTTCCGAATGCCTCGCGCCCGCGCTCGACAGCGGCAAGGCACCCCAAAGCGGCGATTCCTACCGCGCCATCTCCTACTATTCCTATCGATACCTGTAGCACATGGGTTTGCTCGGTGCGTCTTTGCGCGTTCCGGCAAGGTCATGTGCGCCTCTCGGCGAGACGCTTGCGCGAAGCGTCTCGCAACAATGCGCTGTGATGAAAGACGCATGTTTCACGTGAAACATCTGAGAGGAACGGGATAATCTTATGATCGAGAAGCTATGCATGGTGATCATCTTCGTCGGCGCGGCGGTGGGCGTGGGCATTTACTGCCGACGAACGACCGGCAGCGTCGACGGGTTCGTGCTGGGCGGGCGCAACGTGGGCCCGTGGATGTCGGCTTTCGCATTCGGCACCAGCTACTTTTCCGCCGTTATCTTCGTGGGCTACGCTGGGCAGTTCGGCTGGAAGTACGGCATCGCCGCCACGTGGATCGGCATCGGCAACGCCATCCTGGGCAGCTTGCTTGCCTGGTGGGTGCTCGGTCCGCGCACGCGCGAGGTGACGCACCGCCTGGGTGCGTCCACGATGCCCGAGTTCTTCGGCGCGCGTTACCGGTCGAAGGGTTTGCGCATCGCGGCCGCGGCCATCATCTTCGTGTTCCTCATCCCGTACACGGCCAGCGTCTACAACGGCCTGTCGCGGCTGTTCGGCATGGCGTTCGGGCTGCCCTACGAGGTGTGTGTCATCGGCATGGCGGTTATCACCTGCATCTACGTGGTGCTGGGCGGCTACATGGCCACCGTCATGAACGACTTCATCCAGGGCATCGTCATGTTGGCGGGCATCGTCGCCGTCATCGTGGCAGTGCTGGCGAACAACGGGGGTTTCACCGAGGCCATCACGTCGCTGTCGCTCATTCCGGCCGAGGGCTCCGAAATGGCGGGGCCGTTCGTGAGCTTCTTCGGGCCGAACCTGCCCGACCTCATTGGCGTCGTCATCCTCACCAGCTTGGGCACCTGGGGTCTGCCGCAGATGGTGCAGAAGTTCTACGCCATCAAGAGCGGCCCGGCCATCAAGCAGGGCGCCATCATCTCCACGGTGTTCGCCATGGTGGTGGCGGGAGGCAGCTACTTTTTGGGCGGGTTCGGGCGTTTGTATGGCGGGCAGGTTGAGATGACGGCAGCGGGCGCGCCGGTGTACGACTCCATCATCCCCACCATGCTGTCCACGCTGCCCGACCTGCTCATCGGCATTGTCATCGTGCTGGTGCTGAGCGCGTCCATGTCTACGCTCTCCTCCCTGGTGCTCACGTCGTCGTCCACGCTCACGCTCGACCTCATCAAGGACAACGTCGTCAAGGACATGAGCGAGCAGAGGCAGCTTGGCTGCATGCGCGTGCTGCTGGTGGCGTTCATCGCGGTGTCGGCGGCGCTTGCGCTTGTGCAGTACACGTCATCCATCACGTTCATCGCTCAGCTCATGAGCATCTCGTGGGGCGCGCTGGCGGGCGCGTTTCTGGGGCCGTTTTTCTGGGGGCTGTACTCGCGGCGCGTGTCGCGCGCGGGCGTGTGGGCCAGCTTTGTCGTGGGCGTGGGCTTGACGACGGGGAACATGATTGCCGGACTTGCGGGCACTCCGCTCATCGCGTCGCCCATCAATTGCGGCGCCCTCGCCATGGTGCTGTCGTTGATCGTGGTACCGGCGGTCAGCCTGGTGACGAAGCGCGTGCCGTTCGAGGTGGATCCCGTGCATGGCGAAGGGGCCATCGATCGCGAATACGCATGCGAGTTGGAACTTGACGCGGACGAAGAGACGTGCGTAGGCGCGCATCCTCGCTCGTAAGCCGGTTTGAAGGTCGATCCGTAGGCTGATCCGAAAGCGGCCGTTGGGATCTTCGAGACGGTTTCGGCGGGTGTTTCACGTGAAACACCCGCTTGCGCGTGCGCGTGGCACCGACCGGGGATCGCGTGGAGGTTGCGGTTCGGGTTGGCAGGCGCGCCGCGCTGCGTGACGTGCCGCGCTGTGTGACTCTCGGCTTCGATCAGGGGGGTCGGGAAAGGAGGTCGGGAACTCAGGAGGGGGCCCAGGGAAGCTGGGAGGGAGATCGGGAGGTCGGAGGGGGTCGGG
>NZ_PPEL01000047.1 GCF_002899695.1 Rubneribacter badeniensis
GGTACCGGGAGGGGAGGCTGAAGGCGTTCGACGAGGGAGGGCGCAAGGTGTACGATACGATAGCCGGCCGCAGGAGGCGGCTGGGGCTGGCCGCCTAGGCCGTCCGGAAAAACGTCCGCACCCCCGAAACGTTCGCGAATTGCGCAATGTTGTGGAGCGATGCCTGATCTTTTGCGGACAAGGATCGGAAGTTGACGTGCATGATGTCATGCAGCATGCTGCGGCAGACCGCTGCTATGGCGTTCGCAAGATCGAGTAGTTCTGAGTGGAGTTGAAGGACGGAGGACTTTCCGGGTTTTATCGGAGCCGATTGTTTAAAAACGCTTTCAAAATTGCATAGTTGGCACGCTTCCAGCATAGAAGACGAGTGAAAACTGCATCGGCTTGATCGCCGATGCCAACAATGCGGGAAGGAGTGCTTGCAGTGGGGGAGAGACTCGATCTGCTCGGTTCCCCGATCAAGGTCGGAAACCTGACGCTTCGCAACCATATGATGACAACAGCCATGGGGCCGGGGGCGGGATATATAACCATGGACGGAAGACCAACGCAGCGCCTCTTAAGCTATTTGGAAGAGCGGTCTGCGGGTGGTATGGGACTGATATGCCAGACTATCTCCCCTTGGCGTCGATCCACGGAAGTTCGGCATCCGTTGGTGATTGGCGCTGATGAGGAGTGCCTTCCCGAACTGAAGAAAATGGCAGATGCGGTGCATAAGCATGGGGGGCTGCTTGTTGGGCAGCCTTGGTGCGTTCATCTGTGGTGCCCAGGAGACGGTCGGCCTGAAGCGACCTATGGGCCAAGCGAGAAGTCGTGGCGCGAACCTCCATACACACGTATGACGCTCGAAGATATCGAACTGTTCAAACGCCAGATCATTAACTGCGCCGTTCTTCTGAAGAAGGCCGGATTCGACGGTGTGGAAGTGATGGCGGGAGTCGGTGGAATCATGAATCGCTTCTTGTCGCTTGCGACGAATGATCGGACCGACCAATACGGAGGTTCGCTCGAAAACAGGGCGAAGCTCACTCTCGAGGTTTTGCGAGGAATCAAGGAGGCATGCGGAGAAGACTACACCGTTTTGGTGCGTTGGTCTCCTGTCGAGTACGTCGAAGGGGGAGTTTCGGAACCAGAAGAGTCGTTTGACTTCGCGCGCATGCTTGACGAGGCGGGATGCGACTTGCACAACCTTGCCATCGGCTGGCATGAGACCTCGATCCCTTTGACGATCAAAGACGTCCCCGATGGGCACTGGTCTTGGGTGTCGGAAAAGATCAAGCAGGTGGCGAAGGCTCCTGTGGCCACGGCGTATCGCGAAACCGATCCGTATGTGATGGAGCGCATCCTGCAGGAGGGGAAAGCCGACCTTATTGCGGGGTTGCGTTACAACATCGCCGATCCGGCCTTTGCCAAAAAGGTGATGGAGGGGCGGCAAGACGAGATTAACCGATGCGTGGGATGCTGCCGCTGCTTGGACGACGTGTTGGGGCGCGGGCTGCCGCTCAATTACTGCAGCGTGAATCCTCGTTTGGGCGAAGAGCTGGACGAGCCTTTATTCGGGAAACCGGCATCGTCTTCGAAGCGGGTTGCCGTTGTGGGCGCTGGCATGGCGGGTGTGGCCGCTGCGGTTACCTGTGCGCGGAGGGGTCACCGCGTCACCCTCTACGAAAAAGGTCCTCGCATAGGAGGCGCGGTGGTTCTGAGCGCCGTGTTCAGTCCGAGCTACCAGCGGATTGTCGAACGATGCGCAGCATTGTTGGACGCTGCTTCGTCTATCGACGTGCGTCTGAACACGGAGGCGACGGTGGAGGTGATTGAACGAGAGCATCCTGATGCCGTCATCGTGGCGATGGGCGGCGAGGCTATGGAGTTGGATGTTCCCGGAGCGGACGGCGCAAACGTTGTGCAGTCCCATGCGATCCTCGAAATGGTCAATGGGCGGCCTCCAAGTGCGAAGGGGGCGCTCAATGCGTTTATGTATGCGGCGGGATCCGTGTTCCTTAAACGTTTCTACACGCCCGAACTTGCGCGTTGGGCTTTGGGAGCCATGCGATGGCCTTTGAGAAAATCCATTGCGATTATCGGAGGCGGTCTGCCGGGCTGCGAATTGGCGAAGGAGATGATGCGGCATGGGCGCGAAATCACGATAGTCGATGATCATGGAAAAATCGGTTGGGACGTGGGAAGCAGCGATAAGTTTCACATTGTGTCCGCGTTTAAAAAAGCGAAGAACGTTGTCTTGAAAACGCAATCTACGGTCAAGGAGATCCGCAAAGGCGGAGTTGTCATCGAGACGGCGGGAGGCGACGGGGAGACGGTCGTTGCGAAATCGGTGGTTATCGCCCTTGGGTTTCAGAAGAATACCGATTTGGGAGATGCGTTGGAGGGGGTGGTGGATGAGGTGTATTTGATTGGAGATTGCGCTCAGCCCTTGCGTATGGCGGATGCGACCAAACAGGGCTATCGGGTTGGGTGCCGTATCTAAGTTAAGGAAGCGGATGCAAGGGGCTCGTTTGGCTTGACGCGCCGATCTTGCATCCCGGTGAATGAAGAAAGGACGTGCATCATTTGAAAGCGACCGAGCTTCCTTCGTTCGGAACGATGAACGGCGTGCGTGTTGTGTGCGTGGGAACCAACATAGCTGGTCCCGTAGCTGCGACTCTTTTCGCGGAACAGGGTGCCGATGTTATCCAGATCGAAAGCACGCTTGCTCCCGACATGTTTCGGACGATGGGAAAAGCGTGGGCTGTCGAGCATCGCAACACGCGGGCCTTGGCGATGAACGTTCGCACACCTGAAGGCGAGGATATCCTCAAGAGGTTGATCTCCACTTGCGATATTCTTATAGAAGCATCAAAGGGAGGGACATGGGCCCGATGGGGGCTTGGAGATGATGTTTTGTGGGAAATCAATCCCAAATTGGTGGTTGTCCACGTCTCCGGCTATGGACAAACGGGAGATCCCTCGTACGTGTCCCGGGCCTCGTTTGATACGATTGGGCAAGCGTTCGGGGGGTATATGGCGGTGAACGGGATGCCCGAACCCTTGCCTCCTCTTCCCGTCAAACCTTACACATGCGACTACGTTACGGCTCTCTTCGCTGCCTTATCTGCCGCCATGGCGCTATTCAAGGCTCGACTGACGGGTGAGGGAGAGAGCGTTGATGTGGCGCAATATGAAGCTATGGCGCGCATACAAGGCAATTTCCTTATAGACGCGCTCAACGGAGGGTCTCAACCCGAGCGAACGGGCGAATACGGCAACACGCTCACCATCATGCCGAATGTCATGAAATGCGGTGATGGCAACTACGTGTCGTTGGGTATCGGCGGTGCTGCGGTGTGCAGGCGTCTTGAGGAATTGCTAGGGCTTGCAGACGACCCTGATTTCGCCGAACCTCACGCAGGATTCAAAAAGGCAGATGGTCCTCGCGGCCAAAAAATGTTCGATGCAGTGAGGGACTTTTGCGCGCGGCGTTCCGCAGAAGAGGTGAACGATGCCCTCAATAGCATCAATGTTCCTTGCAGCGTGATCATGACGTTCGAGATGATGCGCGACAACGCGCAATATCAAGCGCGCCAAACTATAACCACATGGGACGATCCCGTGTTCGGAAAGGGGGTCGAGGGAGTGAACATCGTGCCGTCGTTCGCTCGAAATCCAGGACGAATCTTCAGAGGGGGTCCTACGTACGGAATGGACAATGACGACATTCTCGCCGAGCTCGGGTTTGGCGAGAGCGACATAGCGTCGCTCTATCGAAAAGGCGTGATAAAAAACGGGAGTAAGGAGGTTTCGCAATGATGGCTGCAAAGGGGAAGGATCTAAGCGCAGCTCGGAAAAACGCCGTGTACTATGTCAACAGTTTCGTCACTATCGCTATCATGGTGGCCGGATTCGTCGTGCCGCCGATCTCTCCTTTGACCCAGTCGGGCATGGAGACGGTCTTCATTTTCCTTGGAGTTGTGTACGGCATGTCAACCGTTGGCATCATTTGGCCCAGTTTGCTGGGTATGGTGCTCCTTGGCTTCACCGGATATCTCGATACGGTGGCGGCTGACGGAACGGTGACCGCGTCCACAACCGTGGCAAAAGTGTTCCTGAATGGTTTTGGCAACGATACCTATCTTTTCGTATTCTTCTTGCTGGTTTTCGCTGCCATATTGAATGAGTCGGGCCTTTCGAAAACCATCGCGTATCGCCTAGTTGCCATGAAGAGCGCGCACGGACGTCCCTGGATGCTCTCGCTGCTCATTTTGGTTGCCGCGTATTTGATCGGAATGCTGATCAGCTGCACGCCGGGCATCCTGATTCCGTGGGCTATCGTGTACACGATTTGCGATGTGGTCGGCTACACTAAGAAGGACGCATGGCCTAAGGTCATGGTTGTGGGCATCGTTTTGGCGGCATGTTTGGGCAACGCTGCGCTTCCGTTCAAGCCCTTGTCGTTGCAGATGATGGCGAGCCTTTCTACTACGACAGGCATCACCATCGACTATGCTTCCTTCACGGTGTTCGCATTGGTAATGAGCTTTCTCATCTTGGTGGGTTACTGGTTGCTGTGCAAGTTCCTGTTTCGCGTGGACGTCTCTCCGCTCAAGGCTGCAAGCGTCGATTTCGGGACGGTTGAATTCACTGCGCGCCAAAAGCAACTATGCGCGTTCTTGGTGGCTTTGTTCGTCTTTTTGTTCATCCCCAGCTTCTTGCCGGACGGGACGGCAAGCGCATTCTTCACACGTTTGGGTTCGACGGCGGTTGTGGTTGTCATCCTTGTCGTTATGGCGTTCATGCGCAAGAAAGACGGGGCAGAGTACGCTTCCATTTCAAACGCCATTAAGACGGGGGTTCCGTGGGAAACGCTCATCTTGCTCGCGTTCGTCATGGTTATCTCTACGGCTTTGACGGTGACGGGCAACGGCGTCAAAGAAGGGCTGTCTCTCGTTCTCGATCCGATATTGGGTTCGGCAGGCGGCTTCATGTTCACAGTGATTCTCATTGTTGTCGCAGCCGTTGGCACCCAGGTTCTCGGCAACCTTATCTACGGTCTTATGCTTATGCCCATTGTGTGCGTGTACGGTGCGGCCACTGGCGCCGATTTGTCCCTTCTGACTGTGGCGCTGTGCGTGGTGCTGAACGCGGCCCTTTTTCTTCCGAGCGCCAGCCCCTTGGCCGGATTGCTTCATGGCAATAGCGAATGGGTGTCGGCGAAGGATATTTACAAGTATTCCGCACCAACGGTGTTGATGACTATTGTCGTGGCGATTGCCGTCTGCGCGACATTGGGAACGTTGATGTTTTGATGCCGGCATTCGGGAAAGGGGGAGTTGTGGTCGAGGTTCGCTCGCGTGGTGTGCATGTTGTCAATGTGGTAGTTACGCTGCTCCTGATGGCTGCTCCGTATGTCATCCCCTTGCCCGATGCGCTTTCTGACGTCGGGGCCAAAATCCTCGGTGTCCTGATTGGGTGCACGTATGGATGGATCACGGTGGGCATCGTGGGAACCTCGTTTCTGGGACTTGTGATGCTGGGTTTCGCACAGGACCTTCCGGTGTCTGCCGTGTTCCAAGAGGGTTTTGGCGGGGAGACATTTCTGCTGGTGTTCTTCTTCGCCGCTTTTGCGGGCATCTTGGAACAGGTCGGATTGGGAGAATGGATAGCTTCCTGGGTTCTGAACAAGCGTTTCAGTCGAAAGGGACCTTGGATGCTCTCGTTTGCGCTCTTGCTTATGTCGTACCTCGTTTCTTTTGTGACCAGCATTATGCCCGGTATTCTCATTTCTTGGGGCGTGCTTTCGGGTGTTTGCGCTCTTTGCGGGCTAACTAAAGAGAACGCTTGGCCTCGCTGGATGGCTGTTGGAATCGTGCTCGCCTGCTGCATGGGTCATTCGGCGTGGCCTATCGAGGTGCTTTCGTTCACGCTGCTGGGGCTGTATCAGTCGTTCGATCTCCCAAGCATTGGATACGTGCCTTTCACGATCCTCAACGTGTCTATTGGCTTGATGGCGATAGTTGGATATGTGCTGGCCTGCCGAGTTGTCTTGCGTCCGGAAGTGGGCAAGCTTGATGCGGTATTGGCAGAGGGCCGGGAATGCCCTTCGCTGACGAAGGAGCAGCGCCAGATCGTGGTGGTTGCGGTGCTGTTCTTTGCGGTTTTGTTCGTTCCCGGTGCTTTTCCTGACGCAGGTGGGGTCGTTGGTTTTCTTGGCGATATCGGAACTTCGGGCTGTGCCGCAGCCGTGCTGGCGCTTGCGGCTATCGTTCGCAGGTCGAACGGCTCTTCTCTCGTTGACGTGGCAAGTGCGATTCGCGATGGCGTCCCCTGGGAGAGCCTCATCCTGGTCGCGTGCGCTATTCCTTTGTCATCGGCTCTTACGAGCGACGAAGCAGGGCTGCAGCCTTTGTTCAGCGGCATGTTCTCCGCGCTTTTCAGCGATCTTGGCGGTGGTTTGGCATTCTCAGTTTGCTTTGTGGTTCTTGTGGTGGCTCTGACGAATGTGATGGGGAATATGACGGTGGGCATCATCTCTGTTTCCCTCTTGTGCTCGTTTGCTCCTGCTATTGGGGCTAACGCGCCTATGCTCACGGTGATCGCGTGCATTGCCTGCAATGCGGCTCTGCTGCTTCCTTCGGGCGGTCCAACTGCGGCGCTATTGCATGGCAACAAGGAATGGTTTTCCGTTTCTCGGGAGGTGTATGCGCCTGCTGGCGTTGCCGTGGGCTCGTTTTTCGCTTCTGCTTGCGTGAGCATGGTTTCGATAGGCCCCTTGCTCTTTTGATGGCTCGAAAAGCACAGCATGTCGGATTCCAAACTGAAAGGGATGATTGAAAATGGATTTTCGATTGAGCGATGAACAACTTCTGCTTCTTGAAAGCCTTGACGAGCTGATGGAGCGCGAGTGTCCACCCGGTTATGTTGCCGAATGCGATCGCGAAGGGCGCTTTCCGACGGAGTTCGCTCAGGCTCTTGCTGACAACGGGTTTGGGATGCTCGGAGTTCCTGAAGAATACGGCGGCGTTCCTGTGGATACGTTGACGCTCATGTTGGTCAAAGAGCGCCTTATGAAAAACGGAGGGCCTATTTGCTTGTTCACTCAGCCGTTTTTGGTGGATACGGTCCTCTCGTTCGGCAGCGAGGAGCAAATTGCCATCACCATGGAGTATGTGAAGCGCGGGCAGGTTGCGCATTGCTCTGGCTTTACGGAGCCGAATGCGGGGTCTGACAACAGCGGCCTTGAGACAACGTTCGAGCGACGAGGTGGGAAAGTCCATATCACAGGCCAAAAGTCGTTCATAACCAATGCGGATGCCGCTCCTTTCATGATGTGCTTGACGCGCGATCCTCATCAAGCCGATCCGCGTAAAGCGTTTACCACATGGTGGGTTCCCATGGATGCTCCGGGCATCAAAGTGTCTCCCATCGACAAGATCGGATGGCACATGAGCAACACCTGCGAAGTGTACCTTGATGATGTTGTGGTGGAAGAAAAGGATATATTTGGCAAAGAAGGGGAAGCGCTGAAGCAAACCATGAAGAACTTCGAGGTTGAGCGTTTGCTCATGGCGTCAGCATCGCTCGGTCAGGCCGAGTGCGCTTACGAAGATGCTGCTTTGTATGCGAATCGGCGCATGCAATTCGGCAAAACGATCGGCGGGTTTCAGCTCATCCAGCAGAAGATCACTGACATGGCCATCAAAATCGAGAATATGCGGAACCTTGTGTACAAATGCGCATGGGAGCACGACAACGGGATAGCTATTCGCAATTCTTCGGCGATGACGAAACTGTACTGCGCTCGGTCTGCCTGCGAGGTGATCGACGATGCGCTTCAGATCATGGGGGGCATTGGCTATACCAACGATTGCCGCATCTCGCGTTTGTGGCGCGATGCTCGCAATGCCCGCATCGGGGGAGGGACCGATGAGATCATGTACCACGTTGCCGGCAGGGGCTTGCTGAAGGCGGTTGGGTGCTAAGCGGGTGGAAGAGGCGGTAGGCGAACGATGTTCGAAAGGAAGGGTGGTCGTATGGATGTCGGTGACAAAAGCGCTTTGACTGGGGTGCTCTTCGACCCGCTGGGCGATCTGTTGGCCGAGCAAGCGCAGGTGGACGTGCTCGTGCAGGACTTTTCGGAAGATGTTTGGGATCGAGGGGCTTCGTATTGCACGACATGGAAGCTGAAAGACGTAATAGCGCATATCGGATTGTTTGATTACTGCGCCGCGGAGCTTATGGCTGGACGCGGTCGTGCGGTGAACGAGGTGTCGCATGGGTTTTCGGATAGCGACGATCATTTCCGCATAGCGTATTGGCAAGGCAAGCCTGGTTCCGAGATCCTTTCGTGGTGGCGTCTCCAGCGTGAGCGGATGATTCGGGCGTTCATGGACGGCGGTCCTAAAGCCCGTGTCCCTTGGGCTCCGGGCATTCCTCCGATGTCGGCCCGATCCTTGGTGTCGGCTCGCCTCATGGAGCTGTGGGCTCATAGCGTGGATATCTATGACGCGTTGGACATGGAGCCCATTGTGAAAGATCGCATTGCCTCGACATTGTTCTTGTCGTGGCAAGGTCGTCCCAACATGTACAACATCAACGGACTTGAGTTCGATCCTTCGATCCCGCTGTATTTGGAACTCGTGTTGCCTTCGGGTGAAACATGGGTCAAGGGCCAACCGAATGATCGAAATTACATCAAGGGCATGGCGAGGGATTGGGCGCTTGTCGCCGTTCGTCGTCGCAACTGGATGGACACTGATCTGGAGGTCGTTGGCGACGAGGCGCGCGTATACGCTACTATTGTGCAAGCTTATGCAGGTCCCGCCGAGGCGGCCCCAAAGGCGAAGAATCGACGGTGAGGAAATTCGCTCTCGAGTGGGTGCGGATTGGGGGCTTGGAGCGGATGGGCCGGATACGTACGGGATCAGGCCCATCCGCTTTGCGGTCGTTTCGAGTGCTGCAGCAGCTCCATGGGGATAGGATTGCATGAGTCGAAATCGGGGCAATGAAGACAATCCGATGATATGATGCTCGCAATTTCGCTCCATATCGTGCGTTTGCAGCCGAGAGATTCATAAAATGGGACCGCATTGCCACGAGCGACGAATCTCAGCACTTCATACCGCTGCTGGATGTATTCCATAAGCTTGCTGCCGATGCCCAAGCGTCTTACCGAGGCGTCTACGACGATGGGTTCGACGAAGTGCTTTCCTTCTATTTGAACGACACGAACGAATCCCAGCGTGCGTGATCCGTCTGTTGCTATGTACGAGCGCCCCCTAGGGGTGAGTTCTCCCATCCCGGCCTCACATGCCAGACGTGCGATGTCTGGCTGGTCGCTCTCGGTTGCCTTTCTCACGAAGTATTTCCGAGTTTCGGACGAGTCCATTGCGTGTCGCCTTTCTTGTTCGATTGCGCTTTCGAACGAATGAAAAGCAGATATCCTGCCAACATCCTGTTGGCAAATAAATCTCTATGAAACAATTTGAACCCACTATGGGGGTTCGATTCAAAATCCGAGGCCCCGCTGACGTTTCATGCCTCGTACACCGTGCTGCGGAGCAGGGAGAACAGAGTTTGGCAGCTTGGGTCGCCGTGCTTGATGGACGACAGCATGCTGTCCCATACGAACGCGCAGAGAGGCTCGGGGGCCAGCGCGTCGTGCAGACGATCACGCACCACGTGCGGGTCGCGCTCAAGCGCCATCACGAGGCCGCGGCGGATGTGCGCGAAGCACGCTTCTTCGCGCTTGCGCGCGGCGGCCAGACCTTGCGCGTCAAGCGCCGCAATCTCGGCAAGCCAGTCGTCGCGGAATCTCGCGAGCGCTTCCGACAGCTGTCGAGCAAGCTCCCGGCAGAAGCAGATGAAGTCGTCGCCGGCCACGGCATGCGGCATGCGGTCGGCCAGCGCCTCGTTCCAGAATCGGCCCACCACATCGTTAACGAGGTCGTTCTTGGTGGGGTAGGAGTTGTACACCGTGCCCACGGCCACGTTGCAGGCGCGTGCGACGTCGCGGATGCTGAGGCCTGCCAAGCCCGACTCGCTGGCCAGCGCGAAGGCGGCGTCGAGGATTTGCTGCTTGCTGATGATGGGTTTGTTGCCCATGCGCACCTCCCGCGTGCGGAAGCCCAGGGTTTGAACAGGACGCGTTCCATTGTAGGGGAACGCACGCACTCCGTTCGTGAAGATTCGACGATGCGGTGTCGAATCTGCGTCCGACCTCCGAAAGCCAGCTATCGATCCGAATCTTTCGCGCCGTCCATCTCGCCGCCACGCGTGCCGCCGCCCATGCCGCCGCGGAAGCGGTTCAAGGCAGCGAACACCTCCTGCTTGCGCGGCTTCGCCAAGCCGCAAGGGACGAACGACCCGCAGAACGGCGCCCAGCCCTCGCGTTCCAGAACGGCGAAAAGGCGCTCCACGACCTCCGTCAGTGGGCACGTGCCGTCTGCGAAGCGCTCCAAGCCGTAGCGCAGCAGGTGGGCCAGCGCGGCCGTCTGCTCGGGATCGGCGATCTGCTCCACGAAGCGCACGTCCACATTCTCCTTGCCCAGCGAGAATGCGTCGCGCCCTTGCGAGCGCACCTTCAGCCGCTCGCGCCCGCGCGCGCCACCGTCGCGGTCGCCCCGGCCATCGCGGCCCCTGCGGCCACCACCCTGGCCGCGCTCATCGCGGCCGGCATCGTACCCGCGGCACCCGTCGCCATGCCCATGCCTACGCCCGCCGTCGCGGCCTCCCCGACCGTCCCGCGCGTCGCCCGCCCGCGCCGCCGCGAGCGTCGGCATCGTCCGCCCACCCCGCGGCACCCTGAACGCGGGCGCGCCCATCGCGGGAGCTTCGCGCTGCGCGCACAGCCCCCGCACCCGCTCTGTGATGTCCACCGGCCGGTAGCAGTCCATCTGGATCACCCGGTCGGCGATGTGGAAGAACGCGCCGGAGCTGCCCGCCACCAGAATGGTGGACGCGCCCGCTTGCTCGTACAGCCCGCGCGCCCGCTCCAGAAACGGCGTGATGGGCTCCTTCTCGCGGCTGATGACCTGCTGCATGAACTCGTCGCGCACCATGAAGTTCGTAGCGGAAGTATCTTCGTCGATGAGGAACAGGCGGCAGCCCGCCTCCATGCCCTCTACCACGCCTGCCGCCTGCGAGGTGCTGCCGCTCGCGTTCTCCGTGGAGAACGCCGCGGTGTCCTTGCCATTGGGCAGGTCGTTGATGAAAAGCGATATGTCCACGTTGCGGATGCAGCGGCCGTCCTCGGCGCGCAGCTTCACCGCCGTGTCGTCAGCCAGCACGAACTCGCGCCCGTCGCCCGCGATGTGGTTGTACACGCCGCTTTGCAGCGCTTCGAGCAGGGTGGATTTTCCGTGGTAGCCGCCGCCCACGATGAGCGTGATGCCGCGCGGCACCGCCATGCCCGCGATGCGGCCCGCGTGCGGCAGGTCGAAGGAGCGCTCCAGCTCGACGGGCGAGGCGAAGGGGACGGCCCCCGCCAGCGGCTTGTCGGACACGCCGCTTCTCCGCGGCAGGATGGCCCCGTTCGCAACGAACGCCACCAGCCCCTCCTCGCGCAGCCGCGCCCGCAGCGCCTCCTGGTCTTCGGCCAAGTGCACGGCGGCCTCCACCTGCCGTGCGTCCAAGCTGTCGTGGAACAGGGCGCGCTTCACGCACACGGGCAGGAAGTCGAACAGGATGCGCTCCAGCTCGCCCGCGTTGATGGTGCGCCCGAACGCGGGGAACCCCACATGGAAGCGCACGGTGATGACGCCCTCCGCACCCCGCGCATTGCCCGCGCCCCGCACGTCGCCCCCGGCACGCCCGCCGTCCGCGCCCTCCGTGCCGCCCGAGATCTCGCACGCGCTGCGCTCCAGCACCTCTTGCCCGCAGCGCGTGATGGACATGAGCCCGCTCTTCCCCGACCCCTTGGCCTTGAAGCTGCACCGCTCGAACTGCGCCGCCATCTGCCGCGTGAGGAAGTCCGCCAGCGCCGTGCGCGCGGCGCGCCCGCGGCGAAACCTTTCGGGAAAGCCCGCCGCCGCATAGGGCGCCTCCACGCGCAAACTGGACGGCGCTGCGAACGGATCCCCCTGCACATGGTCGATGAACAGGCAGAAATCCGCGAACCGGTACGCGCCCGCCAAAGACTTGTACGCCGGATACCCCCGCCGATCCAACCCCCGCAAAGCCCTGCGCAATTCCTCTGCCGTTTTCACGGGCACCAGCCTCCTTCGCATCGGCGCTCAGTATAGCAGCAGAAAGAGTTGTCGAGGGGCCTGTTGGATGGTCTGGAGAGCGATGATCTGGCGAGCGCGTTTGCTTCGGCGATTCCCGGCAAGTTTTCGGAACAGACAAGATTGCCATATGCAGCTTAGCCTGGAATCTTGGTATCGGGCTGCCTTCGCTCGAATTCGATTCGTAAGCGATCTGAGTTTGCCCTTTGATATCCAAGACCGGTTTTTGGCTTTCTGAGGGGCGGGATTCTCCATTCGGGCGATGCATGGGGGCGAGGGATGCGGGCGGCTCTTCTATGAAGAAACGGTGGGCGAGTTGTCCATGCCATTGCCGCCTACCTGCCTTCTTTCTATTATGAACACAGTTCATTAATGAACAAAGTTCATTTTATAGGGAAGGAGACATTATGAGTGTCGAATTGATCGTTGCAAGCGTCGCCATCACGTGCGCGCTCGTGTTGTACACCGTCGGCGTGTTCGGGGAGCGCCGCTCGGGCACATTGTCCTTGCGCCATGTGCTTCTGTTTTGGGGCGGTCTTGCGTGCGACACCACCGGGACGATGATCATGACAAGCATCGCCCAGCAGTCGGAGGCTGGCGGTTTCGGCATCCATGGCGTCACCGGATTGCTCGCCATCGTCCTCATGCTCGTGCATGCGGGCTGGGCCACCGTCACGCTCATCCGTCGCAACGAGCGCGGCATGAAGCGGTTTCACGCGTTCAGCACCTTCGTGTGGCTGACATGGCTCGTGCCGTACATCATCGGCATGCTCGTGGGCATTCCGATGATCCACCTTCAAGCGGTGTGCGCTATCGGGACGAGCGTGCTCGTGGTGGCGGTTCTGGCCTTCGTGCTGTTCCGCGGTAAGGGAGGGCATGTCCGCGCCGCTCGCTAATCGAGGGGTTCGCGCTGCGCGGTTCCACACCGCCCGCGCAGCGGGCTTACGAGCGAGGCGCGGTGTCGGCGGGGATGGAGGGCAGCGCGATGATGAAGCACGCGCCGCCGTCGGGCAGGTTGAGGGCTTCCACCGAGCCGTCGTGCGCCTCCACCACCGACTTCACGATGGCGAGCCCCAAGCCCGTGCCGCCGGTGCCGCGGCTGCGCGAGGCGTCGGTGCGGTAGAAGCGGTCGAACAGAAGCTTCGGGTCGACGTCGCCGAACCCGCAGCCGTCGTCCTTCACGGCCAGGATGGAGTTGCCGCGCAGGCCGAACAGCTCGATCACGATATGCCCTCCCGGCGCGATGAAGCGGCTCGCGTTCTCCACGAGGTTCGTGACGGCTTGCTTGAGCCGGTCGAGGTTGCCCAGCACGTCGGGCGCCTCGCCGACGATCTCGGTGTGCGCTTGGCGGTCGCGCAGGATGGGCTCGAGCGCGTCGAGCACGCCGGCCGACAGCTCGCGCAGGTTCACGCGCGCAAGCTCCATGGGGGCCGCGTCGTCCTCGATGCGCTGCAGGGTCAGCAAGTCATGGGTGAGGCGGCTCAAGCGCTCGCTTTCGTTGATGATGATGCCGCAGAACTTCTCGTGCAGCTCGGGCGGCAGATCGGGGTCTTCCAGCATTTCGGCGTTGCCGCGGATGGCGGTGAGCGGCGTGCGCAGCTCGTGAGCCACGTCGCTGATGAAGGCCGCCTGTCGGCGCTCTTTCAGCGTGAGGTCGTGCTGCTGCGCCTTCATGGTTTGGATGAGGCCCTTGAAGTCGGCGGCCAGCTGGTCGGCTTCGAAAAGGCGGCCGTCCGGCTCGAAGGGCACATCGGCACCTGCGCGGTACGCGGCGGTCCGCTTCGCCAGAAGACGGAGAGGCTCAGAGATGAAGTGCCCGATGATCAGGCTGAACGCAAACACCGCCACGCCGATGGGGACGAGCAGCAAAAACGCCTTCGACGAGAGGTCGAAGGCGAGGAGGCAAATCAGGAGCAGTATCGCGCCGGCGAAGAGCGAGAGCAGCGTTGCCAGCAGCGAGAAGTATGTTTGCAGTCGTTTTATTGTTTGAACCTGTATCCGTAGCCGCGAACCGTTTCCACCAGGCCGGGATCGTATCCGGCAGACTCAATCTTATCACGGAGGCGCTTGATGTGGGTGTCGACGGTCTTGGTTTCCGTCAAGTATTCCCAACCCCAGGCGTCGCGCAGCAGATCCTCGCGCGACACCACCTTGCCCGCGTTCTTCATGAGGCTGGCAAGCAGCTCGAACTCGCGCGGCGTGAGGTCGATCTCGCCGTGCTCGCCGGAAGCGGTGTGGGCGTCCTCGTCGAGCGTGATGCCGCTTGCCGTGACGGCGTGGTTCGCGCCGGGGAAGTCGCCGCCCGCGCCACGGCGTAGAAGGGCGCGCACGCGGGCGATGAGCTCGCGCACGCCGAAGGGCTTCGCCAGGTAGTCGTCGCCGCCGATCTCGAGGCCCACCACCTTGTCGAGCTCGGTGTCGCGCGCGGAGAGGAACAGCACGGGCACTGTGGTCTTCGAGCGCAGACGGCGGCACAGCTCGTAGCCGTCCATGCCGGGCAGCATGATGTCGAGCACGAACAGGTCGTAGGAGTTCTTCGTGGCCAAGGCCAGCGCGTCCTCGCCGTTGTCGACCACGTCGGTGAAGAATCCCTCCTTCTTGAGCGCGTAGCTGACGAATTCGGTGATGGAGGGCTCGTCGTCGACGACGAGGATGCGATGAGGGGTCTCGTTCATGTGTGGCCTTTCTATCAGATGGAATCCCGGGGACTTGCCTGACAGATGCGCGTGGGCGGGTTGTTATAATGCCGAGTGCAACTATACGCATCCGCGTCGCCCTCAAAGGAGACTGTCAAGAACATGTTACTTGCTATCGATGTGGGGAACACTCAGACGGTGGTGGGTGTTTATCAGGAAAAACGTCTGCTGCATCAGTGGCGCGTGGCCACGAACAAGCAGCACACGTCAGACGAGCTGCGCGTGAAGCTCGCGCCGCTTCTGCTGTCGGAGGGTATCGCGACGCAGCACCTCGAAGGCGTGGCGCTCGCGTCCGTCGTTCCGCAGCTCACGCAGGCATGGTGCGCGGCAGTGGAGCGTATGACCGGAAGCGAGGCGCTTGTCTGCTCGGCCGAGGCGGCGGGAGGGCTGTTCTCGACGGAGTATGCGAACCCCGCCGAGATCGGGGCCGACCGCGTGGCCGACGCGGTGGCCGCCAAGGCGCTCTACGGTGCGCCCGTGGTGGTGGTGGACTTCGGCACGGCCACGAACATCGAGGTCATCGATGCCGAAGGGCGGTTCGTCGGCGGCGTCATCGCTCCTGGCGTGGAGACGTCGGCCCAGGCGCTGTTCTCGCGCGCCACGCGGCTCGGCGCCATCGAGCTGGTGGATCCGCACACCGCCATCGGCGGCAACACCGAGCAAGCCATCCAGGCTGGCATCGTGTACGGCGAGGCCGACCGCGTGGACGGGCTCGTGCAGCGCATCTTCGACCAGCTGGGGTATCGGGCGACGGTGGTGGCCACGGGAGGGTTGGCAGCCCGCGTGGCGGCGCAGTCGCGCACCATCACCGTCACGAATCCCGAGTTGACGCTTGAAGGCTTGCGCCTCGTCTACGAAGCGCGCGAAGCCGCACGGCGGGCCTAGCCCTTCGGAGACGCGTCGCGGCCTTTCGCGCGATCGCGCTGACGCTTGGTCGCGCTGTCGCCCGAAACCGTCGCTTCCGGCGCGAAAGCCGGTCGTTTCGCGCGGCGATGCGCTTTCCGGTCGCGCGCTGCGGGCACGTGGGGCGTGCGGCTTTCGGCAGACGCTGCGAATGCGCCTCCGGCTGCTGGCTTTCTTGCGCTCTTGGGGGATTGCCCTGCGGCCTCGGCGGCTTCGGCGGGTAGAATGTTGTGAGCCAGCAAACCGACGCAAAAGGGGGCCCATGTGTTGAGCGACATTGAAATTGCCCAGGCCACGAAGACAGAACCCATCGACGTCATCGCCGAGAAGGCGGGCGTGCCGCAGGCGTACCTGGAGATGTACGGCACGAACAAGGCGAAGGTGGATTACAACCTGCTCAAGGACGTGGAGCATGCGCCCGGCAAGCTCATCTTGGTGACGGCTATCAACCCCACGCCGGCCGGCGAGGGCAAGACCACCACCACCGTGGGATTGGCCGACGCCCTGGCGCGCCAAGGCAAGAACGTGGTCGTGGCGCTGCGCGAGCCGTCGCTCGGGCCCGTGTTCGGCATCAAGGGCGGTGCGGCCGGCGGCGGGTACGCCCAGGTCGTTCCTATGGAGGACATCAACCTGCACTTCACGGGCGACTTCCACGCCATCGGCGCGGCGAACAACCTTCTGGCCGCCCTGCTTGACGCGCATATCCACAACGGCAACGAGCTGGGCATCGACGTGCGCAAGATCACGTGGAAGCGCGTCGTGGACATGAACGACCGCCAGCTGCGCAACATCGTTGACGGCCTGGGCGGCAAGGCCCACGGCGTGCCGCGCGAGGACGGCTTCGACATCACCGTGGCCTCCGAGGTGATGGCCATCTTCTGCCTGGCCACGTCCATCACCGACCTGAAGGAGCGTTTGGGCCGCATCGTGGTGGGCTACACCTACGACGACAAGCCGGTCACCGCGCACGACCTGCACGCCGAGGGTGCGATGACGGCCCTTTTGAAGGACGCCCTGAAGCCCAATCTCGTGCAGACGCTCGAGGGCACGCCTGCGTTCGTGCACGGCGGCCCCTTCGCCAACATCGCGCACGGCTGCAACTCCATCATGGCCACGCGCATGGCCATGGCGCTCGGCGACTACTGCGTGACGGAGGCCGGCTTCGGTGCCGATTTGGGCGCGGAGAAGTTCCTCGACATCAAGTGCCGCCTTGCGGGCCTGCGTCCGGACGCTGTGGTGGTGGTTGCCACGGTGCGTGCCTTGAAGAATCACGGCGGGGTGCCGAAGGCCGACCTCAACGAGGAGAACCTTGAGGCGTTGGAGGCGGGCCTGCCGAACCTCCTGCAGCACGTGGAGAACATCACGCAGGTGTATCAGCTGCCGTGCGTCGTGGCCATCAACCGGTTCCCCACCGACACCGAGGCCGAGCTTGCGCTGGTGGAGCGGAAGTGCCGCGAGCTGGGCGTGAACGTGGCGCTGTCCGAGGTGTGGGCGAAGGGCGGCGAGGGCGGGCTTGCGCTCGCCGACGAGGTGGTGCGCCTGTGCGACGAGGGCGACGCCGAGGGCCGCAGCGCCGAGACGTTCGCGTTCGCCTACGACGACGGCCTCACGCTTGCCGAGAAGATCGAGGCCGTCGCCACGCGCGTGTACCGAGCCGACGGCGTGGTGTTCGAGCCGTCTGCGAAAAAGGAGCTCGCGCAGCTTGAAGCGCTCGGTTTCGGCGGCATGCCCGTGTGCATGGCCAAGACGCAGTACTCGTTCAGCGACGATGCGTCGAAGCTGGGCGCGCCGCGCGGCTTTACCGTGACGGTTCGCCAGGTGAAGGTGTCGGCTGGCGCCGGGTTCGTGGTGGCGCTCACCGGCAGCATCATGACGATGCCGGGTCTGGGCAAGGCTCCCGCCGCCTTCAAGATCGACGTGGACGAGACAGGCAAGATCAGCGGGTTGTTCTAAGGTGTTCCGGCGGGCTGGTGACCGCTGAAACCGCTCGACGTTGTGGCCACCTGCTGCGGCATGCGAGCTTCACGCGATCCAGGGTCTTGCGTGCCGCAGTGCGTTTGGGCCCAGCGATCCTGCGAACCTCGAACGCCGCAGGTGGCCTCGCTGACCGACTACGTCAACCTGTGCGATAGGGCCCCGGCGACTTTGCGTCGCCGGGGTTCGTCGTCTCTGTCCCTTACGTCGCGATCGATGGTGACATGTAGTCGATCGTACTCTACAACATCGTTGAAACGATCTCTCTTGTAGAGCATGATCGACTAAACGGGAAGCGCATAAGAGCATTCGCGTGCCAAGGCCCGGTTGCTAGGGTTTCTTTGCGTTCAAAGAGCCCCGCGAAGACGATATCGCACGCGCTTGAGCAAGCGCCCGTCCTGCACAGTGGACGATCAGTGGAATAGGGGGCGGCTCGCGCTCGTGGCCGCACGTCGAGGGTTCGTGCAGGTTTCGAGGCGCGCCGAGGGAACATGCGGACGGTGGCGTATCATACGGAATGCCGGTGGCTGGCTGTTGGCTGCTGGTGCTCACGGCGCGTCTGCGCCGAGCCGGCCGTTCCGGTCAAGTTTGATTTCTGTACAGAGGGAGGCCCCATGGACACCACCTTCATCGATGAGTTGGCCAGCGCGGCTCCGACGCCGGGTGGCGGTGGAGCTGCGGCGTACGTGGGCGCGCTCGCGTCGGCGCTCGCGTCCATGGTGGGCAACCTCACGGTGGGCAAGAGCCGCTACGCCGATGTGGAGGACGAGGTGCGCGCCTCTCTTTCGCGCCTTGAGATGTTGCGGGCGCGCTTGGTGGCGCTCGTGGACGAGGATGCGCGCGCGTTCGAGCCGCTTGCCGCCGCCTATCGTCTGCCCAAGGCCACGCCGGAGGAGCAGGTTGCCAAGAACGCGGCGCTTCAGCGGGCGCTTGTCGATGCGAGCGAAGTGCCGCTCGCCATCATGCGCGCGGCGGCCGAGGTGTTGGACGAGGCCGACTATCTGGCTCGTCACGGCTCCAAGATGGCGCGCTCCGACGCGGGCGTGGCCGCAGCGTTCGTCCGGGCCGCTTCCGACGGGGCCAGCCTCAACGTCTACATCAACGCGGCCTCCATGGACGACGCCGACCGCGCCGCGCGCTATCGCGCGGAGGTCGAGCTGCTTGCCGCGCGCACGCGCGAGCGCTGCGATGTGCTGTTCGACTACGTCAAAGCCGCTGTTTCGTAACGTCCCTCCGCGCCGCGTCGGCCCGTCGGCCCGGCCGCGCCCGTCCCTTTGCAAAGGAGCAAACCCATCCATGGCCACCCTTCTCACTGGAAAACCCGTCGTCGAGCGCTTGGCGGCAGATCTCGCGCCGCGCATCGACGCGCTTGCGCGGGCCGGCGTCGAGCCGACGCTTGCGATCGTGCGCATGGGGGCGCGTCCCGACGACCTGTCCTACGAGCGCACCGCTTGCAAGCGCGCCGACGCCCTCGGCATCGCCGTGCGCCCCATCGCCCTTGACGAGTTCGCGCCGCAGGAGGCTTTGGAGGCTGCGCTTCACGAAGTCAACCACGATGCGGACGTGCACGGATGCCTGCTGTTCCGGCCGCTTCCGTCGTTTGTGGACGAGGCTCGCGTGTGCGAGCTGCTTGCGCCGGAGAAGGATGTCGACGGCATCACGTTGGCTTCGCTGGCTGCGGTGTTCACCGACGGCCATCGGGGGTTTCCACCCTCCACGGCCGCGGCGTGCGTCGAGCTGCTCGAGCATTACGAGGTGCCGCTTGCCGGCAAGCACGTCGCGGTCGTGGGTCGCAGCCTCGTGGTGGGAAAGCCGCTGTCCATGATGCTGTTGCGCCGCAACGCGAGCGTCACCGTCTGCCACAGCCGTACGGAGAACCTTGCGGGCATCTGCCGGTCGGCCGATGTCGTCGTCTGCGCGACGGGCCGCGCCCGCGCGTTCGGCGCGGAGTACTTCGCGCCTGGGCAAACGGTGCTCGACGTGGGCATCAACTTCGATGCGCAGGGCAACCTGTGCGGCGATGTGGACTTCGATGCGGTGGAGCCCGTCGTCGCCGCGCTCACGCCCGTGCCGGGAGGGTTGGGCACGGTCACGACAAGCGTCACGATGGCGCACACCGTGGCCGCCGCCGAAGCCGCGCTTGCCGACGGGCGAGGTGTCGGACGGTAGGCTGCGAAGGCACCGGACAGCTGGGCTGCGGCAGGGCCGCTCGGCGAACGCGGCGGTGGGGATGAGGTCGGGATTGGCTGAGCGGGTGTGGAGGGCCGGGTTGGACGGCTTGGGTCGGGTCGCTTTTGAGGCTCGAGGCCGAGGCCGGGTTGCTTTCAGGGGCGAGAATCCTCGGTCTTCGACTCCTCCGGTTCGGGCGGCCTGAGGTTCCCCGTTCTTTTGGAAAGGCAGCTTTCGGCCCTCGGCCTCTCCGGTTCGGGCGGATTTCGGCTTTCGGTCTTCGGCTTTCGGCCTTTACGAGATAAGAAGTCTTTGCGGTTGCCGATCTGCTCTTCAAGGAAGTTAGCCGACCTTCGATCTCCGATCCTTCCGGAGCGGAAGCCCCTCGGTTGTCGACTCCCCGGCGGCGGGAGCCTTTCGGCTTTCGGCTTTCTCAGGTGATGGGCGTCCCTTCGACTCTTGGCTTTCCCGAAGCGAGCCCTGAGGTCTTCCGCGCTGGCTTTTGTGGCGGGTTTTGACGGAAAACCGCTGCGAAAACGCGATAAACCTCCTCGCTTGCTGCGCGCTCTCCACGTTTTGCCTGGTCGACGCATCTCTCTTTCGGAAAGCTCCGAAAGCTATCGCGGTTTTCCGTCAAAACCCGCCACAAACATCGGCCTTGATGCCGCGGTGATCATGCCGGACGAGGTCAGGCGAAACCGAGGGTTGAACCGCGCGACGAAACAAGGGGCGAAATGCGGCGCGAAGGACAGGACGGGTCAAGTCGAAGGGGCGGGGGATTGCCCAAAGCGAGACGGGAGACGGATTCGAGGCGAACGAGAAGCGCATTCGGGCAGAGGCCAAGCGCGCTTGCGACGCAGACGACTGCGATGGCGATGCGGGCGATCGGGGTGCGACGGCGGTGGAAAGCGGGGAAAGGGATGCGACCCGTAGCTGCCCTTCCCCCGCTTTTGTTCGTTGAACTACGCTGCCTTGGGCAGGTCGTCGTCCGAAACGGTGCCTGCGTCCGTCGCGTCCTCGTCCGCGCCTGTCGCGTTCGGGTTCGCGTTTGTGCCGCCTTCGATCACGCTGAAAGCGTTCGCCGCCGCTTCCTCGACGGCGGCAGGGTCGGCGTTCTCAAGGAGGTCGTCGCCACCTGCCACGGCGCATCCCGAGCATGCGCGGTTTCGACCTGCTTCGAGCGCGTCGCTCATCGTGCCGGAGTAAATGGTGCCCGAGTTTTTGATGTACTGGCAATCGGGGTTGAAGTGGTACACCTCGCCGAACGGCGTCCAGTAGGCCAGCCCGTCGTCGGAGAGCACGGCGGCGCCGGCTTCTGCTTGGTCGATATCCTCCTGGGATGTGGGATGGAAGTCGATGCCGCTGCCAACGGCCACCACGAGGGCGATGCCCGCCACAATGGAGCACACCTGCTTCGACTTCTTGTCCATGTCCTTGTTCGCAAGCGTAAGCACGATCATCGGCGCGAATGCGATAACGGCGACGATGACGCCCAGCTCGGTCTGCACCCAGTAGGCAAGTTTGTTCTCTTTGGACGCGGGAGCCAGATGGTTTGCGCGCTTCCATAGCTGCGAGCCCGCCACCACGGCGATGAGGTCGATGGCGAGAAAGATGACGACCCATCCTGCGGCTGGCAGTTTCGGCAGGTACAACGTGCTGTTCGCCACGAGGATGGCCGCAACCTCAAGCGCGATGCCCACTACCCACAGCACGGCGGCGCCGATGCGGAAGGGCAGCGCGTTGCCCGCTCGCTCGGCATGCATCTCGTCGCGCAGAGCTTGCGTTGCGGCCGCGCCGGAGCCTCCGTGCTTCGGTTTCTCGATGGTCTTTCCGGTCTTCGCATCGACGAAGCGGCGTTCTTTCGGCTGCTTCTTCTCGGTTGCGACGTTGTCGTGTTCGCTTTTCTGTCCCTGTGCGGACATAGGTGTGCCGCTCCTTTTCTCTCGTGAAAACATCGCCGACATGATACGGTATAGATTGGTTGAATGATTGCGATAAGCCCAGTTCAACGATCTGTTGAAACAGAAAGCGGTCGGATGTGGGGAAGCTGGCCTCGTCTATGTTGGGCCAAGATCGACATAGGCCAGGTCGGCTCGCCGGGTGAGGCCCCGCCGGTGCCGCAGGAGGTCTGCCCGTCGGGCAAGGTGGCAGCCTTCCGAAGCGCCCGGTCAGAGGAGGCTCGGCCCGAGGTTCGGCGAGCGCGAGTTCGTATCGGTCGAATACGAGCCCGGCTTTTTCGGGGAGGAGCGCATCAAGTGGGAATGGAGGGCCTGGTTGACGGGAGCGAGGGGTCGATATGGCGTTGGCGCTCGTCAGAGGGGTGCGTTCGGATGACCGCCGAGCGGTTTGGGAGCGAAAGGCGCTCTCAAACCGCTGCGAGGGGCGAGAAGGCTGGCGGGTGAGGCGAATCCCCTCTCGCGACGTTGCCGACGGCGACGGTCGATAACGCCGCAAGGGGCCGGCGGGCGCGCAAACTGCGGGGAGAGGCTTACGGAAAGCGCGCGGCTGCAGAGCCCTTCTTGCAAGCCCTCTCTCTTGGAAAGCGCCCTTCCCGAAAGCGCCCTTTTCGGGTGCGCCTTTCCGACTGCGGCTCGCAAGCCCCTCGCTTGGGCGTAGGCGCTATCCGACGGTGTCGATCTCGCGCGGATAGCTGTTGAGGACTTCGCAGCCGTCTTCGGTGACGAGCACAAGGTCCTCGATGCGCACGCCGAACTCGCCCGGCAGATAGATGCCCGGCTCGATGGAGAAGCACATGCCCGGCTCCACCGGCGCGTCGTGCGTAGCGGACACGTCGCCGGGTTCGTGCACGTCGAGGCCGATCTGGTGTCCCAGCCGGTGCGTGAAGTACGGTCCGTATCCCGCATCTTCGATAACCTGACGCGCGGCACGGTCGATATCGCAGAAGCGCGCGCCGGGGCGCACGAGCGCTCGCGCCGCCTCGTTCGCGCGACGCACGGTGTCGTGCACCTCGCGCTGCTTGGGCGTGGGCTCGCCGAACACGAACGTGCGCGTCATGTCGGCGCAGTACTCGTTTTGGCGGCAGCCCACGTCGAACAGCACCACGTCTCCGGGGGCGAGGCGCGTGCCGTCGGGCTCGTGGTGCGGGTCGGCCGCGTTCGCGCCGAAGCTCACGATGGGCGCGAACGAGTGGCCCTGGGCGCCCAGCTCGCGATAAATGCCCTCGAGTTGGCCGGCCACTTCGGCTTCGGTGATCCCTTCGTGCACGAGCTCGCGGAAACGCCCCATGGCGGCGTCGTTCGTGGCGCTGGCCGCGCGCATGGCCGCGCGCTCGGCCTCGTCCTTGTGGGCGCGCGCGTCGTCCACCGCATCGGAGGCCAGCACGAACCGCGCCGCCGCGCCGCGCTCCATGAGCGGCAGCAGGAAGCGTGCGGGCAGATTCTTGTCGCAGCCGAGCGGTTCTTGCGTGTCGACGAGCTCGGCGACGAGGGAAAGCGGGTCGTCGGTGTCCGTGAACGATCGCACGTCGCACGCAGCGTCGGCGGGTGCGGAGAACAGCGCGTTCAACACGAGCGTGGGCGCGGCGTCAGGCGCGAGGACGAGGCCGAGGAAGCGCTCGCCCGGCTCGACGTAGACGCCGGTGAGGTACTGGATGGATCGCGGGTCGCACACGAGCAGGCGGGAAAGGCCGCGCTGCCCGAGGTTGCGCATGACGGTTTCGACGCGCTGCTCGTACATGGTGCTCCTATCGGGTCGCGGGATGGGTTTTTCGCAGCGATGATATCACGTCGAAGCCGGGGAGGCGACGGCGCGCAGGCGCGACGGCTCCAAGGGCGGGAGAGCGTGGGGAGCGGAGGGTCGGTGCAAAGGGCGAGTGCGGACGGGGCGGGGTGCGGGGATGGCGGGCGAAGGGGGGTTGCGGCCAGGGGTGCGG
>NZ_PPEL01000048.1 GCF_002899695.1 Rubneribacter badeniensis
CCTCCGAACAGCACGGGCAAAGCATCCCGCCCCCAAGCATCCTGGACGAAACGCCCTCGAATTCGGAATTCGGAAGCGCCCCATGCCGCCGCACATGACGGCCTCATCTGCGAGCAGAGGGTTTCCCGTCCACAACGATTCGGCATCCGCGCGCCTTTTCCGCAGCAGTCCCCCTGCCCCCCCTGAACAGCGGTCTCGGCAAAACGCCCCGCCAACGCACCATGCACGGCAATCGCCCATCGCCGTTGAACCGGAGCCGACGACGAAACGGCCCGATTTTGGCCACGAAACCGCGTTCTGGCACGAAAAAGAGGCGTTCGGGAGCCCTTGCGGAGGGCGTCCCCGGCAAAAGGCCAGGTCGCGATTTTCGGACGCGCGCCTGAAGGGGCCGATCCGTGCCAGAACTCGGTTTGGTGGCCAAAATCGGGCCGTTTTCGCGCACGCGTCGCACCACCGCCCATGGGAGAACGGTCGGGAAGGCGCGCCCGTGGATCATGCGGCGCAAACCGCCCCTCCCCGCAGACTGCCCGCGAGAAGAAGACCGGAGCGGATGGGCAACAGGCTTCTGCGCGCCGACACGCACGCCGCGCGGCATCGGACGCGCCGACCGACCTGTCCCAAACGCGGCCGTCATCGACCATCTGCCCGCGTAAAGCCCGGAGTTCGAAGCCCAGGTCGCGGTACCCCGGACCGCTTCGGCCCCAGTCCGGCAGCGGACAGTCTTCCCATCGTGCAATACTCGGCAGATCGTTACCGGCAGGGCGAAAGCCTCGCGCAAGCCATTCGGCTCTTCGCAACGTCTTCCAGGCCGCTGGGAACCGGACGCGCAAGGCCGATGCGGCTTCGAGGCCAAAGGGACCGCTCCCCCTTCGTTTTCAGCAGCAATCCGGCACATTTTGCATCGAACATGGAGGATCCGCAGTCAAACCGCCGTTGACAGAGACATCGCCTTTTCGCTGCAAGGGTTCTCGTTTGACGAACGGTTTTGATGGCCCAAGACGCGAAGCGAAAGAAAGCCGGAGAGAAAAGATCGGATAGCACCATTCCGCACAAGCGCAACGGAATCCCAAGTGCCATCAAAAGCGGCAAAACCGTTCGCCAAACGAAAATCCTTGCAGAAATCGACGAAACTCCCCAAACCGGAATCGCCGCGAAGCGGCGGCGGCAAAACGGTCGTGGTATACTCGCCGCTATCATGCAAACGCTCGATATGACCTACATCCACGCGCCCGCCACCTACGACTTCCGCGAGCGTTCCATCATGTACGGCCCGGTGTCGGACATGGTGCCGTCCACGCCCATCTTCGAGATGTACCCCCTGGGCCTCACCACGCTCTGCGAGTACTTGGAGCGCCACGGGTTGCGCGCGCGCATCTACAACCTGGCGTCGATGATGCTGCACAAGAAGAACTTCGACGTGGAGAAGAACCTCGCACGGCTGAGCTCGCACATGTTCGGCATCGATTTGCACTGGATGCCGCACTGCCACGGCTCCGTGGAGGTGGCGAAGGTGCTCAAGCGGCTGCACCCGCACGTGCCCATCTCGTTCGGCGGGCTGTCCTCGTCGATCTTCCACGAGGATCTGATCAAGTACGACTGCATAGACTACGTGTTTCGCGGCGATTCCACCGAAGAGCCCATGCGCATGCTGGTGGAGCGCGTGGCGCGGGCGGCCAAGACGCACACGCCGGTGGGCGATCTGTCGGACATCCCCAATCTCACCTGGAAAGACGCCGAGGGAACCATCCACATTAACCCGCTGTCGTGGGTGCCCGACGACATGAACGCCATCTCACTCGACTACGACTATCCCATGAAGGGCGTGCTGCGTCACCACGACATGACGAGCTACCTGCCCATGAAAGGTTGGCTTTCCTACCCCGTGACGGCCAGCCTCACCTGCCGCGGCTGCGCGCGCAACTGCGCCACCTGCGGCGGCAGCGCCTACGCGTTCAAGAACCACTTCGGACGCCGCCGCGTGGCATGGCGCGACCCCGACCTGCTCATCCGCGACATCGAGCACGTGCAGGAGCACATTTGGGGGCCCATCTTCGTGCTGAACGACTTTCTGCAAGCCGGCGAGGAGTACACGCACCGCTTCATCACGGGCCTCAAGAACAAGGTGCAGAACCCCATCGGGTTCGAGTTCTTCGGGCCGCCGCCGGGTGGCGACGAGTTCTACCAATTGCTCGACGACAATCTGGGCAACTGGTCGGTGGAGATATCGGCCGAAAGCCACAACGACGAGGTGCGCAAGGCGTTCGGCAAGGGCCACTACACCATGGCCGAGCTGGAGGAAACCATCGTCGACGCACTGTCGCACGAGAATTGCGAGCGGTTCGATTTGTACTTCATGACGGGCATCCCCAAGCAGACCGCGGCCAGCGTGCGCGAGACAGGCGCCTACGTGCAGCATTTGTACGAGCGCGTGAACTACGACCCGCGCCTCGTGGTGCTGACCAGCCCGATGGCGCCGTTTCTGGACGTGGGATCCATTGCGTTCGACAACCCCGAAGCCTACGGCTACCGTCTGCGCGCCCGCACGTTCGAGGAGCATCGCGAGCGCATGATCCTACCCTCGTGGAAGCACATCATGAACTACGAGAGCACCTACATGAGCGCCGACGAGATGGTGGACGCCACCTACGACGCGGCGCTGGACATCAACCGCATCAAGGGCGAGCACGGCATCTTGGACGCGGGCATGGCCGCCGGCGTGGACGCGCGCATCCGCCAAGCGCGCGAGCAGATGAACCGTTTGGACGACGTGCTGCGCAACGGCACCGGGCGCATCGACGCGCGGCTGGCGGCGCTCAAGGAGGAGTTCGAGCGGCTTTCCGAGAGCACCGTGGCCGAGAAGTCGGAGTTGAACTGGGCGTTCGATGTGAAGCCCACGCATGCGAAGCACCTGGCGAAGCTCTGGCTTTCAAACGAGCCCGCGAACGCGCTGGCGAAGCTGACTGGAAAGTGGCGGCCCGCGGCGAGCGCCTTTCCCTATCCCGACCAGGAAAGCGGCACGCTCTCGCCCGCCTGGAACGCCGACGGCACGCCGAACTGCACGTTCAAGGGCATGGCGACCGACGGCATGGGCGACGGACGAGCGCTTGCCGACGAGGGCGGCGCGCAAGTGGCGGCATTCGGCAGCGTGGTGGCACCCGGATTCTCGGAGGCGAACACGAACGCGGCCTTCTCGGCCGAGAACGCCCAGCTGGAGGCCGGACGCGCCGGCACCGCCGTGGGCGTGGGCGAGGCGGCGGCCATCCGCGCGGAGGCGGCACGCACCGCGGAGCGCGATCCGCTGCTGGAGCAGATGATGGCCGAGGAGCGCGAGCGCGCAGAGCTGGCCGCGCGCGAAGGCGCGGGGAGTGCCGCCGGAGCGAGCGCGAAGGCGGCGGCGCGCGACGCACGGGGCTTCAAGGGAGCCGGCGGACGCGGAGGCGCACGCGATGCCCGCAAGCTGGAGAAGCTGCGCGACCGCAAGCCGCGAGGATGACGGCACCGAAGGCGGCCGCGGCGAGCCGGCACGGTCGCCAAGCTCGCCGGTATTCTGGAACGGCATAATGCACCGTTCCCATCTCATTTCGTCCTGAACTGGCACAACGTCCCGATCCGACGCGGCACGGCGTCCAGTTTGCGCGATCCCGGCGAGACGCCCCAGTGCAGCGCCGCGTCCACCCCGCCCCGTCTCGATTTCGTACAGCATCCCGCCAGGTCGCGCTGCCCCACCTCCTGTTCCAGCTCGATACGGCATCTCGGTCCGGCGCAGTCCGGCACATCGCGGCATCCCGGCTCGACCCGAAGCGACGCTCCATTCCAACGCAGCACGGCGTCCCAACCCGACGCAGCGCGCGAACGCCCTTGCGTCTCTGCTAAATCAGGATTGACACGAACCCGTGCCCTGCTAGTTCCGAGCCGGACCCCTCCGGTCGGGCACCCCGAAAGGCCCCCGCCTGACGGATCGGGGGCTTCCGAGGCGTCTGGGCGGTCCGCGCGCGGCGGGGCCGATCCGGCCTATAGCAATCTTGGTTTGACAGGGACGCCCTTGCTTCGTGGCGGGTTTTGACGGAAAACCGCGTTTTCTCATGGCGCTGAACGGGTTCGAGCGGCCAAGACGCTTCGTGCTGTCGGCATTTCCGCTGGTCGCTATAGCAGGTTCCCTTTCCGCTTCACGAACTCCCCCGCAACGAACGCGGTTTTCCGTCAAAAACCGCCACCAACGCACGCTTCCCGGGCGCTGGCCGATCGCGCGCCGCACACCGTGCGCGCCCATCGCATCCGTCCAGCAACGCGCCCGAGACGCCCACGCCAAAACCAGCCAAGCGCAGAAGCACCTCTCCACGCCGCATGCCGCATCCAACCGACTGAGGAGAACCGATGGGATCGCATCCAACTCCCCAAAACGTCGCGCTATACTGGAAACTCGACAACCGACCGATCATCTTTACCTGATGGAGCGCCCTGTGAGCATCGACACCGCCACCGGCAAGGAAGCGCCCGCGGACCTCTCGTCCGAGCGCGTGAAGGGAATATTCTCGACCATCGCGAAGAAGTACGAGCGCTTCAACGCCGTATCGAGCTTCGGCGCGTACCGGGCATGGCTTGCGGGCATGATGCGCCAAGCGCCCATCGGTGAGGACGCGAACGTGCTCGACATCGCAGGGGGAACCGGCGATGTGACCTTCGCCACAGCGCGTGCGAAACGGCCCCGCCACATTCAGTGCACCGACCTTGTGCCCGAGATGCTCGACGTGGCGCGCGCCCACTACGCCGACGGCGCGGCGGGCGAGGTGCCGGTGGACTTTGAAGTGGTGGACGCGCAGGACATCCCCTACCCCGATGCGTCGTACGATGTCGTCACCATGGCTTACGGCATCCGCAACATGCCCGACCGTCCCCGCGCGCTGGCAGAGATGCGGCGCGTGCTGAAACCCGGTGGCGCGCTTGTGTGCCTCGAATTCTCCACGCCGCCGAACTACGCGTGGCGCGCGCTCTACCACTTCTACCTCAAGCACCTCATCCCGTTCTGGGGCGGCCTCATCACCGGCGACCGCGAGGGTTTCGTGTACCTGGCGCGCTCCATCAAGGCGTTTCCCGACCAGCAGGGCTTGGCGAACCTGATGGAGGAGGCCGGCTTCACGAACGTGACCTGGAAGAACTACACCGGCGGCATAGCTGCCGTGCACGTGGCGAGAAAGCCGGAGGAGCGGTAACATACGGCGCTCGATACGAGACGGGCATTCCCCGAATGGAAGTTTGCCGAGCGGCCTTGATCGCATGTGCAAGGTTGCGAGTTGAGATTTCCTCTTTACATACATATGTTCGTATGATAGTATAGGCGTATTCAAACGAGCCAGTGCAAGCGCTGCGCATCTCGCGCAGTCCGAAGAGGCGAAGGTGTTCCCCTTCAGCCTGACGCAACGCTTGCAAGATCCTCGAAGCCAGGGAACGAACGGGTGCGCCCGCAATGGGGTGCGCCCAAAGGTGGGAGGATGTATGGCACACGTCACATACGAGCATGCCCGCGTCGTCGCCGTCGAAGGAGGTGAGAACATGGCAGAGTTCCAGCCGGATCCGTTCCTGACGTCCCTCGGCATGTCCATTGACGAGCAACGCGCCTACGACGCGTACTGCGACGCCGTCGTGGACGCCTCCGAAGCGGAGATCGCGCGCACGGGAGTCACGTACACCTGGGAGGAGATTCAGGCGCAAGCCCAGGAGGAGTGGGATCGCCTCAAGCGCGATTACCCTCGGGAGAATTGGGGGCGGCCATGTTCCCGATAGCGTACGCGCCAAGCTTTAACGAGGCCCATATCGACATCACGAGAAACCTGCACTTCCTCTACGACGATTACAACGCTTTAGGCGAGTTTGATAATGCGCTGCAATGCGCGCTTGCCACGGTGCGCTTGTTCCCCGAAGCGTACCCGCGAACGGGCAAGGCGCGGCGGCGTTTCACGTTCGAGTACCGATCAATCCTCTATACGGTGCTGTACACGTTTGACGGCGAACTGGTGATGCTGCACGACATCCACTTCTCACGTTCGGCACGTACCGCGCATTGGCTGGCCGAGTAGATCTCTGCCTTGCCGGCTCTTCCGAAAGAAGGGCCGGCAAGGCGGGATCACCTGACGATTTCTGCGACCGACTTGATGTCCTCGATGCGGAACAAGCGCTGCACGGCGCCTTTGGCGCCGAACGGGGCAGAACACTCGATGAGCACCCATTCATCGTCGGAGTCGATGACGACGCCGCGCCCCTCCATGCTCGCCGAACCAGCATCGGAAAAGATGCTCGCCGGCAGCCAAAACGTGAACAGGCACGGACAGAGGCGCAGGCCGCGCAGTTGGGAGGCGACGAGTGCGGCGTTCTCCTTCCTTTCTCGCTCCCATTGCTCGGCGAAAACCTCCTCGGAAGGCTTGCTTTTCCTGGGCAGCCTGCTGAGCACGAAGCCAAGCTGCACGATGATGACGATCAGCAGCAACTCGCTCATGACGCCTCCTCCTCCGAAGCCGAAGGCTCCTCCTCGTCGTCATCGTCATCGTCGGGCGGCCAAGCAAGCACGCTGTCGATCAGGTCGATGTCGATGAGCCGCACCGCCGTTTCCTTTTTCGACCGGAGCAAGCCAGCGCCCAGATCGTGTTCGACGCGCAGCCAGCCGTCGCCGACGCTCAACACGCGCACTTTGTCGGGCATCGAAGCGGACTTTATGATCCCCATGACATCATCGCAGGGGGTCCGATAGCAGATACGGCAGCGCTCTCCTTCAAGGTGGCGCAGCACATGCGCATCGCGCCGCCTTGAGCCTTCGGGCGGCGCATCGGCCACTATCACCTCCACCTCGTCAGCTGCCAGATCATCGAGGCTCACGCCGTACAGGCGGGCAAGGCCGACCGCTTTGTCGAGCGACGGCGCGCCCTGATCGCATTCCCAATGGGAGACGGTCTGCCGCGTCACGCCCAATTCGGACGCCACCTCTTGTTGGCTCATCCCCTGCTTCTTCCGCAACTTCATAAGCTTTTCGCCAAGCATGCGCCGCCCTTTCGCAATTGTTCCATCGAGCACTATTCTCGCCGATTGGAAGCTTGCGTTGAAGCAAATATCCCCGGCATTTCGTCAAATTCGCTTGGCGCGACGGCGCGACGGCGCAAGCGAAACGGCACGCACGCAATCCGGCGCGCCAAAGCGAGCGTCAGGTGCGCCCAGGCATGACCTCGCCATCGCCTTGCCGCGCGAAACCGCGCCAGAAGCGGGAATCACCCGAGACGGACAGCCACGAAAGAGCCGAAAGGCATGCGACGATCTCACATGGAAGAAAACACCCCCCACCCTGTCGAAAACGCAGACTCGGCCTCGCCCGCCTTGAGAGCAGACCGGATCGGCGCGCACCACGCCGCCCTGCCCAAAATGCGGTCGCCATGCACCCCTCCGCGAGCGCGCTTCCCCATCGCCGGACGCGCATCGTCACCGCACCGCCGCATCAGCCGCGCCGACCGCGCATCGCGTCGGCCACCGCGGGCCATCGCGCCAACCGCACTCGCCCCCCCAGCGCGCACCAGCCGCGCCGCCGCCCCTCCGTAAGCACGCTGCCCCATCGCCGGATGCCATCGCCGTCGCCCCGCCCCCAGCGCACATCGGCGCCGCACCAGCCGCGTCGGCCGCCGGCCATCGAGCCAGCGGCCGGCCTACTCCACCCTGAGCATGCGGTAGCCCACGCCGACGTGGGTTTGCAGGTAGACGGGGCTGGCGGGGTCGGGCTCGATCTTCTTGCACAGCGTGGCCATGAACACGCGCAGCGACGAGCGGTCGGAGGCGAGCGCGCTGCCCCACACTTCTTTCAGAAGGTAGTTGTGCGTGAGCACCTTGCCGGTGTTGCGCGCGAGCAGACACAGCAGCTTGTACTCCGACGGCGTGAGGTGCACTTCCTCGCCGTCGCGCGTCACGCAGGCGGCGGCGTAGTCGATGCGCAGCGCGCCGTTCTCGTAGACCGCCTCCTCGGGGCCTCCCGCAAGCGCGCGCTCGCGGTCGAGGCGACGCAGCGCCACGCGCACGCGCGCAAGCAACTCCTCTACGGAGAACGGCTTCACCAGATAATCGTCGGCACCGGCATCGAGGGCCGCCACTTTGTCGGCATCCTCGAGGCGCGCGGACAGCACGATCACCGGCAGCGACGACCACTCCCGCAGCGTGCGGATAACGCTCACGCCGTCGCCGTCAGGCAATCCCAAATCGAGGATGGCCAAGTCGGGCGCTTGCGACGACAGCTCCAACAGCGCTTGGGAAGCCGTCTTCGCCTCGTGCACCGCGTACCCATGCACGTTGAGCGTCGTTGTGACCAAACGACGCACAGCCGCGTCGTCCTCGACCACGAGTATCCGGTATCCGTCAGCCACGCGCTTCCTCCGTCCTCCCTTCATCCTGCCGACGCGCCTCGCTCATCAGCGCGTTCGCATCAACTGCCGGCAGCGTGAAGGAGAACACGCACCCATGCGGAGGCGCGTTGCGCACCTCGAGCGTACCGCCGTGCACCTCCACGATGGAACGGCACAGCGACAGCCCCAAACCCATGCCGCGTTTGAAGTCGCCGCTTTTCCCGCTCGGCTTGCCGGTGGAACCATTGTAGAACAGATCGAAGATGTGCTCGCGATCCTCCTCAGAAATGCCGGGACCCTCGTCGGCGACCGCGATGCGCACGCGCGAACCGCCGCCCCCCAAACGCTCTTCGCGCGCCGACACCGTGATGCGCCCCTCCACCGGCGTATAGGACACGGCGTTGTTCACCAGGTTGATGATCACCTGCACGATCAGGCGCGCGTCCATGACCGCCATCAGCAGGTCGTCTTCGATCAGCACGTCGACGCGACGCGCGCTCGCCCGTCGGTCGACATGAAGAAGCGCCTCGTGAACAACCTCGCTCACCAGTTCGGGCTGCTGGGCGATCTGCATGGTGCCGTTGTCGATGCGCGTGATGGACAGCAAGTTCTCCACCAGCGTCACCAGCCAACGCGCGTCGTCGTGGATGTCGCGGTACATGCCCTCCTTCTGCTCCTGCGTGAGCACGCCGTCGTCGTGCAAAAGGATGTCCGCATCACCCGAAATGCTGGTGAGCGGCGTGCGCAGATCATGCGAGATGGTGCGCAGCAAGTTCGAGCGCAGCGTTTCCTTCTCCACGCGCATCTCCATGCTGCGCCGCTCGTTGGCGAAGGCGATCTGCTCGGCGGTTTGCCCGCATTCGTCCAAGATCATGAGCAGCAGGTTCTTCTCGAACGCGCCGAAATCGTCGTCGTCTCCGTCGATGGCGATGCCCGCCACCCCGAACACGGCGTCCTTCGAGCGGATGGGAAGATACAGGCACCGGGCGTTCAAGAGTGTGTCGGTGGTCGCGCCCGCACGCTCGCTGTTCGAAGCCACCCACGCCGCCACGCCGGCCTCCTCGGGAGAAGTCAGCTTGTCCGACGAGGCGTCTCCCCCCGACGTGCCCGGAACATCGTGCACCTCGGGAGGGAGCAGGTGCCCCTCGTCATCGAGGCGATACATGACCACCGGACGGTTCAACAGCTTGATCACTTGCTCGGCGGTAGAACGGAAGCAGGTGGGAAGATCGTTGGCCGCCTGCAAGCGGCGGCTGGACTCAAGCAGCACTTCCATGCGGTACGCCCGACGCGCGGTGCTTTCGGCCTGACGCTTCATGCGCACGGCGAGCGTCGAGGCCACAAGCGTCCCCATCAGCAAAAACGCGAAGATGAACGGGTAGTTCAACCCGTAGGCGTTGAAGGTGAACCGCGGCACCGTGAAGAAGAAGTTGTACGCGAGCGTGCTGCCCAGCGCCACGACGATGGCGTAAAGGAACCCGTCGGCCTTCGTGGCGATGAGCAGCGCCACGATGAGGTACAGCATGAGCACGACCGAGTTCGACAGGCCGATGCTGTAGACGCCAAGACCCACCGCCGTGGCAAGCGCCACCGACCCGAGCGCCTTCCATACGTCCCCCGCCGTGGGATGGAATCCCGTGGCCTCGCGCAACCGACCGTATTGTGCAGGCAGGTCCTTGATGGGCACGGCGTCGACCACCGCGCCATGCGCGAGCTTCATGAGGCGGCTCACCAACCCCTCGCGCCCGATCGCAACCGTTCGCGGGCTCATGGCGTTGCCCACCACGATGTGCGTGATGCCAGCCGATTCTGCGTATTGGGCGATCTGCTGGGCGATGTCGTCGCCGAAAAGCGTGACCACATGCGCGCCCAGCTCTTCTGCCAAATCGACGTTCGAGCGCAACTGCCCGCGCTGCTCGTTGCTCAAACGCTTGGAACGCGAGGACTCCACCACGACCGCCGTGAGCGCCCCGTGGTACGACTCGGCCATGTTCGCCGCGGTGCGGATGGCCTTCACGATGCCGGAGTCGTGCGTCACGTACACGAGCACGTCCTCGCTCGCACGGGTGCGCTTGCCCGTCTCGGCATGCTCGGCCTTGCGCGTGAGACGGTCGGCCATGCGGCGCAGCGCGATCTCGCGCAAGGCCGCCAGGTTCTTCTGCGTGAAGAAGTTGCCGAGCGCCGTGCGGGCCCGGTCGGGCACGTAGATCTTGCCGGCCTCCAAGCGCTCGATGAGGTCGTCCGGCTCGATGTCCACCAGCTCCACGGACGCGGCCTCGTCGAACACCCGGTCGGGGATGCGCTCGGCCACGCTGACGTGCGTGATGGAGGCGATCTTGTCGTTCAAGCCTTCAAGATGCTGCACGTTCACGGTGGTGAACACGTTGATGCCCGCGCGCAAAAGCTCCTCGACGTCTTGATAGCGCTTCTTGTGACGGCTGCCCGGAGCGTTCGTGTGGGCGAACTCGTCCACGAGCACGATCTGCGGACGGCGTTTGAGCACCGCGTCAAGATCGAACTCGCGCAGCTTGATGCCGCGGTGCTTCACCTCGAGCGGCGGGATCTGCTCCAAGCCGTCGAGCAGGGCCATGGTGTCGGCGCGCGTGTGCGGCTCGATGTAGCCCGCCACCACGTCGAAGCCCTTGTCCCGCACGGCATGGGCCTCTTCCAGCATGGCGTAGGTTTTGCCGACGCCCGCCGCATAGCCGAAGAATATCTTGAGCTTCCCGCGCGTGTCGCCTTCAGCCGCCTCGGCCTCGACGATCTGCTTGAGGATCGCATCGGGATCGCGGCGCAGCTCGAAGTCGCCGTAACTCGTCTCGGTCATCGTTGCCTTCCCATCGTCAACAGGCCGAAGGGCGACGCTTCCCGCGTCGCCCCGTTCTGCCGCCTTCTATCATATCATGTCGTCGAAAGCGCGCGAGCGCCCGAAGGCGCCCACGCATGGTTTCGCTTGCGAACACACCTCTCATCGCGCTCGCAGTCAGCTTTTCTGCGCATGCGGCAAATCGTCTGCATGCGCCCTATCCGACGCAAAACGCAATGGCACGCGTTATTCGACCGGCAGGATGCCGTCCAGCATGAGGTTCACCTTGAGCACGTTCACGCGCGCGTCGCCCAAGATGCCGAACTGCGGCTGCTCGGTGCACTTCTCGATGATGGCGCGGATCTCGTCCTCGCTCTTGCCGGTGTTGTTCGCCAAGCGCTCCACCTGGTACTCGGCCGCTGCGGGCGAGATGTGCGGGTCGAAGCCGCTGCCGGAGTTCGTCACGAGGTCGCTCGGGATGGGCTCGTCGCCCTTCTCGGGATGCGCCGCATGGATCTCGTCGATGCGCTCCTGCACGCCAGCCGCGAAATCCTCGCCAGCCGGGCTCAGGTTCGAAGCGCCGTACCACAGCACGTCCTCGCCCTCGTCGTTGGTGAACGTGCCCGTGCTCGGGCTCATCACGCGGCCCCACATATGATCTTCGTCGGTGAACTGCTGGCCCACGAGCTCGCTGCCGTACTTCACACCGTCAACCTCGATGATGGAGCCGTTCGCCTGGTAGGGAAACACCAGCTGGGCGATGCCCGTGCACACGGCGGTGTAGATGACGCCGGTGATGACCGTCATCACGAGGAAGAACAGAAGCCCGCTTCCCCATGTCTTCGCCTGTTTCATGTCATGAATCCTTTCTTGCGCCCGCTGCCGCCGCGCGTTCGCGGCGACAGCGGGACCACGTTGTTCCCTATGCGATGCCCATCAGGGTGATCAGCATGTCGAGCAGCTTGATGGCGATGAACGGCAACACGATGCCGCCCAAGCCGTACACCAGCAGGTTGCGGGTGAGCAGGCTCTGCGAGGTGGCCTCGCGGTACTTCACGCCCTTGAGCGCCAGCGGGATGAGCGCCACGATGATGAGCGCGTTGTAGATGACCGCCGACATGATGGCCGTAAGCGGGCTCGTGAGGTGCATGATGTTGAGCGCCTCGAGCTCGGGATACAGCGGGACGAACAGCGCCGGGATGATGGCGAAGTACTTCGCCACGTCGTTGGCGATGGAGAACGTCGTCAGGCTGCCGCGCGTCATGAGCAGCTGCTTGCCGATGCGCACGATGTCGAGCAGCTTCGTGGGGCTGGAATCGAGGTCGACCATGTTGCCGGCCTCTTTCGCCGCCTGCGTGCCGCTGTTCATGGCCACGGCCACGTCGGCCTGAGCCAACGCCGGCGCGTCGTTCGTGCCGTCACCGGTCATGGCCACCATGTGGCCCTCGGCCTGGTACTGGCGAATGGCCGCAAGCTTCGTCTCGGGCGTGGCCTCGGCGATGAAGTCGTCCACGCCGGCCTCGGCGGCGATGGCGGCAGCCGTCATGGGGTTGTCGCCCGTGATCATGACCGTCTTGATGCCCATCGTGTGCAGGTCGGCGAAGTTCTCCTTGATGCCCTGCTTCACGATGTCCTTCAGATACACCACGCCCAGGATGCGGTGATCGCGCGTCACGAGCAGCGGGGTGCCGCCCGCGCGGGAGATGTCCTCCACCGCCTTGGCGCACTCGGAGCTGTACATGCCGCCATGGGCCTCCACGTAGTCCTTGACGGCATCGGCCGCGCCCTTGCGGATCTCGTGGCCGTCGAAGTCCACGCCGCTCATGCGCGTCTGCGCCGTGAACGGGATGGTCACCATGCCGGAGCCTTCCAGCACGCGGGCGCGAATGTCGAAGCGCTCCTTCGCCAGCACCACGATGCTGCGGCCCTCGGGCGTCTCGTCGGTGAGGCTGGCCAGCTGGGCAGCGTCGGCCACCTCGCGCTCGGTGGCGCCGTCCACCGGGATGAACTCGGACGCCTGGCGGTTGCCCAGCGTGATGGTGCCGGTCTTGTCGAGCAAAAGCACGTCCACGTCGCCCGCAGCCTCCACGGCGCGACCGCTCATGGCCAACACGTTCGCCTGGTTGAGGCGGCTCATGCCGGCGATGCCGATGGCCGAGAGCAAAGCGCCGATGGTGGTGGGCGCCAAGCACACGAACAGGGCCACGAGCGAGGTGATGGTGGTGGGGTTCGACATGTCGGCCTGACCCGCGCCGAACGCGCTGTAGGTGAACAGCGACACCGACACGATGAGGAACACGATGGTGAGCGCGATGAGCAGGATCTCAAGCGCGATCTCGTTCGGCGTCTTCTTGCGCGCAGCCGACTCCACCATGGCGATCATCTGGTCGAGGAAGCTATGGCCGGCATCGGCCGTCACGCGCACCACGATCCAGTCCGACAGCACCGTGGTGCCGCCGGTCACAGCCGAGCGGTCGCCGCCCGCCTCGCGAATGACCGGGGCGGACTCGCCCGTGATGGCGCTCTCGTCCACCGAGGCGGCGCCCATGACGATCTCGCCATCGGCGGGGATCTGCTCGTTCGCCGCAACGAAGAACAGATCCTTCTTCTTGAGGATGGCCGAGTTCACCTCTTCGGCCTGGATGCGGAAGAACTCAGCCGGGTCGTCGGCATGCGCGCCCTTGGCCACGAGGCCCTCGTTGAGCTTGTGGGCCATCACGTCGCGCTTGGCGGCGCGCAAGGCGTCGGCCTGCGCTTTGCCGCGGCCCTCGGCGATGGCTTCCGCGAAGTTCGCGAACAGCACCGTAAGCCACAGCACCACCGAAACGGCGATGATGAATCCGGGCTGCGCGTCGGCGATGCCGAACAGCGACAGCACGAACAGGGCGAGCGTCAGGATGGCCGAAATGTAGACCATGAGCATGACGGGGTTCTTGGCCTGCTCGCGAGGCTTCAGCTTCACGAACGCATCGAACACCGCGCGCTTGGCAAGCGAGCTCATTGCCATGTCTTTCATAGGAGTAGTCGTCATCTTTCTCTCACCTGCCTCCCTACAGCACCATCATCAGATGCTCGGCGACCGGACCCAGCGCAAGCGCGGGGAACATCGTGAGCGCACCGACAAGGAGCACCATCAGGATGAGCAGGAACACGAACTGGGTATTGCACGTGGACAGCGTTCCGGCGCTCACCGCCACCTTCGGACGCGTGCACAGGCTGCCCGCCAGGATGCACACCGCCACGATGGGAATGAAGCGGTTCGCCAGCATTTCAAGACCCAGCACCACGTTGATGAGCGGGGTGTTGGCGTTGAAGCCGGCGAAGGCCGAGCCGTTGTTGCCACCAGCCGACGTGGCCGCGTACAGCACCTCGGAGAAGCCGTGGGCGCCCGGGTTGTTCAGGCTGTCCACCGTGGCCGGATCGAGGCACATCACGGCGCTGCCCACAAGGATCAGAAGCGGCGTGGTGATGCACAGGATAACCGCCATGCGCATCTCCTTCGGGCCGATCTTCTTGCCCAGCCATTCGGGCGTGCGACCCACCATGAGGCCGGCGATGAACACCGTGAGGATCACGAAGCCCAGCATGCTGTACAGGCCGCAACCCACGCCGCCGAAGATCACCTCGCCGAGCGCCATCAGGATGATGGGGATCATGCCGCCCAAAGGCGTGTAGCTGTCGTGCATGGAGTTCACTGCGCCGTTCGAGGCAGACGTGGTGAACGTCGCCCACAGCGCCGAGTCGGTCACGCCGAAGCGCGTCTCCTTGCCTTCCATGTTGCCGCCGGACTGGCCGTCGGTGCCCATGTACACCTGGCCGTCAGCCGCCAGCTGAGGCGTGCCCATCTGCTCGCATACGCCCACGATGACGAGGGACACCAGGAACACGACGAACATAGCCGCGAACACGGCGCGCCCTTGACGGCGATCCATGACGTAGCGGCCGAAGCAGAACACGCACGCCACCGGGATGAGCAGCAGCGACAGGCATTCCACGAGGTTGGTGAGCGGCGTGGGGTTCTCGAGCGCGCTGGCCGAGTTCACGCCGTTGTAGCCGCCGCCGTTCGTGCCGAGCTGCTTGATGGCAACCTGGCTGGCCTGCGGGCCCATCGGCACCGTGGCCTCGTCCACCGTCTCCACGGCGGCAGGATCGTCGGCATCCACGATGTTGCCTTCTTCGTCAACGCCCACCGGCTCGAGCAGTTGCACCGACTCGTAGTCGTTGAGGTTCTGCGGAGAGCCCTGCCACACGTCGATCATCGTCACCACGAGCGACAGCGGGATGAGGATGAACAGCACGGCGCGGGTCACATCCACGAAGAAGTTGCCCAGCCCCAGATGACCCTCGCTCACCAAACCGCGGAACAGCGCGAACAGCACTGCGATGCCCACAGCCGGCGTCACGAAGTTCTGCACGGTCAGGCCGATGGCTTGCGAGAAGTAGCTCAGCGAGCTCTCGCCGCTATAGGACTGCCAGTTCGTGTTGGTGACGAAGCTGGAAGCCGTGTTGAACGCCAGATGCCAGCTCTGGCCCGGAAGCCCTTCCGGGTTGAAAGGCAGAAAGCCCTGCAGCATGAGGATGGCGGTCAGACCCACCAGCGAGAAGATGGAGAACACCAGCGTGTTCGCCAGGTACTTCTTCCAGCCCATGTCCTCGTTCTTATCGACGCGGATGCACTTGTACACCACGTTCTCGACAGGAACCAACACGCGAGAGAGCGGCGTCTTCTCGCCCGCCATCACCTTGTTGATGTACGCGGACAGCGGGATGGCCAGCGCCACGAGCAGCGCCACGTACACGCCGTATTCAAGCAGTTCGTCCATCATCGCTCGTCACCCCCCTTGAGCAGCACGTAGAACAGATAGAACGTGACGATCACGCTCAATCCGCCGACGAAGCCGGTTACGAATTCCATCGGTTTCCTTTCCTTTGACTCAGTCCTCCACGGGCTCCGTGCAAGCGCTCCCCAAGGGGAATGCCCAACGCTTGCACGGAGCCTTGAGCGCGGCGGCCCAACCTGTCCAGGCTGGCTGCTCGGCCCCTGTGCGCTCGCGCGAACGCACAGAGACGCCACCGCAGACGTATAGGATAGAAAGAAGGGCGCAAGCGAGGCGTTAAGGAAACGTTCCCTGCATTAAGAAGGGATTAAGAGAGGCCAAGGGCTGGGAGCGGGGGCAGAGGCTCGCGCCCGCGCTCGCGCCCGCCCCTGCCCCCGTCCCCGGCATCTCCGTCCCTCCCTGCGCAAAGCGGTCGACCGCAGGATGCTCCACCCCGCGCCACCGGGGCCCGGCCTCCATGGCTCGGTTGCCGGCCCTTCGAACCCGTCGGCGGCGCTCGGCGCGGGCACCTCTGTCAAACCAGGGTTGACACGAACCCATGTTCTTCCAGCTCCGAGCCGGACCCCTCCGGTCGGGGCCCCACAAGGCCCCGCCTGACGGATCGGGGGCTTCCGAGGCGCCTGGGCGTTCCGCGCGCGGCGGGCCGACCCGGCCTCTGTCAATCCTGGCTTGACAGAGACAGTCGGAGTTTCTGGCGGGTTTTGACGGAAAACTGCCTTTTACGCTGAGAGATTCGGCCTCCTTCGCACTTCCCGCGGCTCCGATCAGGAGTATCCCCTGGTCGGCTCATTCCCTCTTCGCTGACTTTCCCTCATGGGCCCCGAGCGAAGGCGGTTTCCCGTCAAAACCCGCCAGAAACCACCCCTTTCGCTGGCTGGGCAGCGGCTGGTCGGACCGTCCAACCGCCCGGGCTGGCTGGGCGGGGTTGGCCGGATCGGCCGGCTGCCTGGGCTGGCCGGACTGATCGGCCGTCTGAGCTGGGCGGGGTTGGTCGGACCGATTGGCCGCCTGGGCTGGCCGGTCGGTTCGATCACCTGGACTGGCCGGGGGGCGCTCCCCCTCCTCCGTCGGGCCAGCGGCGGCACGCTCCGGCCCCGTCCGACGCAGGGGGGGGGCTCGGAAACGCGACGGACGCGGCTGCCCCATTCGCCCGCATGTCCCGTCGGACACCCATCCATCCGAGTCCGTCCGAGCCCATCCGAGCCGAACACGTCCCGCTTTGAACCGGCCACGCAGCCCTTCCCTTCCTCGCCGAACATCGCCCTTATAATGGCGTCGTCAACATGACAGAGGCGCGGCCTTCATCAGTACCTTCGGAAAGCGACGGAAAGCGCGAAGCGAAAGGGAATGCCGCCGAAGGGCCTTGCGGGTTTCCGACCGCTCGACCCTGGGGTGCAGGAGAACATCCTGCGCACTGTCGCAGAGCGGAGTGCTGTCATGGTTTCGCGCGAATCTCCTTTCCTGCCGAGCCATGCCCGCGGCACAACGCCGAGGACGAACCGTATTCGCAGCACAACAGGGAGAGGAAGGGAAGATGGAGTTCGCCAACACCTTCTGGGCGCTCGTGCCGGCCATCGTCGCCATCGTTCTTGCGCTCATCACGAAAGAAGCCTACAGCTCGCTGTTCGTCGGCATCGTGGTGGGTGCGCTCTTGCTCACCGGGTTCGACCCCATCGGCACCGTGGACGCCATCATCAGCGGCACGTTCATCCCCGCGGGAGGCACCGAAGACGATGCCCTGGCCACTGGGCTTATACCCTCCATCGCCGACAGCGCGGGCATTTTCGCGTTCCTCGTGATCTTGGGCATTTTGGTGGCGCTCATCAATGCGACGGGGGCGTCGGCGGCGTTCGGCACGTGGGCAGCGAAGAACGTGAGAAGCCGCATCGGCGCGGAAATAGCCACGTTCGTGCTGGGCGTGCTCATCTTCGTGGACGACTACTTCAACTGCCTGACCGTCGGATCGGTCATGCGCCCCGTCACCGACACGCAGCGGGTGTCGCGCGCGAAGCTGTCGTACCTCATCGACGCCACAGCAGCGCCGATATGCATGATCGCGCCCGTGTCTTCGTGGGCGGCAGCGGTGTCCGGCGTCGCCGCCGACCTGGACGTCGACGGCATCCAGCTGTTCATCAGCGCCATCCCGTTCAACTTCTACTCGCTGCTCACGCTCGTGTTCGTCGTGGCCATCGTCGTCATGGGCTTCGACTACGGCCCCATGGCGAAAAGCGAGCTCGCGGCGCTGCGCGAGGGCAAGCTCGGGTCGCTCGGCAGCGACAAGCCGGTTGAGAACACGCGCGCGCACCTTCTGGACATGGTCATCCCCATCCTCGTGCTCATCGTTCTGTGCATCGTGGGAATGCTCTACGTCGGCGGGTTCTGGGATCCCGAAGCGGAAGGCTACCTGAACGCCGTCATCGCCTTCAGCGGCACCGACGCGTTCACGGCGCTGCCGTGGGGATCCATCATCGCGCTCGTCTTCGCGTTCGTGTACCTGATCGCGCGCCGCGTGGTGAAGTTCAAAGACGCCATGGACTGCATCATCTCGGGCTTCAACTCCATGGTGCCGGCCATCCTCATCCTCACGTTCGCGCTCACGCTGAAGAGCATGACCAGCGCGCTGGGTGCCGCTGAGTTCGTGTCGGGCTGCATGGAGGGGGCCGCCGCGGGCCTGTTCAGCATGCTTCCCGCCATCATCTTCCTCGTGGCATGGGGGCTGGCGTTCGCCACGGGAACCAGCTGGGGAACGTTCGGCATCCTCATCCCCATCGTGCTTCCCATCTTCGCGGGCGAGCCCGAGCTTCTGACCATCGGCATCTCCGCGTGCTTGGCGGGCGCCGTGGCGGGCGACCACTGCTCGCCCATCTCCGACACCACCATCATGGCGTCGGCCGGCGCGAACGTGAACCACATCGAGCACGTGAACACCCAGCTGCCCTACGTCATCACCGTGGGAGCCATCTCGTTTGTGTGCTTCGCCATCGCGGGCTTCACGCGCAGCGCGCCTATCTGCCTGGCCATCGGCGTGGTGCTGGTGATCGCGACGCTGTTCGTGCTGCGCAAGACCATCGGCACGAACACCCGCAACGCAGACGCTGCGAAGTAACTCCGGGGAAGCGGAGCGCCGGCACCGGGGGTGCCGGCGCTTCGTTTTGCGCCTTGTTCGTCTCCCGCCCGACAAGCGAGGCTCGCCCGAATCTGATCGTCCGGCTGACTACGGGCGTGCGTTGCCGCCCGCATAACAGGGAACTTGAAAAGCGGAGTTTGCTACGGTTCGTCTAATACGGCTCGTCGAGGTCGGTATGCGCCTGGGCGTCGGCGTCGAGGTCGAAGAAGCGCCCTTGGCGATAGCGGTCGAGCGCCACGAGCGCGATCATGCCGGCGTTGTCGCCGCACGCGCTCAGGGGAGGCAGCACGAGGCGCACGCCCATGCGGTCGCACAGCGCGTGGTACGCGTCGCGCAGCACGGGGTTCGCCGCCACGCCGCCGCCCAGGCAGAACGTGGGCGCGCCCGTCTGGCGCAGCGCCGTTTCGGCCTTCTTCACCTGCACGTCCACGACGGCTTGCTGGAAGCTCGCGCAGATGTCGGGCACGTTGAGCACGCGGCCGGCGGCCCGTTCGTTGTTGATGTAGGTGACCACCGCCGTCTTGAGGCCCGACAGCGAGAAGCGCAGATCGCCCGAATGCATCATCGCGCGCGGGAACGCGATGGCGTCCGGATTTCCGCGCGCCGCCTCGCGCGATATGACGGGGCCGCCGGGATATCCCAGGCCGAGCGCCTTCGCCACCTTGTCGAACGCCTCGCCCACCGCGTCGTCGATGGTGGAACCGAGCGTGACGTAATCGCCCCAGCCGCGCACATGCACGAGCATCGTGTTGCCGCCCGACACGAGCGACACCACCGCCGGCGGCGCGAAGTCCGGCGCGCCGATCTTGTTCGCGTACAGATGGCCCTCGAGGTGGTTCACGCCGATGAACGGCACGTCCTGCGCCCAGGCAGCCCCTTTCGCGAACGCCACGCCCACCACGAGCGCGCCCACGAGGCCCGGTGCGTAAGTGACGGCCACGGCGTCGAGGTCGCCCCAGCTCAAGCGGGGCATGCCCAGGCGGGCAGCCGCCGCGTCCAGGCATTCGTCGCACACGCCGCAGATGGCCTCGATGTGCTTGCGGCTGGCGATCTCCGGCACCACGCCGCCGAAGCGCGCATGGAAGTCGATCTGCGAGGCCACGACGTCGGCCACAAGAACGCCCTCGCCGTCCACGATGGCCGCAGCCGTCTCGTCGCAGGACGATTCGATGGCGAGGATGAGCGGACGGGGCGCATCGAGAGGCGAAACCTCGCCGGACAAACGCGCTTCGAGCGTTCCCTGGCGCAGTTTTTCTCCCGAAGTGGCGCAGGTCGCGTCTTGTGCATAGATTTCGCCCGTTGATTCGGCAGTGGAGAAATCGCGATCTGGGGTTTCGCCTTGCGAAGACAGCGAACGAGGCTCGGAATCCATGCACAAAGTGCGATCTGTGCCACTTCGCGCCGATTCGCATGGCGAAGCCGCCCCTGCGACCCCCGACTGCCCCTGCTCGCGGGAGGCTGCGTCCACCACGAGCGCCATGCCGGCCACGTCGCGCGCGGCAAGCGGCAGCGGGCCTTCGAGGATGAGCGCGTCCTCGCCGTCGGAATAGTAGCGCGGCCGCGCGCCGAGCGAGCGGAATCCGAGCGCCCCGTAGAACGCCCGCGCGCCCTCGTTGCTCGCACGCACTTCGAGCGAGCACACGGCGGCACCCAGATCACGCGCGTCGGTAGCCACGCGCGCCAACAGCTCGCGCGCGATGCCGCGCCGCCGCCACGCGGGATGCACGCCCACCTTGAGGATCTGCACGCCGCCGTCGACCACCCAGCCGCCCGCGTAGCCCACAAGTTGGAGTTCGCAGCCGTCCTCCGCGCCGTCGGCGACGGCTGCGGGAACGTCGCCCCGCCTGTCCGTAGCGCTTACGGGGCCGCCAGCTTTGTCGTCCGCAACGCTCACGGGACTTTCCGCAACGCTCGAAGTCCTCGAAGGCGCAAACGCGCCGCACGCCTCGGCACGCATCGAGCAGTCTCGTGGGCCGCTCGACCCCTTGCCATGCGTCCGAGCGAACGCACCCTGCTCGGCAAAGCCGAGGCGGGGAGCCCCGCCATCGCCGCAAGGCCGAACGCTGCGGGAAGCTGCGGCATCAACCGACTCCGACTTCGGCTCCGGCAGCGAGCAAGCCGCCGGAGCCCCATAGGCCGCCCACCATATGCGGTCGGCACGCGGCAACTCGTCGAGAACAAGCGCCTCACTCCATGCGTCCGACCCCATGACCTGCGCCTCGAGCGCGGCCACGGCGCAAGCATGCGCGGCATCGAGCGGCTTGTACGTAATGCCCTCGGCGTCGGGCCGCGCATTCATCACGGCGACATCGCGGGCACTCGGGCGCTGGTCGCGCCGCACCTCGACATCCTGCACGCCCGTCACCAGGTTCTTCGGATCGTTTTTCGCCAAGCGGATGCGCTCGTTCTCCTCGGCGTCGGACAGGCGAGTGTACACCGGCAGTGCGAACGCCGGATCGTGCCGTCGTGCGTCGAAAGGATCGGCCTTTCCCGTCTGCCACGCCGCTTCGAGCGCCAGCAAAAGCCCGCGGCCAGTCGGCGTCCACAGCGCTTCGTCCAACTCCTCGCCGCATGGGGCGAACAGCGCGCCGTACTTGCGCAGCGCATCGCCCGTCACCAGCTGTCCTGCGGCACCTGCGCGCAACTCGTCGGCTGCAGCTTCAGCCTTCACCACACGGTCGGCCTCAAGGCGCTCCGCGCCGCGCTCGTCCAGCACGTAGCGAACCGGATACACCTCCTTGCGCATGGCGTCGGCCACCACGGCGAGCCGCCCGCGCACACCCGCAACCTGGGCGTTCCACGCCACCGCGTCGAGCGACGACACGCCCACCAAGCCCACGCCCAGCGCCGAGGCGATGCCCTTCGCCGTGGCCATGGCGATGCGCACGCCCGTGAACGACCCCGGCCCGCGCCCCACGCACACGCATGCGATGTCCGCGCGCGTCACGCCCAGATCGGACAGAACGGCATCGATGCGCGGCACCAGCTGGGTGTTCGACGCCCGGCGCGCTTCGACTTCCACCGATGCCGCAACCTCGATCGAACGCGTTTCGGCACGCAGCACGCCCACGCCGAGGGCGATCACCTCGTTGGCGGTGTCGAACGCAAGCACGTGCCGAGCCTGCCCGGACGCGTCTTCGCGACGCGAATCCTCCCCGATCACGCAAACCCTCCCGCGCATTTGACGAGACGGGACTTGGAATCCTTCGCCCACACGGTGAGCAGGCAGCGCGCCCGGTCGCCAAAAGCGTGAGCGCGCACGACGCGGTTGCCCTCGGCGTCCACCGTGATGCGCACCTCTAGGTAACCGTACGGCAGCGCGTCGGGGAACCGCTCCCCCCACTCCACGAACGACGCGCCGTCGGCGTCGAGTGTGTCGTAGAACCCGATGTCCTCGAGCTCGTCGGCATCGTCGAGCCGATACAGGTCGAAGTGGTGCAGCGGCAGCGACCCTTCGAGATAGCTCAGCAGGATGTTGAAAGTGGGGCTGGTCACCGGGCCACGCACGCCGAGAGCCGCCGCGACGCCCTGCACGAACTGCGTCTTTCCCGCGCCCAAGTCGCCGGACAGCACGATGACGTCGCCTGCGCGCAGATAGGGGGCAAGCGTGCCCGCAAGCTGCTTCGTCGCTTCGGGAGAGGTGGTCTTGCGCACATATGTCAATCCGTTAGCCATGGCCCGTATGATACGCCATGCGAGCGGGCGCGGGACGCTCTTCCCGAATATCCCCGCATTACCCGCACGTCGCACGAGGCGCGTGAGGCAGCGCGAGGCACGCGCGAGGAGAACGTCGCGGGCCTGCCCCGCTGTGCTGCGCGAGCCCGCCGACCGCGCCGGCTCCTCGCATCCCCAATCTCGATGCCAACCAGACAACACGCCGCCGTCACGCGCCCCCGATCTTGATGCGGACCAGCTAGCGCGCCGTCGTCGCGCACTCCTGGCCCTTGCACGAGCGTGCCGACCGCATTGCCACCTCGCATTCCCGACTTTTGCGCGAATTCGCCGATCGCACCGTCGCCTCGCATCCTCAGCCCCTGTGCGAATCCGTCAACTGCGCCGGATCGAAACCTCGAGGCCGACGCCGCCCCAAAGCCCCGCGATCGGCGTCAGCCTGAAACTCCTCGACTGGCACCGGATCGAAACTCCGAGGTCGACGCCGTTTTGGACTTTTCATCGCCCCGCTGCCCTCGCCGCAACCCGCACGGCGTGAGGCCCCGAAGGACATGGCTATTGAGGACGGTCGCCGGCCTAGCCTCGGTCTCGGCCTCAACCTCCGCCAACCTCGGCCCGCCCCCTCACCCGGCCAGCCCTCACCAGCCTCGGCCCCTACCCCAG
>NZ_PPEL01000049.1 GCF_002899695.1 Rubneribacter badeniensis
CTTCGCACCCGCACCGACCCCCCCCCCAACCCGGCCCCGCAGCGCATGTCTCCTGGTACAATGGCACGGCAAAGGAGACGCCCGTGAAATCAAGCGACGTGGTGCGCGCACTCGCGCCCGACGACCAGCCAACCGAAGACGAACCGCTGTCCCGCCTGTTCTACCCTCTGCGATTTTTGGGAATGGGCCTGCTCATCGCGTGGCTTTGCTGCACACACGTGGCGTCCATCTTCCCCGGCCTCGGCTTCGACCAGGGGTTGCGCGACGCCTTCGACAACGGCATGCGCTTGGGAGACGTGGGGACGTTCGTGGTGCTCGCGCTGCTCGCCTCGCGCATCGGTCGCCTGAGCCGCCTCGTGAAAACGAGCGCTTGCTTCGTCGGCCTGACCGCCCTCGGCACGATGACGGCAGGCCTCGGCCTCATCCCCGCCGGCGCCCCTACGGCTGCGGTGTTCGCCGCCGCCACGGTGACGGCCATCGGCGGAGCGTTCCTCTTCTGCCTCTGGGCCGAGGCGTACAGCCAGATGGGAGGCATGCAGACGCTCATGTACGGTGCAGCGTCCTGCATCGTGGCGGCGGTCGCATCGTTCGTCGTCAGCACGATGCGACCGCCGTACGCCATCCTCGCCACCGCGCTTCTGCCCCTCGTCTCGCTTGCGTGCGTACTGCTGAGCTTCCGGCTCCTGCCCGCCGAGCGACCCCGGCAAACGGGCGTGCGCCACCCGCTCCCCTGGAAGCTGCTCGGCATCATGGCCGCAGCGGGGCTGCTGTCGGGCATGGCCGGCTCGCTCATACCGGGAGCCGTGTGGATGGGAGCGGTGCATCGCGTCGTGGCGACAGGTCTGGCCGGCATCGTCGTCATCGTCATGGCCCTCACGCGTAAAAACCGCATCGACGTGCGCTTTCTTGCGAAGATGGGCCTTCCGCTCTCCGTCGTGGCGCTGGCGCTCGTCCCCTTCGCCAACCCCGAATGGGGCTTCGTGGTGTCGTTTCTGATCAAACTCGCATACGTGTGGTTCACCATCTTCGTGCTGCTGGTGCTTGCGAACATCGCGTATCGGTTCGAAGTGCCCACGCTCAGGCTGTTCGCCATCGCGCGCGCCCTCAGCGAAGCCGCCATCTTCGCAGGCGCCACCGTTCGTCGCACGTTGATCCAAGGCGGGTTGCTGGACGATCCCACGCTGCTCGTGGGCATGGCGCTGGGAGGCATCGCGCTCGTGCTGCTGTGCGCGCTCATATGGACGAGCGAGAAAGCCGTGAACGGCGACTGGGGCGCGTCGGGCATCCCCCTCGACGGACGACTGCACGTGCCGGGACCGCGCGAGCGGTTTATGGCGCGCTGCGACGACATCGCCGCTCGTCACGGCCTCACTGCGCGCGAGGCAGAGATCATGGCGCTCATCGCGCAACGCAAAAGCCGCGCCGAGATCGAGCAGCAGCTGTTCCTTTCGCAGAACACCGTCAAGACGCACGTGCGTCACCTGTACGCCAAATTGGGTACCACATCGAAAGCCGACGTCATCGCGCTGTTTGAAGAGTAACGCGGACGGGCGATTGCAAAAAGGAAGCGCAGCAAGGCCCTGTTGCGTTTGCGGAAATGCGACAGGCGCGAAAGCACGAGAATCGCAAAGAACGCAACCCGCAGAAACGGGAGACTGCGGCAGGGCTGGATTCGCGATGGGCGCAGCCGCAGAGGGCGGACCGCGGCAGGACGGGGTCCCGCGACGGACGCGCCACAGAGGGGTGGCCCCGCGACGGACGCGCCGCAGAGGGCGGGCCCCGCGACGGACGCGCCGCAGAGGGCGGGCCCCGCGACGGACGCGCCGCGGCGAGCAGAGTTCACCACGAGGCCAGCCAGCCCGCGCCCACGTCCGCTTCCCCGCACCCCTGCGCATCCTTTTCGCAACCGGTAAGCATACCCCCTCGCGCTCCCGCACGAAAGCTTCGCACTGCGGCAAAGCCATGCTATGATGCCGCCCATGACGCGACTTTTCCGACACGCCCCTGCCCCTTTGTGGACTTACAAAGCGCTGCTGCTTGCGGCGGCGGCCATTTGGGGGCTGGGCACCGTCGTCATCAAGGCGACCGTCGACACGTTCCCGCCAGCATGGCTTGTGGGCGTGCGGTTCACGGCAGCGGGCATCATCCTGGGCATCGTCTTGTTGCCGCGCCTCAAACGCTCGCTCGACCTCGACCACCTGAGGAAAGGCACCGCATTGGGCGCGATGCTGTTCTTGTCGTACTGGTCGAACTCCACCGGGCTCACCGACACCACCGCCTCGAACAGCGCGTTTCTCACATCGCTGTACTGCGTCATCATCCCGTTTCTCGGCTGGGCGCTTCGCGGTCCTCGCCCGACCCGCTGCAACATCGCGGCGGCGCTGGCTTGCGTTGCGGGCGTGGGCTGCGTGTCGTTCGCGGGGGCATCGGGGTTCTCGCTGGGTTTCGGCGACCTCGTCACGCTGCTGTCGGCCCTGTTCCTGAGCTTCCACGTGCTCTACACCGCCAGATTCGCGCCCGGATGCGACATGGCGCTGCTCACCGTGGTGCAGTTTCTTGTGGCGGGAGTGCTCGGGTTCGCGTCGGGAGCGGCATTCGAGCCGGTGCCGAACTTCCTCGCGCTCGGCCCAGACACGTGGACAAGCCTTGGCTACCTGGCCGTTTTCGCCTCGTGCATCGCGCTGCTGCTGCAAAACATCGCGGTGGCGCACGTCAAGCCAGCACCCGCGTCGCTGTTCCTGGCCACTGAGTCGGTGTTTGGCGTGACGTTCTCCGTGGCGTTTTTGGGCGAGACGCTCAGCCCCCTCTTGCTTGCCGGATTCGCCCTCATCTTCGCCGGCATCGTCATAAGCGAGTATGTCCCGCTGCGCGCGGCAAGGCGTTCTGCGACGCACGACACAACGAATGCGGAGGAAGAAAGGAAGGGCGAAAGCCCTGACGGATGGCAAAGGGTGGCAAAGGGGCGGGGATAATGTCACATTCCCAAAAGACTTGCCACGCCCTGCCACTTTGCGGAATGTGACATTATCCCCGCCCCTTTGCCACCCTGCCTTTGGCGCCCTTCGAGCGCGCCGACTCCGAACCCGAGACTGGTCGCGCTCTGCAGAAAACGGCTCGCTTTCTGGCCACCAAACCGCGTTTTGGCACGCGGAAGGGCGCTTCGGGCGCTGTTGAGCAGAGCCGACCTGGGGTTTTCTTGCGGGCAAGGGCTCCCCTGAGCCGAAACGGGCCGGATTTCGTGCCAGAACGCGGTTTCGTGGCCAGAAAACGCACGTTTGCGCGCACGGCGCGCTCTCGCCGCCAGTCGCGTCCGCAAGACGGCGGCCCCAAGCGGCTCGCAAACCCGCAAGCGCCCCAAAAGCGCGGCGGCCACGCGAGAGGGCGCCCCTTTGGAGCGATTCGCCTCGATCGCTCACCTCTCGAAGAGGTCGGTGCCCTTCATGCGCTCGCGCAGGGTGTTGACGATCTGCTGGGCGTTTCCCAACTCCACCGCGCGCGGGCGCATGACGTAGCGATGCGCCGCGCCTTCCACGAGGAAGGAGGCGCGCACCTCGTCACGCAAAACGATGGCGTCCTCCGGGCACACGTCGCGACAGCTTCCGCACTTCACGCAATCGCTCGGGGCGTGGAGCACGCCGAACGTGCCGTCCTCCTCGTCGAACTTGCGGATGGCTCCCGTCGGACAGAACGTGGCGCACATGCGGCACGACGAGCAGCGCGTCCCGTCGATGACCACGCATCCCCACAGGCGGCTCGCCAGCGTGCCCGACGGGGCATCGCCGAGGCGGGCAAGGCTGTCGAGCAAGCGCTCGCGCCGGTCGGGAACGAAATGCGGCAGCGTGCCGTCCTCCATGACGCGCAGCCTGAAGTCCGGTGCGGGAGCGGGCGTTTGCGCAGACACGGAACCGGAAGCAGATTCGACTGCGAGCACCGATGCAGCATCGAAAGACGGCTCGGAAGCGGGCGCAGATACAGAAGGTGCCTCGACATCCAAGGATGGCGAAAAGAAGTCCGACCCTTCGCCCGACGCGCGCAACGGCTCGTTGCCGCAGTGCCGCGCGAAGCGCGCCTCCAGCGCCGCACGCGCATCCTCGGCATCGGCACCGTCGAACAAGGCGAAAGCGGGAACCTCCTGCTCGACGAGCACGCGCGCATCGCTTCGCCATGCACTCAACAGGTCGTTCGCGCTCTTAGCCACCATGCGCGCGACGTCCAGCCCGTGCCGCTGGTCGCACCGGTCGCATCGTCCGCACACCACGTGCACGCGCCGCACGCCCTCAGCCGCCAGCTCGCACGCAAGCGCCTCGTCGATACGACCCGCGCACACCACCGCCGCCGCACGGCTCTCGTCGAGCAGACCCTTGAGCGCCTGTCGCACCTGTTCGCACACAACGACCACCTCGCCGCCGCAACGTGCGGACAAGCACGACCGCGCAAGCTGCGCATCGCTGGGATTGCGCGCCTCAAGCGCGCAGGTGGGGCACACCGTGGCGCACGTGCCGCAGCCCACGCACTTCGACGCGTCCACCACAAGCCGGTCGTCGACGAGGGCAATGCACCCCGACGTGCACGCCTCGGCGCACTTCAGGCACGCCACGTTGCGGTTGCGCACCTTGGCGCAGCGCTCCTGGCGCACGCGGATCGCGACGCTGTCGACATCCACCAGCACGCCCACGATGCTGCGACTGCCAATGCGGCGCTGAGGTGCATCGGCGGGCAGGTGAGGCGAAGCTTGGGGAAGAGGAAGCTCCGCAGAGCCCGCAAGCCCCGCTGAATCCGAAAGCTGCGCCGATAGCGCAGATGGCAGATCGACCGCAGAAACCCCGTTCGCAGAACGCGCCGCGGGAGCCGCGCACAGGCCGACCGTCATCGCACCGACTCCTTCCCGCCGCCGTCCAGCCGAGCATCGCCCGTCGAAGCCGTCGACGCCATCGAAGCCGCCGCAGCCCCCTCCCCACCGCTCGCACTTGAAGATGCGCCCCGCACATCGCTTGCCGCCAGCGCCGTTGCAGCCGCAGCGCCACCGCACGCGCCAACGCCGGCCGCGCCCTCCGAAGCCGACGAGCCCGCGTCTGCGCCGCCCTCATCCGCGATCCACGCAACCGATGGTCCCGCGCTCGCACCAGCCGCGCCCGCGCCCCCGTCCGCGATCCGCACGGCCGACGGCCCCGCCCCCGCGCCCTTGCGCGCGAGGAACGGCATGCTCACGGCGCCCGAGGGGCACGCGTCCACGCACGCGCGGCAGCGCGTGCAATCGGCCAGCGAGTGCTCCCCGAGCTCCGGATGGCGCAGGTTGATGTCGGCCTCGCAGGCGACCGCGCACAGCGAGCAGGGGGTCCCCTTGGCCGTCTCCAGGCACTTGGCGTCGTCGATGACGGGCCTCCACGTGCGGCTGAACCGCGACGCGAGGTTCATGAGCCCCGCCAGGGGGCAGATCCGCGAGCACCACTTGCGCAAAAGCACGAGCTCGACGACCAGCATGGCCGGGATAAGCACCACCGACCACGTCATGTCTCCCGCCGCGAACAGCCGCCACAGCAAAAGCACCGTGGCGAACGAGAGCCCGATGGGGCACACCAGGCAGAACACCGGGAAGCCGAACACGGCGGCGGACAGCAGCGCGCCTCCTAAGACGTAGTGGCGCGAGTCGAGCTTCGCGCGCACCTCCTTGCAGCCCCCGCAGGATCCGCAGCCCCGGCCGCAGCCCAGCTCGGACTTCGCGGCGCCCTGGATCTCCTCGCGGCGCGCCCGCTCGAGCTCCCGGCGCCTCTTGGGCGAGCGGAAGAAGCCGCGCAGGCGCTCGAGCAGCGGCACCGGGCACGCCCAGCCGCAGAAGGCCCGCCCGACCAGGAGCACGAGCAGCGCCATGACCACCAGCGACACGACGGCGCGCGGCACGAGGGCCTTCGTCGCTATCATCGTGGTGAGCGCGCCCAGCGGGCACAGGGCCGCGATGGTGCCCCACCCGAAGCCCGACAGCGTCCCCAGCTGGACGCCGGCGATCAGCCCGATACACAGGACGATGAACACGACAGCGGCCACGACCACGCGAACCTTGCTTGCCTTCATGACCCGGCCCCCCTCACAGCGTTTCCAACGGACGGACGACGATGGCGCGCTCCGTCGCCCCGGAGGCGATGGAGCCCGTCGTCAGCGACACGCACACGCTCTCGCAGGCGCCGCAGCCGACGCACTTGTCGGCTATGACGCGCGGATGCGGATTCGCGCCCCCGTCGGACAGCTCGATGGCGTCGTATCCGGCGTTCACGCACGCGTCGTAGCAGTAGCGGCAGCCGGTGTCGCGAAACGCCAGGCACTGCTGCTCGTCGATCACGGCCAGCCCCAGGACGGTGCCCTCGGCCGTCGCCCCCTCGGGCAGCCTGAGCGCCTCGGTCGGGCACACCTCGACGCACAGGGGCACGCCCCCGTTCTCCCCGGTGCAGAAGTCGCACCACCCGGAGCTGAAATCCAAAGCCGGGGTGCGCATGCCCAGAAGGCCGTCCTCGATATGCGCGGGCACGACGACACGCCTCGGGCACGCCTCGTAGCACCGCTCGCAGCGGACGCACGCACTCACCAGGTGGGACTCGTCCTGCCCTCCCGGCGGGCGCACGAGCGGGTTGTGCCCCGCGTAGCGCAGCGCCCCCAGGCCGAGAAGCGCCGCCGTGCCGCCCGCGCCGATGAGCAGCGACCGGCGCGACACGCCCATCGGCTCCTTGGCGCGCTTGGCCTTAACCTTGCCGTCTCTTGCGGAAGGCGCGCCCGCATCGGCACCCGCGCCCTTGGACGGTCGTGCGGATTCGCGCTCCCCCGCAGCAGCGGATCGCGCGCTCGCAACCCTCTCGTCTTCGCTCATAGCTCGTCTCCTCTTCGCCATTCGCAACCCCGTGCCCGCCCTCGGCCGCAGCCGAACGGGGCCCATCAAAACGCATAAATGAAGGGGCTCGGGCCGCGCCGCGAAAAGCGAGGCCGCAAACCGAGGCCCAGCCCCCTCCATCATGCGTTTTCAAAACGCGCGCGCGACCGCCGCCCTTCCTGCGGACGCGCCGCAGAGGCAGAGGCGCCGCCTCGCCGCCCGCCCTCTCCGCGCTCAACGCGAACCGGAGGGCGGGAGGCATGCCTTTCCGCAAAAGCGCAGGGAGGCTGCACGAACCTCGCGCTGCGCTGCGCCGCGCTATGCCACCGGCCGAAAGCGCCGACCAGAACGCCTCCAGCCACCAAACGCACGGCTTTGTCAAACCACTCGAACAGACGGAACGCGAGCGGAAGAGCCGCCGCACGACCCCGCACCCGCCGCCCGCCGTCTGCCGCGGAGCGCGGGGCGCGCCGCACGACGCGCCCCGCCTCAACGCGCCTAGTACAGCGCGAACACGCTGATCGCCACCACGTAGAGGATGACGCGCCACACGATGCCGCCCACGGCGCAGCACGCAACGGCCACGCCCGCGTACCCCGCGAGCTTCGTACCCGCCGCCTTCTGGCGCAGCGCGAGCCATGCCAGCGCCGCCGGCACGACCACGCCCACCGCGATGGCGCCCAGCCAGAACAGCACGGCCTGATCGCCCGCGATGATGCTGCCCACGATGCCAGCGCGATCGACCATGGCCACGTCGGGCAGCGTCGGGTCGAAGTAGTACTGGATCTCGGCCGAGTACAAACCCGCCGACCCGTTGATGACCAGCGCGTACGCCAGCACGACCACCAGCTGCAGCACGCCACCCGCAAGCGCCACCTTCGTCGCAAGGCCCGAAGCGTCGTCATCGCCAACCGCCCCGGCGATGATCAAAGACGCCAGCCCGCCCATGAACACGGCGTTCACCAGGTAGTACACGATGAGCAGCGGCGTGTTCCACGAGGGCAGCGCGTGCATGAGGTAGCTGTCGCCCGTGAGGGCCGGCAGCCCCAAGCCTGCGACGATGGCCAGCACGCCGCACCATTTCGGCGCCATGCCGTCCTCGGAGCGGCGCATGAACAAAAAGTACAGCACCAGCACCACGAAGAACACGATGCAGCCGATGAACTCAAGCGTGATGCCTGACGTGATGTGCCCGAAGCCGTTGAAGATGCGCTCCCAGTGCTGCAGGTGCATGAACACGGCGATGCCGCCCACCGCCAGCGCCGCAAGCGACACGACAAGCGACGGAAGCTGCATCTTCTTGCCCTTGCCGAGCACGCACAGCAGACCCTGCACACCCAGCACGCCGCCGGACACGCACAGGAAGAACGTGAAGAGGATCAGAGGCCATTCAGGATTCATAGCTTACTCCCTCCACTTCCGACCCTCGCGCATGAGGTACATGAGCTTGGGCTTGTTGCCTGCGTCCACGAGGTAGTGGATGTCGTTTTCGGTGTACGCCTCCACGTAGTCCTTCAGCTTCACACGCGTCTGCGTCATCTCGTCGTACTGGCAACCCGGACTGTCGGGATGAGCCGGCCCCTCGAAGTTGTCCACGCCCTGGTCAAGGTCGCCGAAGAAGCGCGCACGGGCGCCGCACTGCGACACGCACTGGGGCAGCTCGCCCTGGGAGATGCGCTGCTCGCACAGCGTGCACTTCTCCACGACGCGCTCCTCCTTGTTGAGGTAGCGCACGCCGTAGGGGCACGCCATGGCGCAGAACTGGCAGCCGATGCACTTGGACTTGTCCACCTGGATGGTGCCGTCCTCGCGGATGTGCGACGCCTCCGTGGGGCACACCTTCACGCACTCGGGGTTCTCGCAATGCTGGCACTGGACGGGAAGGAAGTACATCTCGACGTCGGGGAACTGGGCGCCGTCCGTCTTGGGATGCGGCCCCACGCGCAACGTCTTGATCCAAAAGTCGCCCACCGGCACGCCGTTGACGGCCTTGCACGCGACAGTGCACGCCAGACATCCGGTGCAGCGGTTCAGATCCGTGATGATCGCATAGTTTGCCATTGACCAACCTCCTTCCTATTGATGGTTCTTGGAATACTGGCCCAGCTCTCCAACCTCGACCGAACCGCTGTTCAGCGTGCCGTTCGCAAACAGCTCGGGGCTTTGGATGGACGGCTGCAAGCCGGTGGCCTGCGGATTGTGGAACGTGATCTCCACCTTCGAGTCGGCCAGGCGCGGATCGTTGGACAGCCATTCCTTCAAACGCTCGTCGTTCGCGTTCGAGATGACGGGGTTGCCGTCGGGATCGCATGGCACCGGGTTGTTGAACGGGCTGTTCTCCTCGGTGGCCTTGTAGATGAGCACCGGAAGGCCGCGCAGCTGGGAGGCGCCGCACACCCAGCACTGGGCGTACTTGTCCATGCAGCAGTTGATGTTGACCAGCTCGAAGCCATGGGAGGCGGTGTCGATCTCGGGGTACCACCAGGCGTGGTTCGCGTTGACCGTGCCCTCCTTGATGCCGTAGTACAGATCGGCCACCTCACGGATGGCGCCCCACGGACTGCGGATCCACACCCAGTCGCCCTGCTCGATGCCCATGCGCGCCGCGTCGTTGGGGTTGATCTCCAAACGGGGGCTGGGCCACAGTTCGCGGCACCACGGCAGCTGACGGTGCTCGGAGTGGAAGTACACCGGCTGGCGCGCGCCCGTCGTCATGATGAATGCGTGCTCGTCGCCGTGCTCGGCAAGGGCCGCCTTGTAGTCCTCCAGCAAATGATCGCCGCGGTAGTTGTCGTTGATGTAGGCGTCCGTCGTGGTGATCTGATCGACCTGGTCGGCATGGTAGTACTGCGGCGCCTGCACCTTGGAGTTCTTCGGCTCGAACCAGTGCGGGAACTTGTCGATGTCGGGAATGGCCCCGTCGTAGGCCGCGCGGTCGGGGCTGCACGTGGCGGCGAACGTCTCGGTGTTGTCGCCGATGTACGTTTCGGCGATGGTGGACCACACCTCCACCTTGGCGGTGGGGGTCATGAACCCGCACTTCTCGTCGATGGCCGCGTACAGGTTGTAGCCGCCCTGCTGGCGACGATAGCCCATCTCCCACCGGCGGTACGTGCCCCAGCGCTCGGGATGCCACTTGCGGCAGTCGAACCAGCCTTCTTCCTGGAACTTCGCAGCGAACTCGGGGAAGTCCGGACCGGCCACGTCGTTGATGGGCTCGGCCGGCTGCTCGGCGGCCGCATAGTCGGGGAAGGCGGGGATAACCTGCTCAGGCTGGTTCTCCTTGCCCTTGAACTCCTCGATGCGCCACCAGTCGGTGGCGTCCTTGAGCACGCGGTACTCCTGCTGCTCGTAGGTGACGTCGCCGCCCATCTGCACGAAGTTGTTGTAGTCGAGGTTGTTCCAGCCATCGTAGTTCAGGTCGCGGTCGTTCCACAACACTGCCCGACGCTCGGCGGGGATGTCCGCACGCGTGGGATGCTCCTTGCCGGTGAGCGCCTTGGCCATGGCGAGATGCAGGCAGATGACGGCCACCGGGTCGTAGATGCAGTCGCCCATAGGCTCGGCCGCACGCTGGCCGGCACCGAAGATGCCACCCGCACCCTGCGACACGCGGCCCGTGTTCACCTCGAGCCAATGCAGGCACGGGATGACGATGTCGGCGCAACCGTTGTTCGGGCACGCCCACAGGTTGAAGTCCAGCCAGAAGTCCAGGCGCGTGAGCGCTTCCCACGCCTCGAGCAGGTTGGACTCGTTCATGAAGTCGCCGGACATGCACACGCCGCCGTGAATCTGGTAGGGCGTGTCGATCTCGTTGATGGAGTCCCAGATGGCAGCCGAATCGGCCCAGCGGTTCCAGTAGCGCAGAAGCGGGAAGCGCTCGGCAGAGATCTGCTTGGCATTGCTGTCGAACGACGTGGTCAGCCCCGGCCACGCGCGGCTTCCCTTGTAGTCGCCGCCCTTGCGCTCGGCTATCCAGCGCGCCTCCTCGTCGGAGGGAACGTGGTTGCCGTAGCGCTCGGCCAGAGGCGAGCCTTCGTCGATGAGGTACTGCACGAAGTTCTGGATGAGCGGAATCTGCTCCTCCACGGACAAATCGCGCGGGGTGTTGCCCAGCTCCATGGTGCCCACGCCCTCGCGGATGCCCCAGTCCTTGGGCTCATGGTCGGTCTTGAGCATGTTCGCGCGGCCGCAGCAGCCGTCCACCTCGGCCTTGGAGGAGCCGCGGTTGCCGGCGGGCTCGTCAGAGTTGCCGGTGATGCACGCGATCAGCTGCAGCGCGCGGCTGTTCTGCACCGCGTGGCCCGTCTGGTCGGGGGCCAGCTGGTAGTGGATGCCGCCGTTTCCGTGCAGGGGGTTCAGGCGCGTGGTGTAGGTGCGCACGGCCTCCTCGATCTTGTCGGCCGGAACCTCGGTGACCTCCTCGCAGTACTCGAGCGTGTACTCGGACAGGCTGTCGCTGAACGCCTCCCACACGGTGCCCGCCGTGATGGTGCGCCCGTCGGCAAGCTTGATCTCCACGCCGCCGGGGAACAGCGCTGGGTTCTTGGGCAGACCGAGCGGGTTGGACTTCGCGCCGCCTTCGTTCCCCTCGTTCCAGTACGCGTCGTAGGCCGGATCGGCCGGGTCGGCGAAGTGCGACGGGTCGGGCAGCCACGCGTCGGCGATGATGGGCTTGTAGGGGTGCTCGATCCACGTGCCGGTAGTGGGGATCTTGTGCTTCTCGCCCTCCCACTGGCAGGCTTCGGCGTCCCAGTACGTGGGCTTGTTGTTGTTCTCGTCCCAGCAGATGAAGCGGCGGTAGCTGTACTGCGGATCGGCCGGCTCCCACCACTGGCTCACCCACTCGCGGTCGAGGTCGGCCTCGGTGAGGATGCGGCTCTCCATGTCGACGCCGCCGTTCATCTCCATGAACCAGCCCTTGGCCGTGCGGCCGCCCTCCTCGGGGTTCCACAGGAAGGGGGCGTTCGTCCAACGGCGCACGAACAAATCGTCGTAGGCCTCGTTGTCGATGATCCACTTGAGCCACGTGAGCGACAGGCACAGGTCGGTACCCACGCGCAAGGGCAGCCACAGGTCGGCTTCCTTTCCCAGCGGGGTCATGCGCGGGTCGACCAATATATGCTTGTAGGCGCGCTGGCTGCAGTCCACCACGGTGCGGTTCGTGGAGTCGTAGTTGGAGTACTCGGCTGCGGTGCCCCACTGCACGTACACGAGCGGGCCCTGCTCAACCTCCATCCACGGCGAGCCGATCTCGTCGGTGAGGATGCCGGCGAAGTGGCGCGGGCCCTTGCAGATCTCGTAGGCCAGATGCGCGTTCGGCGTGGGGAAGATGGACTTCAACGTGCCGTACGGAGGCTGCGCCCACACGCGCGAGGTGCCGCCCATGGCGAAGTTGGCCTCGCCGCCGTACTTCTCCACGATCTCGTTGAGCTTCGCACCCGCCTCGTCGAACGCCTCGGCCAAGGTGATGCGCACCCAGCCGGGATCGTCCTCCCCCTTGGGGTTCGTGCGCTTCATGCAGTAGCGCAGACGATCGGGGTGGTACAGGGCCAGCATGGACGATTGCGACTTCGCGCAGCAGTGGCCGCGGCTATGGGCGTTGGACTCGTCGCCTTCCACCTTGATGACCTTGTTGTCCTGCACGGTCACCCAAACGCCGCACTCCACTTTGCCGCACGCGCGGCAGCAGGAACGAATGCGCTTAATTTCTCCTGCGGATTCGTCTTCGCCTTCGGCCAGCGCGGTGGACGGCGTTGCAGCAAACCCCACCGTGCTCGCGGCACCGGCGACAGCGGCAGCCTTCAAGAAGCTGCGGCGCGTGAGCGTGAGTTTCGCCATATGCCCCTCCTCTCTTTCCTCTTCTCGATTCCTTCGTCTTGATTGAGGGCCGCCCCGCCGCAGCGCGCCGAGCAGCTGACGGCGCGCGCCGGATGGCCAGACGACGGTCGGCCCGATCGTTTCCGTATTGTAGGGAGAACGCAAAACCCCAAATCATAAGGGGTGGATGCTTCATTTCGCGCATATCATACCCAGCGGATTATTTCATGCGGAAAAGCGCGCTTATACTGAGGATGATGCCACCGCCGCACAGCCCGCGAGCCCGCGACGCGCAGCGCGCGAGCCGCGGAGCGCGGAGCCGTGCGGCGAGTTGCGGCAGGATGCAAGCGAGCGACGCGCGACAGGCCGCAGGCCGCGGAGGGCGCGCAACGGGCGAGGCAGACTGCGAGCCGCGAGCGAACGGGCCGCAGCGAACGTGCAGCGGGTCGTGGCGAGCCGCGAGCGAACGAGCCGCAAGCCGCCGTCGCGGGCCGCCAAGAAGAGGGCATCGCCCCCGCTTCGCGTCCACCCTCGCAAGTTGGCAGTTCAGCGCTCGAAATGTTTCACGTGAAACATTTCATGATCGAAAAGATCATATAAAGGAGGAAACACCATGGCACTACCCCGTCCATCGCTCACGCTGGTGCTCGACATTGATGAGCGCCTCGACTCCGAGGCGCTTCGCCTGGAAATCGGCCGCTGCTACGCCCACGTCTGCCAAACCCTCGTGCGCACGCACCCCGCCGACACGGCGGCAGCCGCGAGCACGCACGCCGTCGGCAGCGAGAGCGGCAAGGCCCCTTCGACAGCCGAAACGGACATCGCCACCGACACGGCGAAAGGCCCCGGCGCACAAACGAATGCGAGCGCGCCGTGCAACATCGCGCGCTTCCTCGTGAAGATGGGAACGCGCCGCTACCTCGACCCGGAAGACGAGGGGGCGAACGAGCTGTGGAACGACGTCATCGAGCGCTGGATCGGCAACGAGCTGCGCAAGGTGGGCAACAACATGCGCATCTTCAACCGTCGTCAGCGCGAAGAGGGCCGCGACCCGCTCATGTTCGACTGGTACGAGCTCGACCTTCAAAACGGCCAGCTTTCCGTGCTGCTGCGCTGCGACAGCACGAGCGCCGTCGACCCCTCGGCCAACGCGACGATCACCGCACTGCGGGAAGCCTACGGCAACAACGCACTGGGCGAGAACGTGGAGCGCGTGCGCATGCCCGCCCCCGAGGAGTACGAGCGACAGCGCAAGATCGGGCTGGCGGCCAAAGCGCGGCGCGAGGCCGAAAAGGCGGCTCGCGCCCAGGCCGAGGCCGAACGCGCCCGAGCCGAAGCGGAAGCCGCCGAACGCGAGGCCGAAGAGGCGTTTCTGGAGTCTCCGGAGCTGATGGCGCACGCGGCGACGCCGGACGAAAGGCGGTCCGACACCGTCTCCGATGCCAGCGAAGCAGCCAACGCTCGAGACGCCCTCGACAAAGCCCCAACCGAAAGCGACGAGGGCGACGCCGAGGGTAGCACGGACGGCGGCGAGACAATCGAGGATCGCTACGCCCCGGAAGAGGCCGACTTCGCCTTGGACTATCGCCTGTGGCAGATCGAATACGCCGACGGAGGCGCGCGCCTGTTCGATTCGGCACGCGCGGCCTTCGTCGAATCCATCGAGCCCATCGATTCGGCCGAATCCGTCGCGCCCACCCGCCTCGACGGGCGTGCCGAAGAGGAGGTCGTCGCATGATAGACGTCATCGCATCCTTCGACGGGCGCATCGCAAAGGTGCACGGGCCGGCCCGCAGCGGCAAGACCGAGGCGCTCGCACGCCGCGCCGTGCATTTGCTGGATGAAGGGGTCGATCCGGCCTCCATCCTGGTGGAGGTCACGAACGGCTTTGCGGCGCAAGCGTTTCGCCGCCGCCTGGCGGCGCTTGCGGGCGAGCAGCGCGCGCAGGAGGCGGCCCGCATTCCCGTGCGCACGCCACTCGGCGCATGCACGGACGTACTCGATTCCCCCGCCGCACGCGCGGCGACCAGGCGCGTGCCGCGCGTGCTGATCGATGCCGAATACCTCTTTCTCGTAGAGGATATGAAGACGCTCGGAACCCCTCTGCGCAAGCTGCGCCGCATGTTGGAGCACTTCTACCGGCAGATGGAAGATCTCCGTCCCCGAAGCGAATGGTGCGTCGGCGGCGAAGAGCAAACGATTTTCGACTACCTCGTCCGCACGCTCGTCTCGCGCGGCGCCATGGTGCGCCACGAGGGGCCCGCGCTTGCGGTGGAATTCCTGAAAAGCGAGGCAGGTGCCGAAGCGCGGGCGGCGTACGACTACGTGCTGTGCGACGACTTCCAAAACCTCAGCCGCGCCCAGCAAACCTGCCTGTGCCTGCTGGCGGGCACGCAGCTCATCGTGGCGGGCAATCCCAACCAGACGGTCGAGGCGGCCTCTGATTATCCCAACCCTGCGGGGTTCGCCCAGTTCGACGCCGTTCGCCGCAATGTGCGAACCTTCACCCTGGAAGGGGCGTTCGCCCGGCCCGCCATCACGGCGTTCGTCGACGCGCTGTGCGATCAAGGCGACATGGACCCGACGCTCAAGGCCGCCCGCGCGCTTCTGCCGGCCAGCGACAACGAGCTTGAAGCGGTGAAGTGGACCTCCCCCGAGGACGAGCTGAACGGCCTGACCAAGTACCTCCGCTCGCTCGTGGATGCCGAAAGCGATCCGCGCGAGAGCCGTACCTGCGTGCTCGTGCCCGCCAAACGCTGGGCGGCGCTCGCGGCCCAACTGCTGCGCACGCGCGGATTCGAGGTGTCCACCGCCGGGGCGCTGGCGTCCATCGGCGGCGATCCGCGCGACAGCGCGCGGGCGCGGGCGCTCGTGGCGTACACGAAGCTCGCCTTGCTGGCCGATCCGCGCGACCTGACCGCTTGGCGCAGCTGGTGCGGCTTCGACAATCACCTCACCAACAGCGACGCCTGGGCGAACCTCGCCGCCTATGCAGACGAGCAGGGCATCTCGCTCTACGACGCGCTCGCCCGCACGGCAGTTGCGGTAGAAGGCGACGCTGCGGTGCGACATGCGGACGGCCCCGCAAGCCGCACTGCGGCCGAGAGCACCGGCGCGGGCGAAGAGCCGTTTCTCCGCGCGGGCGTTCTGGCGCGGCGCTGGCGCGAGGGGCAGGACTTCATCGCGAAGAACGCCGCGCGACGCGGATTCGCGCTCATGCGCGCGATCGGCGCGACCGACCTGCCCGAATTCGAGGCCGTCTCCTTCGCGCTCGTCGGCGACGAGGATGCGACCGCCCTCTACCGCCTGGCGCGCGCAAGCGCGACCGAACCCGTCTGGCCCGAAGGAGCGCACATCCTCCACGTGGCCACGTACGACGCCCTGTGCGGCACCGAGTACGACCGCGTGCTCGCCATGGCGGCGGTGGACGGGCTCGTCCCCTGCCGCGACGCCTTCGAGGTGATCAGCACGCAAGATGCGCGCGAACGCACGATGAACCGGGAGCGCAAACGCTTCGCCAACGCCGCGTCGAAAGCCCGCGACCACCTCGTGATCTCGTTTTTCAGCAAGGCGTCGCTCGAGCTTGCGGAGCGCTCGAAAATGCAGGTGACCCGCGTGCGATCCGAAAACGGCGAACGTATCGCGGTCGTGCGGCCCTCGAGCCTGCTGGCCGAGGCGGGCAACGCCGCGCCCACCACCAACGGCGGCCAGAACCTGCTGTCCGAACGCGGCCTGAACTAACGCGCCCGCAGCACGGCCCTGCGCGACACGCGGGGCCGCGCGCCTTTCCGCATTCGAGAAGCGCGTCCCCTTCTTCGAGATCGGAACGCCCTTTCCCGAAACCGGCGCTTCTCGTCATCTGAAATTTCGCCGAAAGGCTCGAAGGGCATGCCGTTGTCCGGACACGCCCTTCGAGCCTTCGCAATCCTTCTCGTTTCTCAAGCGCACATCCCCGCATCGCGAAGACGGCGCCCGCCGCGCGGCAGACGCCGCGCGGCAAGCCGAGGCCCTACCCGTCCAGCAGCTCGGACAGGACGGCCTCATCCTCTTCCACGTACCCCATTGTCAGCTGCGCCAGCCCTTGGTAGAACGTCGTGCGCGAGAACATGCGCATGTCGCCGGTCAGCATGGGCAGCCAGTTCAGCAGGTGGTCGCGCGCGAACGTGCGCTGGGTGAGCACGTATTCGGCCGCGCTCTCCTCGTTGCCGTCACGCAGGGCGGCGGCGGTGCGCATGGCCATGCGCTGCATGAACTCAAGCTCCAACGCAACATGGTCTTCGCCCTCGGTCCAATTCCCGCGCTTGAGGTTGTTCTCGCGCAGCGTCTGGAGCACTTCGGCCCGCGCCTCCTGCATCATCAGGCGGCGCTCGGAGGTGTACACGCTCTCGTACGGATACGCCGCCGAGTACCCGTTCACGCCATGGCCGATGAACGTACGCACGTAGTCGATGGCCAGTTCGGTGACGCTGTCATCCCATGCGGTGCGCAGATAGTCGTACAGCAAATGGTAGCCCTCGTCCACTTTGGCATTGCCCGTCGACGTGGGAAACCGCATGGACTGAAGCTCGTCGAGCACCTCTTTGTCCACTTCCTTGCGGTAGAGCCGCGCGAGCATCCCGTAGGTGCGCGCCCGCAAGTCCATCAGCTCTGCCAGATCGACCGTCGCCTCGTCGGTCGTTTCCCCGCACGCGGCATGCGGCTCCCGCGCCGTCCTCGCCTCCACTCGAGCCGCCGCACGCGCCTCCGCGCAGGTCGCCGCCTGCGCTTCCGTCTGCATCTTGTCGGCCATCGGTCAGTCCTCCTTCCCCATCGCCTGAACGACGGGCAGCATCGAGCGGCCCAGGTCGGTCAGCCGCCACGCGCGATCCTTCCATTCAAGCGCATCGGTGCGCTCCAACAGGTCGATGAAGTGCCCACCGAAGCGCCGCGGGCTCTGCACGACGGGAAACGCGTCCACCAGCGCGTCGATGTACGCCTTCGAGCGCGGCTCCGCGGCGACGGTCTCCATCACCGCGCGGTACACCTCCACGTACTTCGCGTCGCGCCCCAGCACCAGCTCGCGAAACGCCGCGCCCTGCGTCAGCGATTCGCGCACGTCCAATCCCGCAGCGGTCGCGCGCCACACCGGATCGACGCGCTCTTTGATCTCAAGGTACTCCACGCCCTCGGCCGCATCCTCGCACGCGTCGGCCACCTCGGGCATCTCCAGCTCGAGAGCGCCCGCGCGCTCCAGCATCCGGCACAGCGTGGTGGGCGCGTACACCGAGCGGTTGTCGCGCTGCAGCTCGTCCACGCGACGCGTCAACTCGCTGGTGGGGCATCCCTCGGCGCACCATCCGACGATCGACAGCAGCACCGCGCGCCGTCCCGGATTGTGGTCCAAAAGCGAGCGTATCGCGTTTTCGGCACCGCCCATGCGTTCGGGCGTGTAGACGCTTTCGCGGCGCATCTCGCTGGGCATGGTGCGCATGGTGGGATAGTCCACCGTGTCAAGCGGGTTGTCGTCGTCCATATCCTCCTGGTCGATGACCTCGTCGTCCACGGCCAACGGGTCGAAATCGTCGTCGAATCCGTCCCACATCTCATTCACGTCGTTCGCCATCCTGCCTCCTCGTCGCGCGCGATAACGCCACAGCGCGCCTCGCTCTTTGCTCCTCGCTCCGCATGCCGCGGGCACCGAATCGCGCGGATCCTTCTCGCCTCTCGCCTTTTCTCCGAATGCTTAGATGCGCTCGCGCGGCGGGCGGGGAGGGGGGGGGGATGCCCGCCGCGCAAGGCCTTCGTCGATTATAGGAACCGCGTGCGCGCAAGCATCATCCCGCAAGGCTGAAACTGGGGCCGATATCATACGCACCCTGTCTGACATGCGAAAACGCGAGCCCTGTCCCCTTTTGCCGCGCTTGACGGACCAGGAAGCAGCACCCTATAATCCAAGGCGCGTTGCGAAAAGCGGGGCTCCTGCAGAAAGGAACTCTTATGGCCAACGCAGCTCGCGGCAAGAGGATCCTTGTCGCAGCGGCCCTCGTGGGCGCATGCTCACTGGTCGCGGTTCCCGCCTACGGCTTCTACTACGTCCACAACGACGAGCTTGTGGCCACGGAGAGCAAAGGCGCGATCGAGATCGTGTGCACGCTGGACGAGACCGCATCGAACGGAGGCGTGAAGACCGGGGTCATCATGGTTCCCGAAGGCAGCACCGTCGGCGACTGCCTGAAGGAGGCCGTGGTTTCCAACGAGAACCAAAACGGACTGGAAGCCATCCACGACTACAGCGTCTCCAGCTTGGCGGACGATCTTTCCGACAAGCAGTACACGTGCACGGTGCACAAGGCTGCAAGCCAGGCACCGGGCACGCAAACCACGTACGACAGCGCGGGAACCGACGGCGAGGACACCGTCCTCGAGCGCTGGGACAGCGTGGTGATCACGGTGGCGTAGCCCGCCGCAGAGGGAAGGGGTCGGACGACCAGCCGGCCCCTTCCCTCCCCTTTCCTCCCCCGTCGCCTTTCGCGCTCCGCGCCGCTCCCTGCGCGGGCATCGCGCCTTGCGTCCATTCCGCACCGCCCTCCCCCTGCGCAAGCATTCCGTCCCGCGCCCGTTCCGCACTCCCGCTCCCCCGCTGCGCGGGCATCGCTCCCCGCGCACCGTCTCGCATCCCGGTTTCGCTTTCGCAAAGAAGCGCAGCCCATCATCCTCTGCGTATGATTTTTCAGCATCGCCCCTCGTCACGTCAGAAGGACGGGCCGTCGTCGCTCGACAAAGGTGAGAGCGACTATTATCATTTCCGTCGCACGGACAACTGCCGCACCGGGAGCGAAGCGGCAGAAAGGAGGGGGGGGGGGCAGTGAGTTTACGCGTTCCACGCATCACGTTCAGCGCGCATGTCGACGAAGGCAGAGCCCTCGGAAACCTATCCCTGCTGTGCATCGGGTACGGGCTCCACCAAGCATGGGTGTTCTCTTCCATGTTCGGAAGCGCGTCGATCTTCGGAACCACCGCGTACCTCGCAAGCCCGAACGACGTCCACATCACCCTCTCCTATCTGATCTCCATCATCGTCTACAGCGCGTGCCTGCTGTTCGCCGCCGCAACCGACCAGCGCTTTCTCGATTTCTACATCTCTCGCAAAACCCTGCTGGGGGCAAGCGTTCTCGGTTGCGCCGGCACCGCCACCCTGGCGCTCACCGGACCCATCGGCAGCATGGCGGCCGACATCGCATCCGGCGTGCTGACCGGCCTGGGGTCGTCGATGCTCATCCTGTTTTGGGGAACGGCGTTCGCAAGAAACGACACCTCCACCATCGCACTGAACACCGCGCTTTCCATCCCCATCGCCATGGGCGTGTACGCGGTGCTTCTGCATGCGGTTCCCGCGCCGCTTTCGGGACTGGCCACCGCCGCCCTTCCGCTGCTCGAGTGCGCCATCCTCTGGTCCAAGATCCCGCTGCACTACTCGAAGCGCAAAGAGGTGCCCCTCTTCAAGCCGCTGCCCATCAACCGGGTGAAGTTCCTGGTGCGCTTCGGCGTTCCCACCGCCATCATGGGGCTTGTCCTCGGAGCGCTTCGGCAGACGACGCTCCAATCCGTGCTGGCCGCAGCCACGATAGGCGACCAACTCGTCCTGCTATTGGCCAGCAGCTGCGCCGCCGTCACCGTGCTGGTGAGCATCCTCGCACGGGGCAGGAACGACCAGTGGAACCGTTACTTCCGTCCCCTCGTCCCCCTCGTCGTGGTCGCGCTGCTGTTCTTGCCGTTCGGGCGCAACCAGTCGAACCTAGCGGCTGACACGGCGCTGCTCATCGGGTACCTGTGCTTCGAGGCCATGATGTGGATGTTCTTCGGAATGTTGGCGCAGCGGTTCCGCATCTCGCCCGTGTTGGTGTTCGGGCTTGGGCGCGGCATGTTGGCCGCGGGCATCATGGCCGGCTCGCTGGCCCCGGTTGTCCTCGCCGATTGGGCGGGCGACACCCTCATGAGCCAGCAAGCCCTCGTCATGTCGATGTTCGCCGCCATCGCCGTGGCTTATGCGCTACTGCCGCGCGAGCGTGAAGTGGAGGCCATCGTGGTGCCCTGTCCGGCAGTGCGCGCAGTTTCGGCCAGCCTGGAGAACGATCTGGTGGCCCCCTTCACGCCGCACGCGCCCGAGACGGCGACGCGCTCTGGCAAAGGAACGGCATCCGGCGTCGGGACGTCCGAGGGCACCGAGGGTGCGGAGAGCGCTGCGGACGCCGGAGGAAGGCCCGACGAACGCGCGGGCGCGCCCGAGCGCTCCGACGCCCTCGAGTGCGCCGACGCGTCCGTGCACTCCAACGCGTCCAGGCGCACGGACGCTCCAAGACGCTCCGACATCCCCCGCGCCTCCGAGCGTCCCGCCATCCCCGAGCATGCGAACGCTTCCGAGCGTCCCGGCAACCCCCGCGCTCCGAAGAGCGAAGGGCCGTCGGAGGCGCGGCGGGCCATGCTCAACACGCCCGCAGCGTCGCGCCTCGCATCGATGTCGATGCGATCGGCACCCGAGCGGCAAGACCAGCGCACGCGCGGCGGCCGGTTCCGCGCCAAATGCGAGACCGTGGCGAACACCTACCTGCTATCCGCGCGCGAAACGGAGGTCATGTTCTTCCTGGCAAAGGGCCACAACGCCGCCTACATCCAGGAAAAGCTGTACATCTCCGAGGGCACCGCCAAAACCCATATTCGCCACATCTACCGCAAGCTCGACATCCACACCCAGCAAGAACTTATGCGCATGGTGGAATCAGCCGAAGAGTCGCGCTAGACGAGCGCGCCAAGGCGGCTCGCCTCGGATGCGAACGCGCCGGACGAACCGGACGAGGAAGCGAATGCACGAGCGACAAAGGGGTGCAAAGGGGCAGGGAGGGATGATGCCGCATTTTGTGGCAAAGGGACGGGGCGGAGTCAAGCGGTCATCGCACCATCGGAACGATGGGAGATGACGTAGAATGGGCTACAGCAGGAGGAAGAGGCACGAGACCGTGAGGATGGTCCGCGAGACCGGCTGCACGCTCCGTCGCGCCGAGGCCGAGACGGGGGTCTCGCGCCAGACGGTGCATAGGTGGTGCAGGGAGGCCGGGGTGCGGTTCCACCCCGGGTGGATCGGGGGCGCCGTGGCGGACAGGAGGCCGGGGGGCGGGGCCCCCTCGAGGCTGGGGCTCGAGCAGAGGCTGGCGATAGCCTCGGGCCTGGCGGCCGGGCTCGCGCACGCGGCCATCGCCGCCGGGATAGGCTTCTCCCGCAGCACCGTGAGCAGGGAGGTCTCCCGCCGCCGGGGCCCGAACGGGGGCTACGACCCCTACGCGGCCCAGGAGGCGGCCGACCGCGATGCCGCGCGCCCCAAGGCGCGCAGGGTCGACGCGAGCGCGCCGCTGCGCGCCTACGTCCTCTCGAGGCTCGCGCTGCGCTGGTCGCCGCGCCAGATATCGGAGCGGCTGAGGTCGGACTTCCCCGGGGACGGAGGGATGAGGTTGAGCCACGAGTCCATCTACCAAGCGCTCTACGTGCAGGGGAAGGGGGCGCTGCGCCAGGAGCTCAAACTCGAGAAGGCGCTGAGGTCCGGGCGCACGGCGCGCCTGCCCCGGAGCCGCCTGCCGGCCGGGCGCGGCGCGGGCAGGAGCTGGGTCGAGGGGTGCGGGATATCCCTGAGGCCCCGGGAGGCCGACGGCCGCGCCGTCCCGGGCCACTGGGAGGGCGACCTCGTCGTGGGCGGCGACGGGAGGAGCTGCCTGGTCACCCTGGTGGAGCGGACGTCGAGGCTGCTGCTGGCGAGAAGGCTGGAGCTCCACCCCTCCGCGCTCGTCACCGCCGAGCTCGCCGACATGGTCTCGGGAGCGCCCGCGGCGCTCATGCGCACGGTCACGTGGGACCAGGGCGCGGAGATGGCGGGGCACGCCTCGTTCACGGAGGCGACCGGCGTGAGGGTCTACTTCTGCGACCCCCACTCGCCCTGGCAGCGCGGCACCAACGAGAACACCAACGGGCTCATCCGCGACTACTTCCCCAAGGGCGCCGACTTCTCGACGGTGGCCGACGCGGAGGTGAGGGAGATGCAGGACCAGCTCAACGGGCGCCCCCGGCAGACGCTCGGGTGGAGGATGCCGGCGGAGGCGTACGCGGAGCTTCTCCGCAAGGCGGCGCAAGGTGCGTTCACCGCTTGAAACCGCCCAATCCCTCGTCCCTTTGCATCCCCCCCCCGGAGGGGGCTTGACCGCTTTCGGCGTCTTTGCGACGGCGTGCCTGATGGCAGCGCTCGTCATGCGAAGACGCGGATCCGGGCACGCCGCGTAAGCGGCTTCCATGCTGGCCGTTTGAGCCGCGTGCAGGATTTCGCGCCCGAAATGGACACGGAACCGCGTTCTGGCACGGAATCGGCTCGAAATCGGGCTGCGCCCGCTTGGCCGATTTGCGCGACCTGGGGTTTTCCCAGTAGGCACCCCTTCGCATGACGAATTCCGTGCCAGAGCGCGGTTCCGTGTCCATTTTCGCGCCGAATTCGCGCACGGGGAGGAAAGGAGGGCTCTTATACAC